>CAYXWH010000001.1:0-81449 GCA_964468755.1 uncultured Dehalococcoidaceae bacterium
CTCGTCGGGCTCATAACCCGAAGGTCGTTGGTTCAAATCCAACCCCCGCTACCAATCGATTAGACTTAGGCCCGTCGTAAAGGCGGGCTTTCTCTTTGCCGCCTTGCCCTCCGTTCTCTTTGGCCGCATCCATGTCCAGGTGAGGGCTTAAGCCTTATTTTATTAAGGCGCGTTTCCTCTGGGTTGATAAGCGGGGTCACGGCGGGAGTTTAGTCCTATGCTGGGTGGCGGCTAAATAGGATATTGTAACGGTAGAGGGCAGAGGCTTAAGATGTTAGCCCAATTGTGCTACTATGTAGCTAACTGCTGAACCGATAAGGTAAAGGTGGATGCCTTTAACAGAGCAAGAGCAAAGATGTGTCACCCTCACCTGTCATTACCTCGGAGAGCACTACGGAGGCAACTGGTCTGTCCAAGAGAACTTGCATGACCTCAAGCTTCAGGAGCCCGCTCCCGAGGCAATTGTTGGCAATGGCAATAAAACAGCCGCAGTCGAAGTAAAGCGCCTTATTGATTTCAACTATCGAGACTACATCACGTACATTAGGAATAATGAGAAGCGCCTTAAACCACCTTGCGGTGGCTCTTACTATCTTTGCCCCGCAGTAGATTTCCGCCTTCCAATGTCCACCAACCTACGACGGCTCGTTAAGCGAGAGATAGAGCGTGTTGCTCCAACTCTAAGCCCAGGTCAGAAGGGCGCCATCCGCATACCACGGCAAGGTCACATTTCGCTGATAGCAGATTCTGACCCGCCAGTTATCTTTTGCCTTCATGGTGGCCCGTACCCTGACATCATGAGCCGTATCAGAGATAAAATCTCTGGAAAGTTTATGCTTGTTGACGAGGGTTTAGAGCATTCCTTCATCACGCAGGAGTGCAAGGATGCATTTGTGGAGGCAGTAGTAGCCGCGTGCAAGAGACGTCTTAAGGGCAATACTAACGACTTCAAATGGTATGAAGAATGGGAGCTCGCTAGGATTGACAATAAGGATAGCAAAGATGGCGTCTGGATTATAGCTTCTACCGGCGCCCATTCAATGCAGGCATCAGTCGATCAGTGTGTTCATTATTCCCTCGAAAACGCCATACGGAAATTCAAGAGAACACCACGCTGGGCGGATTTGCACGTGGTTGTACTAGAGGCTTCCCTAGGTTCTCCATCAGGCTTAGCGGCTGGTGCTGTAGAGACATTCCAGCCGCAGGACAGAGGGCTTATCAACCATTTCCTCATCGTGGAAGGCGGGAATGTGAATGAGGCCAGCGCCATCGTGGCTTCACTAGAGCAAGAAGCCGAGGCTGAACGTCAACGCCAAGAAGCACACGTGCTCGAATCACCCTTGTCAGAAGCACGGGTGCAAAGGTTCGAGGATGACTACCTGAAGGGGCGGCGGGAGATAGGCGCGGCGGAGAAGATATTCAGGTACTACGGTACGTTCCAACACAAAGCTATACCCAACCGCCTGACAAGCTTCGGCTTCAACAGGCTGGAGAATAGGGGGCCATTCGTTGAAGGCTCTAACTGGCTTGACCTGAGAGGCTGGGAATTCGCCGTAGCCGAAGAGCGCCACCTACTTAAGAAGCTGTCCACCCTCCTAATGGAGTCTGTTAGCCGCACCGGTCAAACGCTGCCAGATACCACTACCCCACAGCCGGAGGGAATCATTGACACAGCCAAGAGGATGGCTGACTTGTTAGACAAATGTGATAGGAGCCTCATAGTAATAGCAGCCCATTTAGAGGTTGACACCGTAATCTCGCTCAACAAGGCGCTCACTACCCCTGGATGGGAACTCGGCGATGACCTCAGAACAAACTGGATACTGGGAAAACATGATGGTTGCCCTATCCTCCATCTAAATGACTCGGACTCTAGTAGCCTCTATGTCGTTGACATTCTACGATTCGCCTCTCTCATTCAGTATGAACCCCTAGTCGATTTACAGGTGTTGGCTATTGATGAAGCAGCGGCGAAACGTTTATTAGAGGACAATCCCGACCTCAAACTAGACGTGGGTACCCTTCTGTCAATGGTTCATCTTATCCTTTATCAGTCATATGAGATTCAGATTCACGACCAAAGCGCTGTTTGGGCTGCTAAGCTTTCACCTTAATGAGGGGTTGATAGTCGTTTTTCTTCATTCTAGGCACATATCTGGCACGGGATAGACTTAGCTACCAATAGAGTAAGCCCCAATTCTCAACATGGTTCACGCGGGATATACCCGAACTACCATCCTATTGAGCCTGTGGCAGGCGTGTGGATTAAGCCTCGCCTGTTCTCCGGCAAGCCCCCACCCTCGTTCTGGAGCTTCTGTGATATGCCTAACACCATCCTCCCCTGCGCCCTCCGCGCCAGTTACGCCGGTAAACGTGCGCCTGGTGAAATCTAACCCGAAGGTCGTTGGTTCAAATCCAACCCCCGCTACAAAGATTATCAGAGCACAGTCATAATGGCTGTGCTTCTCTATTTTTAACTCCTCCCCGACCAAAGAAACCACTCAGGCATTTTCAGTCTTTGTCCCCAATCTGCCGAAACCGGTACCAAAAAAGATACTTCTGTTATCTCGAATCTATCCGTTAAGACTATTGACCTGTAACCTCCAATGGTCTAAGCTTCGGCAACAATCACTGATTATAGTAAACCAGAACCCATATGGCAGTGCTTGACTGAGCAAACCGGATAATCGGAGTATGGTATTTCATTTTGCGGCAATCTTATGTTAAACCGGTAAAAAACACGCCATTGAACTGACAACATGAATATCATTTACAGCCCGGGAACATCGGCATAGGGCAGGCAGGAGGAAAATGAGCCCGCTACTGGTATTGGCGGCTATCGCCTTCGGTTACCTTTTCGGTTCGATTCCCTTCTCAAAGCTGGTCGGCAAATTAAGTGCCGGTCAGAGTGAGGTTGCCGATATCGATGTTGCCGTGCCCGGTCATGACGAGACGTATAAAGTGACGGCAAAGGGAGCCGCCGCCGTTTCGATGTCCCTGGGTGCCCGCGCCGGGTGTCTGCAGGGTTTCCTGGATATGGCCAAGGTAGCCATTCCCACGCTGGTATTCAAGCTGCTCTACCCGCAAGACCCCTATCTTCTCATTGCCGCCGCCGCCGGGATGGTGGGCCACATCTGGCCGGTTTTCAATCGCTTCAAAGGTGGGCGCGGGATATCCTCGGTATATGGCGCGCTATTCGTTATAGACTGGATTGGCGCATTCGCGGTCGCTACCGGCGGATTGCTTATCGGCCTGTTCATCGCCAGGGACTTTATTATCGCTTACCTTTCCGGTTTGTGGCTGCTGATATTCTGGGCGTGGTTTCTCACTCATGATTTCGCTTATCTGGGATATGCGCTGTTTGTCAACGTGATATTCGTAATCGCCATGATTCCCGACCTGCGGCAATATATTAAATTCAGGAAAGACCGACAGGTAGACCTGAGCCTGGTAATGTCAATGACTCCAATGGGACGGGGCATGCAGAGAATTATGCAATTCGGCAGATTGAGAAGGCACTGAATTCCTGATTGTAGTACTTCATTGTAGTACTTCGAGTCTTTTGGTTACGGGGGCACTTAAATGAAGCGGTATATTCTGGACATAGCCAAAGCCGGTACCCCTTCACGGGCCGGGCTCAAAGCCAGCAATCTGGTCTACCTGATGAAGGCAGGGTTTCCGGTACCCAAAACCTACATATGCCCGTTCAAGGCATACCAGGACTATATTTCCGGGAAAAGCGACGTTCTTACCAGCCTGCAATCGGAACTTGCGAATTTGATAGTACCCCACAAGAAATACGTCATCAGGTCTTCAGCCGATATCGAAGACAGAATCGGCTACTCGTTCGCCGGACAGTTTGAGAGTTATCTCAATCTCATCTCGATAGATGAAATAATGAAGGCGATAGAGGCGGTCTGGCAGTCTATATATGGCGAGAGAGTAGTCGCCTATGCCGGCAAAGTAAACAGGTCTATCGACGCGGTACGTATGGCGGCGATTATTCAGGAAATGGTGTACCCCGAATTATCCGGCGTTGCTTTCACCAAAAATCCGGTTACCGGCATGGATGAAATCATCGTGGAGTCCGTTGCCGGGAGCGGAGACGAGTTAGTCCAACGCGGCTTGACTCCCGACCGCTGGGTCTATAAATGGGGGAACTGGATTGAATTGCCGGAGAACCGGGTAAAGCAACCGGTCATAGAGCAGGTGACAGCACAGGCGATAAATATAGCCAAAAAATACGGCAGACCCGTTGACCTGGAATGGGTATACGATGGCGGCACAATTTACTGGCTGCAACTCCGGGAAATCACGGCACTGAAAGGTATCAATGTGTATTCCAACCGGATCGCCAAAGAATTCTTACCGGGGATTATCCATCCACTCATATGGTCCGTCAATATAGCCGTGGTCAATTATTCCTGGAAAAAGCTGTTTATTGAATTAATCGGTAACGCCGCCAGGAACATTGAAATAGACCGCCTGGCAAAGTCCTTCTATTACCGCGCGTATTTTAACATGGGCGTGGTGGGTGATGTTTTCCAGATACTGGGAATGCCCAGAGAATCAATCGAGATTATCATGGGTCTGGGAGTCCCCTCGGGTAAGGCAACCAGAATGAAGCCGGGGATTAAAACGCTCCGGTATATCCCAAGCCTGGTGCGTTTCTTCATTAGCAAGGCACTATTTTTCCGAAGGATGGACCGGTTTTTGATTAGCCAGAAGCGAAAATATGACCGGTATCATGGCGAAGACATTTCCCGACTCAGCATGAGAGAGACCCAGTCATGCATCGATGATTTGATGAAACTCAATACCGGGTCTTCATATTTCGTGATTGTCTCACAATTGACCATGGGTCTGTATAATATGCTGCTTAAAACGTATCTGGGTAAACTGGGGATTGATATAAGGACCATCAGTTTCTCAGCGGAACGACGGGCACTGGTGGATATTGATGTTGATTACCACTTCTCACAGCTACATGAAAAATACCTGGCGTTACCGGAAGACACCAGACGCAGGTTAAAGACATCGGACCGAAACGAATTGGAGGAATGCCAGGATATCGAGGATTTCGACAGGGATGTCGAGCAGTTTATCCGGCAGTTTGGTCATTTAAGCGAAAGCGGAAATGACTTTTCCAAAGTGCCCTGGAGAGAAACGCCGGACCAGGTCATGAACATGATAATAAATTACCAGAAACCCGCCAGCCGGCAAAGTGGCAACATTGAAATTAGCACCATTCCGGTAAGCCCAATCCAGAGGTGGTTCATTAAAAAACTATATGGCCGTGCCCTGAATTCGAGGGTATACCGGGAGAAAGTAAATTTCTTATACGTTGGGGGATATGCCCTGTTCCGTCCCTATTTCCTCCACATGGCGCAGCTATTCAGAGAAAGCGGTTTCATAGTCGATGACCGGGATATTTTTTATTTAACCCTCAATGAAATACGGGAGACGGTTGCATCCGGGGATCTCTCCGATGAATACCGGGCGAAATGGCAGCAACGAAAAGAAGAAATAGCCCGGTATCAATACATTGAACTTCCCGGTATTATCATTGGCGATGCCACGCCGGCACCGTTGATTAATGAGCGGATATCTGACAAGCTGAAGGGACTGGGCACCTCGCCGGGATACGCAGAAGGCAGGGTGAAGGTAATCAAGGGAATGCACGACTTCCCGAAGATGGAGGACGGGTGCATTATGATAATCCCCTACTCGGATATAAGCTGGACGCCCCTATTCTCCCGGGCAAAAGCCATAATTTCCGAATCAGGCGGTATGTTGTCCCATAGCTCGATTGTAGCCCGGGAATACGGCATACCGGCAGTGGTTTCGGTACCCAATGCCCTGCGACTTGATGATGATATCTCTGTTGCCGTGGATGGTTTTAACGGGGAGGTCACCGTACTGCGTAATGACCGGCAGCTCTAACTACTCCCCACGGCTATAATAAAGACCTCGTTGGTTAAACAGTTTTGTGGATGGAGCAAACAACCTGTTCCTGTTTCCCCGTACCCTGATTCCCATCCTATCTTTGGAACTGATAACCATAGTCGATGAATCTACTTAGTACTTAAAAAGTATATTGATTACATATACTTTTGTTTATGTTAATATACTTTAGTATATTTTCACTACGTAATATTCACTAAGTAATTTTATGAGCTTAGGATGAATGTTAGAACAATGCTTCCAGGCTGCACACATATTTTCATCGTATCTAACTATAGTTTAACGCATTCTCTTCTCGGAGCTCAGTTCAAGGAAGAGGGTCTTGAAGTGACCGGTTCCGCCAGCCTTGAAGCGGCTGTCTCACAGCTATCAGGGTTGCAAATTGTGCCCAGCTTGCCTATTATAGAAACTCTGGGTCTTGACATGCCAGCGAACGCACTCGAACTATTCGGGGAAATGTGCCGGGGTGTGCCCCTGCTGCTGATTTCCGGAGCCGGGGACCGACCTTCGCATTTGACCTGGAAGGGAGCACGCTACCGGTTAACCAGACCATTAACCATAGGACAAATCGTAGCCAAGGACAGGAGTCTCTTACTGAATTAATCAGTGAAATATACAAAAGTCATTGATAACAAGGAGGTCTCACCATGGCAAGGGAAGGATTATCCGCGGAACCGGTATATACCGTGCTAAACCCGCTCGCCGAGGAGCCGGAGAGAGAAATAACCTCGCTGAGCCCCCGGCTGCACCACCTGGAAGGCAAGACCATAAACGTTATCAACCTGCATGGAGGCAATGAAGAGGTAATGGAATCCATTGCCGCTGACCTGAAGGCGGCGGTTCCCGGCGGTAATATCGTGTATTACCGGACCGAGGGCGGGCACAACAGTGGCCCGTTGACTGACCGTGACTGGGCAAGTATTCTGGCTGGTGATGCGGCTATAGTCGGCCATGCCTACTGAGGGGGTGCCGCTATGGCGGACGGCCGCGTTGCGGCCCAGATAGAAAAAAAAGGCATCCCGGTTGCCCTGGAGATATGGGACCACGAGGATATTAAGGGTATTGCTCAAAAAGCCTTTGAGCGAGAAGGTGTACCGGAAGTACGTCAGGTAGGTACTCCTCCAGATACGGCACTGAAAACGGTTACCGAATTTATACCCCGGTTCATCGACGCTCTGACCAGACCACTAACTGAGAAAGAAAAAAAGTCAGGAACCCATAAACCACCACCCCCATCCAGGATTGCCATGACCGGAACCTATGATGAAGTCCAGGCATACTTTGAGGGTGACCTGACCCGCTTTCCTCCCGGCAGACCGCCACGGGCATTAATGACTGATGGGCTTCCGGTAACACCACCTACCGAGGAAAGAGTAGCGCACATGCTCTCCGGTACCAGCCACGCCCCTGATGAAATAATCAAGGTAACCAACCGATGGACCGGAGAAGTGGAGCGAATAGCCACGGTAGAGAAGGTAGCGGTTAATGCGGTGATGGCCGGATGCAAGCCCGGATACATGCCCGTGCTACTGGCCATGCTGGAGCTGGGGGCATGCACCGGTGCCGCCACCGACTGCTCGGTGGGGCACATGTTCGTGGTGAGCGGCCCGATAGCCGGAGAAACAGGCATGAATTCACAAATAGAAGTGCTTTCGCCAGGCAATCCCGCCAATATGAGCCTGGGTCGGGCCGGCGCGTTGATGGGCATTAACCTGACCGGCAGTAGTATCGGGGTCAGTTCCATCGGGCGACTGGGCAATAATATCTGGGGGCTCACCTTTGCGGAGAGTGAAAACAGTCCGTGGGGAGGTCTGAACGTAGCTGAAGGCTACACTGCCGGTGAAAGCGTCCTCATCAGCTTCAGTGGATTTATTCAGCTCATGCCGGCCTGCGCCGGTAACGTAAAGATTCCGACCGACCTTTTTGAATTTCAGAATAGCTCACCGGAACATCTGGTGACCGCACTACGGACCTGTACCGAAAACCTGGGGGCACTGGTACTGTTTACACCGGATACCGCCAGGATATGGAAGGAGCAGTACGGTTTCGCCACGATGCAGCAGCTTCAGGACTACCTGTACGACAATGTTACCTGGTCCCGTAGTGAACTGGCAGCACACTACCGGTACTTCGCCCTGGAAGCCGAAGCCAGGCAAAACCCGCGTGGTTCCAAGATGCTGAACCCGGACCATCTTGACCTTCCCGACGAAGCACCGGTGCCCTTCATAATGAGAGGACCGGAGACCATCAAGATAATCGTCGCTGGCGGTGAGGGGTTCGCCTGGGGATGGGGTAGCAGCTGGTGGCCCGTCGCCACTTCCATAGATAAATGGAGGTGAGCACTGATAAAGCCAGGTCTATCCGGCATTCGTTACCGGCGGGCAAGTCGTGGAATTAAAACAGCGGGAAGGCACCGGAGTCACTCCCGGCTATGTCCACGCGCATAGTCAGTTTGTCCTGGTACCCTGTGATCCAGTTGTAAAAAGCCTTGACAACGTGAAACCATCCGCTTAGAGTGCTATAATGTCAACTATCAAATAACCGTCAAGGGCGTCACGTATCAATTCGAATATCTTATGTGGATTAGATTCAGCGATAGTCCAGGTCGATGAAACGGGGTTAAACGAGGTAACCTTACCAAGGAAATAAGCCCATGAAATTGTTCCGTCGCTCCCAGCGCAAAGACGTTCTCTACCTGATACCGGTACGACTGGGTAACGAGCAGCTACCCAGCAGCAAAGTCAGGATGCTTTACTGTGACCCAGATGGCAGGGTATTCACCTCGCTCATGGATAAAGCAGACTACAAGCTGGCCAGAAACCGGGCAAGGAAAATGGAACGTTCTCAAAAAATCTACGCCACCGTCGGCCTGGAAATCAGACAGGGACAGTCAATGCCGCTAGCGGTGGAAATTGGAACTCAGGAGTTATGGGCGCTGGAATATATACTGGGACACGCCCTGAAAACAGGGAGATTACCGGATGTCCTAAGGAAATACCCCGGGCAGATAATCAAGCTGGGGGAAACGAGACGGGAGGAACTGGCGTTACAATACGAAAGGCGGATACGGATAGCCCGACTCAAAGAAACACCGGCAGTACTGTACCGGTTGCCATATTATTCCGAGGACTACTTTGAAGCTTCCCTGCCAATCTATAAAGCGGAACACCGCTATCCCCTGATTTTTCTCCACAGGCTGCCCCCGGCCGAGCCTGCCACCACCGATACTCAACGGCTGTTGGTCATGGAGAGCGACGGTGACCTGGCGGTTATTAAAGTACCTTCAGAATTAATGGAGCAGGTAGCCAGAGGGTATGAAGACTGGCAACAGGCAAATAACGTGGATGGCTGTATCATTTACTCACGGGACCAGCAGGGACCCACCGTGAACTACATGCCGGTAAGTACCCTGCAACGGAAAGCACTGGATAGAATAGCCCGCCATTTTGAAGAGACCGGACAGGGCAAACAGCCTCTTTCTACAGCGGCTCAATCGGTAATGGACAAGGCAAGAAACGTGGCATCCGCTTCGCTGGTCTAGTTAGCCCCGGTTTGTCACCACTGAACAAACTGTGATTACTCCGGATAAATCACCGCTTTTCCGGTTTCTTGTCGGCGCCGCCAAACAGCTTGCTACCACTCGGAGTAATGCCACCGGTTTCCTCCGCCAGCCTTTCCGATGCCGGTCTCCGGGCAATCCTCAGTCGCGGCAGACCGGGCGTGAAGAACCAGGCATACAGGTCAGCGAATTTCGTTTTTTCGATTAACAGCACCAGCACCGAGGTCATCACTATGCTCAACAGGACTATGCTATAGACAATGTTTTTAATCAGTTCTCCCCCAACAACCCCCTGTTGCAGCGGTATTGTCGCGAGCACCACCGCGGCCAGACCCTTCGGTACCATCACCGCCATAACGGAAATGTCTCTGGACGGGATGGGCTTTCTTACCGATACCTTGACGGCAGGGATACGAAGGATAAAAGCGATAACGGTGAGAATCACGCCAACGATTATCGGCCATCCGCCAATCAGCTCCAGCGATATGCCCAGATAGACAAAGAAAAAGGTTTTCAGCAGGAAAGCCACCTCACTGAAGAACACTTTTTCCGCCTGGGTAAGGCCAACCGGCTCGCCACCCCAGGGTGCCTTGAAAAGCGGAAACCGGACTGACTCTATATTGCCAATCGTGATACCAAAGGCAAGCGCGGCAATGGCACCGCTGAAGCCCAGTGTTTCCACAATACCGAAAATAACGAAAACAAACGCCGGCGTGGTAAACATGGCGTTTTTAATCACATGTATCCTGTTGAGCAATATCGACCAGATGAAGGCACCCATAATCCCGAAAGCGACGGCAACGAGAAATGAGGCAATTAAATCACCGAAAATGGAACCTATTTTAACTTCACCCAGTTGATAGGCGCCAATCAGGGCAACGACAACGACAATGCTGAGGACATCATTCACCGATGATTCCACTGATAACAGGGTCTGCGTTTCCTCACCCATTCTTATTTGCCTGACCAGGGGAATAATCACTGCTTCCGAGGTGGAACCCACAATGGCTCCCAGGATAAAGGCGGGTATCAACTCCAAATCAGTGAGCCAGATGGCGAATCCGGTTGCCACCAGCATGGTGGAGAAAAAGCCTAGCGGCGCCAGTGTCATGGCGCCACCCAGGGCAGAGCGCAAAGTGCCCAGTCTCAGGGTAATGCCACTCTCAAACAGAATAATGATGAGGGTAATGGTGGTAAAAACGGGGCCCACTGCCCCGAATTGCAGGGGAGAAATCAAACCGAAGACAGGACCAACACAAATACCAATAATAATCAGCAGGATAACGTCGGGGATTCGGGTCTTACTGAAAACACCGGTAAAGAGATGCGCCAGAAATACAAGGATACCAACAAAGGCAATAACCGGAGCTATCTCCTGCACGGTACACTCCTTGTTTCCAGTGCTTCTCCCTACCCGGCACCAGTTCCGTCTCCGCCATTCGCGGTACCGGGCACTCCCACTTTAAGCATGCCGTACCGTTTTGTCAAGGAGACACAGGGCTTGCCATACCGGTTACCCATCAGAATAAGGCAAAAGTCTACGCCAGTGCACTACCGGGATGGAAGGTCAGGAGAAAGCGGGCATAGACGGCTAATTATGCGTGGCTGTGGTCAGCTAGCTCCAGCGATATTGAGATTTCACACTATCCCTTCAGTACCTGCGCTGCAGTTATCCCGTATAAAAACCGGGAGGTGTGGCTCCGACTAGATATAGCCGCCGGCAATGTAGTCGGCCAGGTAACGTACCTGCGCTTTGGACTCCTCCAGCTGCACCTCAACTACATCCCGCATTGACACCATGCCTGCCAGCCGGTTGCCAGTGAGTATGGGGAGATGTCTTATCCCCTTCTGCATCATGATACTCACCGCATAATCCAGATCATCTTCAGGAACCCCGATAACCACATCCCGGCTCATCACATCTTTTACCCTGGAACTATCAAGGTCGTGGCTGGTCTCGATTCGAGAACATTCCTGCAAAATGTCTCTTTCGGTAATGATGCCCACGATTATACCCCCGGGAGCGCAGACCGGGAGCGCCCCTATGTTATTTTCGACCAGCCTGCTGATAGCCAGACGGACGGAGTCATTGGGGCCAATGGTTACTACCGGGCGACCCTTGACGGCGAGCAGCTCTTTGACCTTCATCCCGCACCTCCACGACACCAAAAAATTAGATGTGATATATTACTCGCCTACCCGCGGTTTGTCAATACCTTTCTACAAAATGCGAGCGAGCACCCCGGTTGTTTTTCTCCACCCATGAGCGGACTTAATATCCCAGGCGCTGCAGCCGTTCCTTCATCGCCCGTTCCTTTCCGAACGGCTTTTCCCGCAGGGTAAATTCAAGCTGGTCAGGGTCAAGAGTCCTGCCTTCCAGAGCCGCATGTTCAGCCGGGTAGCGGTACGCACGAAAGACAGCCCTTTCCCAGCGTGTCCCGTGTCTCCTGGCGTAAAACGGGCTGAGGTATTCCCAGACCACCTCTTTCTCCGGTGTCACTTCGAAAATTCTCCCCGGGGCGCCCTCGCAGATGAGCGTGTTTCCATTGGGCAGACGCTGAGCCCCGGATATGTTCGGGGAATAGAAACTCGGCGGCGGATCAGCCATATATTGCCACTCAACCGTATTTGTCTGCGGATTGACCTCCACTACCCGCGAGTAGGTACCAATCATCGGACCACCGGGTCGTTGCGGCTCGCCGGCTCCGCCGGGTGTAGCACCGGGGCTTCGCTGCGGTCCGTTATCAAAGATGAGAATGTTGCCGTTATCCAGCCGGGTGGGGTCATGCGGCTGGGACATTTCCCCTTTTCCCCACCGCCATTTAATATTCCCCGTTTTCTTATCGATAATGGCAGCGCTATCCAGGTGATGGAAGGTGGTCAGAATATCTCCGTCGGGCATGACGAAGCAGGCATTGCCATGCGTCCACTCGGCACGCCCTATCAGCGGCGCAATGGTATCTATCTCGAAATCAAGGTGCTCGTAAGCATACCACTCCCAGACCGTATCGCCTTCCGGGGTAACCTCACGAAAGTAGTCGGTCCACATTACCCCATCGCGTTCGGTGCCCGGCCTACCCCCCTGTATCCTTGGAACAAGCTCCTCAGGCACCTGTACCATGCCCAGATACATGGTATTCCCGCTGTCCATGCGGCAGAAATCATGGTGTTGATACGGGTCATGGTGCTGCCAGACAATAGCACCATCCCAGTCGATTTCCAGCAGGTAGCCACCGGCAGCGCCAGCCCAGGCGATTGGCCCGTCAATATCCATGCCGGCATAAAGCAAATTTCCATTGGGCAACAGTTTACCATACCCGCCCGGATTATACGGCATATTCCAGCAATGTACCGGATGCCCCTCCATATCAATCAACCACGCCACCGCCCCATTCAAGGGAGTGAAAAGGGTATAGCCGTTAGAACATTTCTCCGGGTCGTAATAGGGTACCCACGGTGAGCAGGGACGCTTGACAACCATAATAACCTCCCTTAAATATATTTATGTCTAGTAGTCGAACGCTGTCACGATACTTTACTCTCCGGGAAATCTGGCGGGATATCTTTCCGCATAGGGCCTGGTCAGGTCAGGCCACCACTCTTCAGGAACCGGTTTCTTATACACCTTCATCCGGCCATCTTCTTGCCTCATCATCACCCATGCCAACCAGTCCGGGTCATCCCGGTGCGGATAATCCTCACGGTAATGAGTGCCCCGGCTCTCCGTCCGGAAGAGCGAAGCCCTGAGTCTCATCTCGGCATTGAGCACCATGTTCTTCGTTTCATGAGCCAGACGTAACTGGTGCCAATCACGGGCAAACAGCGCGGGAACAAGGTGACCTTTCATAAACTCAACTATGGTCAGTGCCGCCTGCAGACGCTCACCATGTTTGATGCGTGACATGAAATACGGCATCGTCAGGTTCTGGAGCAACTGGGTTACCCAGGCCGGGCTGAAGCCACCCTTACGCTGCACTGGCGCCAGCACGGCGGCTCCGGCTGCCGACACTTCCTTTTCATCAATTACCGGCCGGGTTACCTGCCCGGCATACCGGGCAGCGGCTATTCCCGCTCTGGCCCCGGTGCAAGAAGCAGTAGCCGTGGCAAAGCCCATACCGGCGTACTGAGCGCCACATACCCATGTCGCGCAGTTATCACCGGCAACCCAGAGACCGGGTACGCCGGAGAAGCATTCTTTATCAACCGGCCAGACTCCCTCGATGGTGTGAATTGACATTCCCAGTGCTGAATTCGATATCATCTCATCCTCACCCCTGGTCAGCGGCGCCCCCCCGGCGTGGGCTTCGAAGTCAATACTCAGTCCCATACCGTGGCCAGCAACCTCATTACCTTCCGCATTGAGTAACGGTATCTCCATTTGCGGGGGACGACCGCGCCCGAGTTTCAGTCGCCGGCCATGGAAGTCTTCAAATTCCTTCCCGGTTATTTCCGCACCAGCCTCGTAAGCCATCACATGACCGTCAGCAGTCACGTCACCAATGGGCCAGGCCCCCCACGGTTTAAAACCGCCGGCACCGGCACAGAGGACGGTGGCTTTGGCTGTGAATATATAGAGATCATTACCTTCCACCGGAAAACCGACGGCACCAACCACCCTGCCGTCCTGTTTCATCAGCTGGGCAATCATGACTCTCTCCAGAATACGCACGCCGATCTTTTGCGGGTAGCTCCTCAGCGGCTTAACCCAGGTGGCGCTGCTACCATCATGAGGCGTCCACATCAGCGCCTCACTGGCACCCATGCGGGCTTCTTTAATATAGTTGCCTTTATCGTCTTTAAGGAATACTATCCCCCACGACATCAGGTCCTGAAACCGGGCATACGAATCCCGCAATACGGTCTCGGTCCACTCGCGGTTGTTAATATATTCACCGCGAGTATAGGATTGTTCCAGCCACTCTTCCAGCCGGTGACCCCACTCCGGATTGAACACCCCGGTAGCGTGTGCCCAAGGGGTCTGTCCTGATTTGCCAATATATCCTTTGGATACCAGGGTTACGTCCGCTCCCTGTTCTTTTGCCTTTACTGCGGTAAAGACCCCCGCCAACCCCCCACCAACCACCAGAACATCAGTTTCAATAACTCTCTCTTTCGGCAACATCACGCCTCCTTTCTTGCCATTGTCCTACGGCAATTTCACCTTTTCAGGCGACAATCCAGAAACCCGCTCCGTTTGACCAGCCGACCCCGGCTCTTAGATTCCGGGAAAGCAACCGGGGGCACGTACCATCAAGACCGGCACACATGCCGAACGGAGCACCCGGTCAGCCGTACTGCCCATTACCCAGCGGCTTATCCCCGAGTTCCCGTGGGTAGCCATGATAATAAGGTCTACCTCATTCTTCGTGCCATATCCGGCAATTTCTTCAGCAGGCCGTCCCATCAGCACCTCGGTGCGCACCTCAATCCCCTTTTGACGTAATTGTCTGGCGATTCTATCGAGGTAGCGCTGGGCTTGCTTGTACATTCTGCCCACCGCCCCGACATACATCTGATCTCCACTGGGCACACCGGGGTCAGGCACCGAGCTATAGAAGCTGACATCCAGCATCTTGTAACCATCAGGCACGGCGTCACGTCTGGTCTGTTTTACCGGTATACGCTCGGTGACGCTGACCAGAATAACCTCCCTGGTATCACAGCCAGCAGCGATAGCCTCCACATGGGGTAAAACACATTCCGCCAGCTTCGAGCCATCCAGTGGAATCATAATCCTTTTATACATCTGCCTGCCTCCTTGTCCGGTGCTGTACCGGTAATCCCTCCACCCTGAATGCTTACCTGCCTATTTCCAGCTCAGCCGGTGTGGGTATCCAGGAACGAAACGCAAAGTAAAAATGATACCTGTAAGTATAGCAGAAATACGGAGATTGACAAGTGACTTGTAACCGGCATATTTGGAATCTGAACATGTCGTTATCCGCTCTGCCATGATATTTCCCATATCATTCTATTCACGAGCCTGACAAGACAGGAGGTAGATTATTGATACCAGCATGGCACATAAAATTAGTATTGTCAATTGTCAGTTCGAAACCAGAAACTATAATTAATGCCCGTTCTGACCATCACACAGGCAAAGGTTGTGCTTTTTGTGATATTCTGTTATCATTGCAGTAATATTCTGATACTGCACATCAAGCACTTGCTACTGAGCACATAGTGCTAAAGAGAATTGTTTCTCTATCTCTCTAGTACTGTACTGGTCCAGACTCCAGCACCCAAATAGTAACCGGGGGCACCATATTCTTTGTCAGTATATCAACTGATACCGCTATTAGCCGAACCAATGATACCGGGGCATACTGTCCAAGGATGTGACTGGTAAAAACCAACTGCCACTGTTGGAGATTAACTATTCACCATGCAAGAGACACCAATTACCGATGGAAGAACGGTATCTTATGGTAGGGACTGGACAAAGGGCAGCATTACCAAAAATCTGCTCCAGCTCTCCTGGCCTATAGTAATAAGCCAGAGTCTCAACATGATTGGTCCCACCATTGACATGATATGGGTGGGGAAGCTTGGTGCCGCTCCCATTGCCGGAGTGGGCGTTGCCGGTACCGTTGTCATGTTTATGACCTCGGCGATAATGGGTCTTGCCATAGGCACCAGAGCCATGATTGCCCGCTTCATTGGAGCCGGTGATACCACAGGGGCGAACCATGTGGCCCGGCAGGCATTCGTCATCAGCGCCATGTTTGCCGCACTCATGATTACCATCGGCATCTCCCTCGCCGAACCTATATTAGCCCTGATGGGAGTGGAACCAGAGGTGGTCGCTGAGGGGGCGGTCTATATGCGCATCATGTTCGTAGGGGCATCCACCATGACCTTCCGGATGATGGCGGAAGGTATTATGCAGGCTTCGGGAGATTCCATCACCCCAATGCGAATAGCCATCCTTTTCCGCGCCGTCCATGTCGCCCTTTGTCCCTTCATGGTCCTGGGCTGGTGGATATTCCCCAATCTGGGCGTTACCGGTGCCGCGCTGACCAATGTCATTTCCCAGTCTCTGGGCTTGGCACTGGCATTCTGGGTACTTTTCAGCGGCAAAACCCATTTGCGACTAACCATGCAGAATTTTCGTGTCGACTTCAGAATGATATGGCGCATCATCAGGATAGGCCTGCCCGCTTCAGTTATGGCTACACAACGGGGCCTGGGCCATCTCGTCCTGACGATGTTCATGGTGCCCTTCGGTACGCTGGCAGTAGCGGCACATACCCTGTGGCAGAGGGTGGAGATGGTAGTGGTCATGCTCAATATGGGAATAGGTATCGGGGCTGGTGTGCTGGTGGGTCAAAATCTTGGCGCCAATAATCCGGGAAGGGCGGAGAGAAGTGGTTGGCTGGCACTGGCTATTACCCAGGCATTTGTCACGCTCTGCGCCATCGCAATACTCGTGTGGCCGGAATACATCGTTCGTATCTTTAACACGGAACCAAATCTTATCGCCACCGCCAGCAGCTTCCTGAGAATAGCCGCCACCGGCTACTTCGTTCTCAGTTCGGTTGTTGTCCTGGAGAACTGTATATCCGGCGCCGGAGACACCGTGCCACCGATGCTTTTTGAGATTGTACAGCGCTGGGTAATAATAGTGCCCCTGGCCTTCTTCCTGCCCAACATAGCCGGACTGGGCATGTACGGAGTACGCTGGGCAATAGTCGCCGGTATGATCCTCGGCGCCTTTATCTACGCCGCCTATTTCCGGCTGGGAAGATGGAAACGGAAAAGGATATAAACCGGCAAGCCGCCAGGGGTTATACTGCCATATACCACGATTTCATGGTCTATATCGATGTTCGGCTTCAATCGGTAAAACCAAAATTATTTTTTACTCATTTTTTTATAAATTAATATTATCTTAACATTTTTGTATTATTATTAGGCATTCTTATCATAGCCAGCCAAATTGACAATTACCGGTGGATGATTTACTATAGCTGACAAACTGCATATGGTAGACAACCTACTGGAACAATATACCAAAGCCCAGCAAAGCAGGCAAGTCTATTTTAAGCGCCGGAAGATAGTTATTGCCGCTGTCAGTAGCTTCATTATACTCACCGCCACATTCTTCGGTCTCTATGGCTACACCGACAAAATACTGGGACCTGATGTATCGCTAGACTCCGTCTCCGCCGCCGGGGAATGGGCGATGTTCCATCATTCGCCTTCCCATGCCGGAAGTATCAATCCCGGCAGTAGCCCACCCCAGGGCACAATAAAGTCCGTTTTTGCTACCGGCGGCGCTATTTACTCCTCACCGGCAGTAGCCGATGGTATCGTCTATTTCGGCTCCAGAGATAACAAACTGTATGCCCTGGACACAGCCAGCGGTACCAAACTCTGGGAATTCGAGACCGGTAGCTGGGTAGATTCGTCGCCGGTGGTAGCCAACGGCACTGTCTATTTCGGCTCAAATGATAGCCGGCTCTACGCCCTCGATGCACGTACCGGTGAAGAGCGGTGGTGCTTCAAGACAGACTATGCTATCAGGTCGGCCCCGGCGGTAGCCGACGGCATCGTGGTTTTAGGCTCCACTGATTTTTATATCTATGGACTGGATGCCAGCAACGGAACGGAACTCTGGAGATTTGAAACCGGAAATAATGTTACCTCGTCACCGGTGATAGTCAATGGCATCGTCTACATTGGCTCAATGGATGGCTCGCTTTATGCCCTGAATGCCGACAGCGGCCGGCTCCGGCTTCGCTACGAAGCATACTCGCCGCTAGCCGTTTCCCCGGCAGCAGGTAACGGTATTGTCTATTTCGGCAGTCACGGCGGTTTTGTTTACGCCATTGATGCCATGGCTCGAAACTGGCCCTTTGAAAACAACCTGATACCATATTGGAGAACGCTGTTCATATACGGGGTCCTTCCCCAACCCCCATTGCCCTCCGGCTTGTTATGGTCCCTCAATCTGAGAGAAACAATCAGTTCCTCACCGACACTGTCGGGGGATAACCTGTACATAAGCGCGGGACATGAGCTGTTTGCCATAGATATTCAGCAACAGGAAACGCGCTGGTCATTTGAGACCGGGGATATCATACTTTCCTCGCCGGCAGTAGTTAACAAAACGGTCTATGTGGGCAGTACTGACGGTCACCTCTATGCCCTGGAGGCGACTACCGGTAACAAGCTATGGGACATCCCTTGCGGAGGCTGGATTAGTTCATCCCCGGCCGTAGCTAACGGGGAAATCTTTCTCGGCTCGCATGACGGTAACCTTTATATCATCGAGTAGTACACCAAGACCGGGGGTGAATAGCCATCTTTTCAATAAGAAACGCTGTCGGCAAAAGAGGCGTTGCCACTGGCGGTTACTATCGCTGACCGTATCCAATAACCGGAACAACTTGACCACTCCAGCACCGCCTGCCCTTTTCCCCGGGGCTTTTTCCTCAGGGTCAATTCAGCACGGTCGCTTTACAATGGCACTAGTCATCCCATATCTCCTGTGGAACCCTATTATTACACAGAAGCGAGTTCGCCATTACCCGTGAAAGGCACGGCATCACCGGCGACTGTACCAGGGCGAGTCCCGTGCCTGATTGGTTGGACAGCACTAAATCTGGTGACAGGCTACCTCGTGACCACCACCGATATCATGCAGCGGTGGAATGATCTGGCTGCATTCCGGCTTCGCATAGGCGCAGCGGGGGTGAAAACTACAGCCGGGAGGTGGATTAAGCGGGCTGGGCACTTCACCTTTAAGGATAATTCGCTCGCGCTTCTCCTCCACAAAGGGGTCAGCTATGGGCACCGCCGACAGGAGCGCCTTGGTGTAAGGGTGCATCGGATTACTGTAGAGTTCCTCGGAACTGGTAATCTCGACGATACGCCCCAGATACATTACCGCCACTCTATTACTGATGTGCCGCACCACGGACAGGTCATGAGCAATGAAGAGATAGGTCAGCCCTTTCAAACCTGCCTGAAGCTCCTCCAGAAGATTGATTATCTGGGCCTGAATGGAAACATCCAGCGCTGAAATAGGCTCATCACAGATTATTAATGAAGGTTCACAGGCAAGGGCACGGGCAACTCCGATACGCTGCCGCTGACCACCGCTGAATTCATGCGGGACCCGGTCGACCATGCTGGGGTCAAGCCCGACAATACGGAATAACTGCTCTATTCTCTCCTCATATTCACCCTTGGTAGTGACCATGTGGTGCACCAGTAACGGCTCACCAACAATACTTCCCGCACTCTGGCGCGGGTCAAGCGAACCGTAGGGGTCCTGAAAGATGAGTGCCATTTTACGGCGAAGCGGTCTTATTTTCCTCTCCGATACTCTGGAAATATCAAGCCCTTCAAAAAGTATCCGTCCCGCAGTGGGGTCATATAACCGTAAAATACAACGGCCGGTGGTCGTCTTACCACAGCCGCTCTCACCGACCAGTCCCAGCGTTTCGCCCCTTTTCACCTTGAAACTTACATCATCAACCGCCTTCACATCAGCAATCTTGTGTTTTAAAAGTCCCCTTGTCACCGGGAAATACATTTTCAGGTTGCTGACATCCAGGACTATATTATTTTGCGTTGAGTTCACCAACCTTTTCCTCCATATTGGCATAGCAAGCAACATAATGCTGGTCATGCAATTGTTTCAGTGGCGGCCAGGGTTCCTGTCGACACCGGTCAATGCTGTAGGGACACCTCGGGAGAAAAGCACAGGTGGTTGGCATATTAACCAGATTGGGTGGCAAGCCGACAATAGGGACCAGCTTCCGTCCCCGCTCTTCATCCAGCCGTGGCACGCACTTGAGCAGACCCATGGTATAGGGGTGCCGAGGCCTGGCAAAAATATCCTTGGTGGTACCCGCCTCAACAATGCGTCCGGCATACATCACATATATCCGCTGGGCATACCGGGCTACCACCCCCAGGTTGTGGGTCACCACCACCAGCGAGGCACGGAAATGGTCAACCATGTCCTTCATCAATTCCAGTAGCTGTGCCTGAGTGGTGACATCCAGAGCAGTAGTTGGCTCATCGGCTACCAGTATCCGGGGGTTGCAGGAAAGTGCCATAGCAATCATCACCCTCTGCCGCATACCTCCGCTAAACTGGTGGGGATAGTCATCAATACGGCTTTCCGCGCTGGGGATACCCACCAGTTTGAGCAATTCAATAGACCGTTCTCTGGCAGTTTCCCGGTTCATGCCCAGGTGCAACTCCAGCGTTTCCGATATCTGCCGACAGATGGTCATGACCGGATTCAACGAGGTCATTGGTTCCTGGAAAACCATGGCGATTTTGGCGCCGCGGACGGAACGCATTTCCGGCCCGTGCGCCGGATACTTGAGCAAGTCCCGTCCCTCAAAGATGACCTCACCACCCACTATTTCACCCGGTGGTGTCGGTATCAATTGCATTGTTGATAGCTGGCTCACCGATTTGCCGCAACCACTTTCCCCTACCAGGCCGATTATCTCAAGCTCATCTATATAATAGGAAATACCATCCACCGCTTTGACCAGACCTGCTTCCGTGGAAAAATGGGTCTTCAGGTTGCTTACTTCCAGCAGATGTGACATTTCATCTCCCTCAACCATACTCTAGAGTGTTCCTCTCAGCCTGGGGTCAAGAGCATCACGCAGACCGTCACCGACCATATTAAAGGCAAACACCACCAGCATGATAGCGATTCCAGGCGCAAAAGAGAGCACCGGGACAGTCAGCAAGTAGCGATAGCCCTCACTCACCATGGCTCCCCAGGCAGCACCCGGCGGGTCTATGCCAATGCCAAGGAAGCTGAGACCGGCTTCAGCAAGTATGGCAGCACCAATCATCATTGTCATCAGCACTATCAGCGGCGGGAAGGCATTGGGAGCGATATGCCGCAACATGACCCGCCAGTTACCGGCCCCGATAGCATGCGCCGCGACAACATAATCATTTTCCTTGATGTGGAGCGCCTGCCCACACATCAACCTCGCATAAGGCGGTATCATAGAGATGCCCAGGGCAATCACAATATTTCTCAACCCCCCACCCAGCAGGGCGGCGATGGTGAGCGCCAGCAGTATCATCGGGAATGCCATCAGGGCATCGATAACCCTCATGATAACACTATACGTCCAGCCACCGAAGTAGCCGGCAACAAGCCCCAGGGTCATACCGACAGTGGCGGCAAAAAAAATTGCCACGAAACCGACAATCAGTGACGTCCGTGACCCGTAAATAATCCGACTAAGCGTATCCCTGCCCAAGGTATCAGTACCCAACAAGTGCTCGGTACTGGGACTGGCTTTTACATTATCGAGATCCTGCAAATAAGGGTCATAGGGAGCCAGCCAGTTGGCAAAAATGGCGGTAATCATCAAGCCTATCAGTATAATCATGCCGAAGATAACTATTCTTCGTCCAAAGAATACAGTGATAAAACGCTTCCACGCGCTTACTCGCGGTGGTGCTTCTATAAATTCCTGTATTACTGTTTCCCTACTTTCTGACATGCTTGCCTTCCCCTCTATTGATAACGGATCCTGGGATCAATCCAGCCATAGGAAATATCTACCAGCAAGTTCGACAATACTATTACGGCAGCCATCATTAACGTCACTCCCTGGACTATTGCGTAGTCCTGACTGAACAACGCGTCTACTGCCAGGCGGCCCATACCCGGGATATTGAAAACCACCTCAATCAGTACCGCACCGCCCAGCACACGCGGAACTGCCATGCCTCCCAGGGTAACTACCGGAATAATGCCGTTTCTTACCGCATGCCGCATCACCACGGTACGTTCTCGCAATCCCTTGGACCAGGCAGTGCGAATGTAGTCCTGACGAATCACTTCCAGCATGGCAGACCGGGTCTGACGAGTTGAACCGGCCATATGCGGCAAAGACAAACAGAAAGCCGGCATAACAAGTTGCTGGGTGCTCATCCAGAAATCCTTAAACGGGGAGGTATAACCCTGAATGGGCAGCCACCCGAGGTAAAGTCCGAACCCATATATCAGTAGAATACCTACCCAGAAAATGGGAGCACATATCCCGATATTTGCCAGGGTAGTCAGCGTCGTATCTGCCCATCTGCCCCGCCTCACCGCCGTGATTACGCCCGCCGGTATGCCTATAATATGAGCCACAATGAAAGATATAACACCAAGGTGAAGTGTCACCGGCAATGCCCGACCAATTTCCTCGGCAACGGTAGTGCCCATGAATATGGACTCACCTAGGTCTCCCCGGAAGATGCCGCCAAACCAGTACACGTACTGAAGCAACAATGGCTGGTCCAACCCGAACTGAGCCCGTAAGGCGGCAATCTCCTCGGCAGAGGTCATACGGGTAAATTCATCCTGGCTGACGTAAAGCAAAATAGGGTCACCCGGCAGCAGCCGCATAATCAGGAACACCCCCAAGGTAGCCAGCACCAGGACGAATATCGCCTGAATCAGTCTACGTACAATATAGGTTGTCACCGCTCATCTCCATCAATATATGGTTGGTGTTAAACGACCCGGCTAAACCATTCTTTGACTGGTACAGGTGTGTGACCGGTGTTTAGCCCCGGTCACACACCTCAGAGAACTAACGCTACCTCACTCGTTTAGCCAGGCATACTGCAGCTTGGGATGAGGCCCACCGCCGTACATCAATATCGCGTCCTCAACATACGGGTGAACGATATGAATGAACTGGGCACCCCACAGGGGTACGAACATGGCATTCTCATAAGCCAGCTTGTCCAGCTTTGCCGCAATTTCCAGTGCCTCAGCCGGGTCATCCTTGTGGAGAGCCTCCTGCAGCAATTCCTGGAAGCCTGCCGGCTTCTCCACCCCGGCGAAATACATGGACTTTTCGCTGAAGCTCTCCTTGGCACCCTGTAGCGGATTACCCGGTCCGCCGCGCTGGGCTTCACCCCGCAGGTCATTGCCCGTCGGTGGCTCAAAGCCCAGCTTGACAAAGGTGGTCTCCGTGACCGGGTTCAGTTCTATTTCAATACCCACCTCGGCAAGCTGTGACTGAACAGCGATGTTGGGTTCCTGCGGACCCATGGCATTCACCGTGTATTCAACCTTTATCCCCTCGGCGTAGCCGGCTTCAGCTATGAGCTGCTTTGCCTTCTCCGGGTTATATGTGCGGGGTGTAGTGCCAGGCTCAACACCAGCGTCATGAATGCCCTTGATTATCTCATACGCTGGCGTTCCATAGCCATGCATCAGGGTTTCTACTATTTTTTCCTTGTCAATGGCATATTCCAGCGCCTCCCGCATCTTCTGGTTGGACCATACAGACTCGGGATCTGCCGAGTGGAATAATATCGCATTACCCGGCCCATCGGATACCAAGACCGTGTATTTGCCGGTCTTTTCCAGCTCACCGGCGGTAATCGGATCCACTGAATAGAGGATGTCCACATCCCCTTTGAGGAACGCCGCCTGGTAGGTCATCGGGTCCTGAATGTGAAGTACTTCCAGCTCATCGAGGTAGGGTACCTGACCCCAGTAGTCCTCATTTTTCTCGTATTTCACATGCAGGTTACGCGCATAATCGGTCATTATCCAGGGTCCGGTCCCTACCGGGTGGGTGTTCGCCCAGTCCTCGCCGTTCTTTTCGTAGGCGGTTGGGGAGATGAGGAAACCCTTATCGGAGGCAAGTCCAGCTAGTACCTGGTTATCCCATTCTTTTAGGTTGAGAAGCAGGGTGTAATCATCAATGACTTCAATTGATTCCCACAATGCGGAGACGGGGTTTGGGGTGGCGAGAACCTTGTCCAGATTCCACTTGACTGCCTGAGCATTGAAATCGCTACCGTCGTGGAACTTGATCCCCTTTCTCAGGTAGAAGGTATAAGATGACTTGTCCGGAGACAGCTCCCACCTGGTCGCCAGCAGAGGTTCATTGGCGCCGGCTTGATCCTCAGACGGCTCAACAAGCTTCTCCAGGGCGTGCTCGGCATACCAGTGGTCAGCATGGCGGATATTGAGTGGAACGCCAAAGCGGCTGGCAGGTCTCATGAAGTTAACAGTTAACGTCCCACCTGTTTTGATTTCTTTCCCCGGCGTTGGTGCCGGGGCAGGACCTGGTGCTGGAGCCGGGGCTGGACCCGGCGCGGGACCTGGTGCTGGTGCTGGTGCTGGGGCTGGGGCTGTGGGTGGGGCGGGACTTGGAGCCGGTTCGGGAGTGGTACAACCACTCAGAATCAAGCCGCTCACTATCAAGGTAGTCAGGACAACAAAAAATAGCTTCTTCACTATCCCTCCTTTTTTTGCCTATGGCTCAGCCATAGCATCATTTTCCCAACTAAATACTACGCCATTGGCAACCTCCTTTTATTTCAGCACATTGCTTAACAGCCATATTATCAGCATAACCTTATCACGTTAATAATTGCTAGATAACAGGCAATCTACGCAATTATATCAAAACAATCTCGGGTTGCGGTGTCAGCAACTCGGCGGACATACTGGACAATCCGACAGTCTGATTACGACATACACAACCGCTTTGACCGAATACTACCACAGCGTTTTACAGGTGTCAACACCTTTTTATATGCCTGTATAACATTGACATTTCACCATTAAATTAGGCATAATACCGTTAGGAAAAACGCGATGGTTTTTTCAACTAACCCCGCAGAATGCATATGGTAGCCAAATTGATTGCCGAAACAATGAGACCCCACACCAGAAGTCCCGTATTTCATTGGTTATAAGCTGAGGAGGTAAAACATTGAGCGGTTATCAGGAGCTTATTGGAAACCATACCTTGAAATGGCCCTATCCCGTCAATTACGGTAAGGAGACCGAGGTCAGTACCGATGTCCTCATCATCGGCGGTGGTGTTGCCGGTTGCCATGCCGCCATCAATGCCGCTAAACAGGGAGTAAAGGTTGCCGTGGTTGACAAGGCTTCAATCTACCGGAGCGGCTCGGGGGGAGCCGGCGTTGACCACTGGGGCGGTGCTTTGACCAATCCACGCTCCAGAACCACCCCTGAAGAATCGATAGAACTAGCGGAAGGGCCGTTTATTCCAAGCGACTATTCTCTGGGACATATCCGTTACATTACTTCCAAGGAAAGCTATGATGCCCTCCTTGACATGGAACAGATGGGGATGAAAATCCGGGACGTGGACGACGAGTTTGTCGGCGCTCCATTCCGGGATGAAGAGACCAGGCTCATGTTTGCCTACGATTACGATAACCCGACCTGTATCCGCGTCATGGGATCTAATGTTAAGCCCTGCCTGTATAACGAGCTCAAGCGACTGGGTGTAGAGCTCCGGGAGCATATCATGGTGACCGGACTGCTCAACGAGGGGGGCAAACAGGGGGGTAGGATAGTCGGCGCCACCGGGGTGAATATCAGGACCGGCGAGTTCTACATCTTCAAGGCGAAAGCTACCATCCTCGCCACCGCCCAGCCGTTGCGCATCTGGATATTCAACACCGAGCTGGTGGGGTCATATGTTGAGCACGATGACCCGAACCTCGCCGGCGACGGCGATGCCATGGGCTGGCTGGCCGGCGCCGAGCTGACCATGATGGAGCGGAGCCAGGATTCATCCGGCCCGTTCCGCTATCCGCCTTACGGCACCGGAAACGCGAGCAACACCTGGTTTGCCTGCAGCATGGTGGACGCTGACGGCAAAGAAATCCCCTGGGTCGACGGTAATGGTAACGTACTGAAAACGGTTGAAGAACGATACCATAACGGCGGAGAAGGGGGACGCCGGGGCAATGGCGCCCGGCTTATCCCTGACCTGGCCGAGCGCATCACGAAGGGGGAATACAAGCTCCCCCTGTATGCTGATCTGCCCGGCATGCCGGAGCATGAGCGAAGGGCAATCTTCGGCTTAATGGTGGGGAACGAGGGCAAGACCCGCATGGCAGTATATGACATGTACACCAGGTATGGATTTGACCCGGACAAGGATATGCTCCAGGCTAACGTTTTACCACCGGCACTTGCCGGAAGAATGGGCCCCTGGTGGGATATGAAATCAGCCCTGGCCTCGGCGCCGCAGTGGCGGGCGACTGCCTTTATCGGCGGCGGCGGACTGCTGGTCGACTGGGATATGAAGACGACGCTCGAAGGTTTATATGCCGCCGGTGCCCAGACCGCTGGCGGCGGTGGTCATGCCGGGGCGGCTGCCACCGGCAGGTATGCCGGCAGGAAAGCGGCTGCCTACATAAAGGAAGCCGGAGACCCCGTTATCGACCGCACGCAGGTGGATGAGGAAAAAACCCGGGTCTATTCTCCCGTCGGCCGCAAGGGCGATATCGGCTGGAAAGAGTTGCATGGAGGGATTGCCCGCATCATGCAAGACTACTGCGGTGAGTACAAGAGCGAGGAAGTCCTCAAGAGGGGGCTGTGGTGGCTGAACAGTATCCGGGAGAGCGAGGCGGAGCGGGTCTATGTCCGCAACCCGCATGAGCTGGCGCGCTTCCTGGAGACAATGGTACGACTCACCGTAGGTGAGCTAATCATGAACGCATCACTGGCGCGGCAGGCAAGCAGCGAGCCGCTGGACTTCTGGCGTCTGGACTACCCCGAGGTTGACCCGCCGGAATGGCAGAGGTTTGTCACCATCAGGCTGGAAAACGGCGAGGCTAAGGTGGGTGAGCGGCCGTTTAAATTCTGGCTGCTGCCGCCCAACGCCCCCACATATGAAGAAAACTACCGGCAGCACTGCGGACTTTAAACCCGGCATGTTGCTATCGCATAAAATAATTAAATAAAAACTATTTAAATAGAGAAAGGGGATACATCATCGCTATGAGCAAATTACTGTGGGAACCTACCGAGGAAACAATAAAACAGGCTAACATGACCAGATTTATCAACTTTGTCAATGAAAAACAAGGCATGAAACTAAACTCGTATGATGACCTCTATCAGTGGTCAATCGAGAATATACCTGAGCTCTGGGGAGCCGTCTGGGAATTCACCGATGTCAAAGCTTCGCGCGGCTATGACCGGGTGGTCGACGACCTCAATAAGTTCCCCGGTGCCACGTGGTTTGAAGGCGCCCGGCTGAACTTCGCCGAGAACCTGCTCCGCTACCGCGATAACCACACGGCATTCATCTTCAGGGGCGAGGATAAGAAATATACCCGCATGACCTACGCCGAACTCTACTATACAGTAGCTCGCCTCGCCAAATCATTGCGTGAAATGGGGGTGAAGCCCGGGGACCGGGTAGCCGCCTATATGCCCAACTTGATAGAGACCGCTGTTGCCATGCTGGCGGCTACCAGTATCGGGGCGGTCTGGGCATCCTGCGCCACTGACCTTGGCCCGGGAGCTGTAATCGACCGTCTCGGGCAAATCGAACCGAAGGTCCTTTTCACCGTTGACGGCTATTTCTACAAAGCCAAGACCTTCAGCTCACTGGCCAACGCCGCCGAAATCGCCAACGGGATACCGTCTCTGGAAAAGGTCATCGTGGTCCGTTATACCGAAGCGGACTCGGATATCAGCCAGATTCCCAACTCCGTCTACTATGACGTCTTTACCTCCCAGGAAGAAAAACCCGAGATTGAATTTGAACAACTCCCATTTATGCACCCGTTACTCATCATGTTCTCTTCCGGAACCACCGGAAAGCCAAAGTGTCTCGTCCAGAGTGCCGGAGGTATCCTGCTTAACCACGCGAAAGAGCTCATGATTCAGTCCGACGTCAAACGCGAGGACAAAATCTTCTACATCACCACCTGTAGCTGGATGATGTGGAACTGGCTGATCAGTTCTCTGGGAATCGGGGCGACAGTCATCCTCTACGACGGCAACCCCATGTACCCGGACGCCGGTGCCATGTGGAAGCTCATCCAGGATGAAAAGATAACCATTTTCGGCACCAGTGCCAGCTTCATTAACTACTGCAAGAGCGAAGGACTACAACCGGGCAAGGACTATAACCTTTCATCGATGCGGGAGATGTGTCAGACCGGCTCGGTGCTTTCCAGCGATGGTTTTGAATACATCTATGAGGCGATCAAGAAAGACCTGCACTTCAATTCCATCGCCGGTGGTACCGACATTAACGGTTGCTTCGCCATCGGAAGCCCCACTGTCCCCGTTTACGCCGGTGAGCTACAGAGGTGGGGATTGGGCTTCAAGATGAAATGCTACAACGAGAACGGCAAACCGGTAGTCGACCAGCTGGGTGAACTCGTCTGTGAAGCGCCCGCTCCGCCCATGCCACTCTACTTCTGGAATGACCCGAACAATGAACGGTACATGGATGCATACTTCAACGTATATCCGGGAATCTGGCGCCACGGCGATTATGTCATGGCCCACAGTGATACCAACGGGGTAACCTTCTTCGGTCGCTCCGATGCCCTCCTCAAACCTTCGGGAGTACGTATCGGCACGGCGGAAATCTATAATCAGGTAGAACTGCTGGATGAAATCGCCGATAGCCTGGCGATAGGTCAGGACTGGAAGGGCGACCAGCGGGTGATACTTTTTGTGAAACTCGCCGAGGGATACGAACTGACCGAGGAACTGGAGAAGAAGATTAAAACGACCCTCCGGGTGAAAGCCTCGCCCCGGCATGTTCCGGCACGAATTCTCACCGCTCCCGACATTCCTTACACCCTTAATGGCAAGAAGGTGGAGACTGCGGTTACCAATATCATTCAGGGCAAGCCCGTATTGAACCGGGATGCCTTGAGCAACCCCGAATCGCTGGACTTCTACGAAAATATTGTCCCCGAACTGGAGAGGGCCTAACCACAGCGCAAAGCCGGATAGTGCTGTCTACAATTTAATACATTTAATAACCCAGCCTGGAGAGTCGGTCGGCTAATTTCTTATCCCGGTCTGCCACCCGGTCTATCCGAACCACTGCCGACTTACCCGTTTCTTCCGGTATCCACTCAAATTTGCCCGGGTCAAGCTTATGGCCACTCAGCCCGGGATAATCAGGGGCATAGCGATAGGCCCGGAAAACCTGGTTGTTCAAGCCAAACACGGGGTGTTCATAGTAAAAGGGGCTGATGAACTCCCAGACGGTCTCCCCGTCGGGGGTTACCTCAAATATTCGGCCCTTATGTCCCTCACAAACCAGGGTATTCCCGTTGGGCAACCTCTGGCAGCCGGATACTATGGACGACTGGAAATTGTGCCTGGTTTTATCCATGTATTCCCACTCGATTTGACCGGTTTTGGGATTCATTTCAACCACACGGGAATAGCTGATATGGGCTGTCCTCCGGTGGTGACCATTGTCGAAGACCAGGATGTTCCCGTTTTCCAGCAGCGTCGGGTCATGCGGATGAGCCAGCTCCCCGGCTCCCCAGCGCCACTTAATATCGCCGGTGGTACGGTCAATAATGACCATCCAATCAGTATGGCGGAACGTGGTTAAAATATCTCCATCAGGCATCACAAAACAGGCATTGCCGTGAGTCCATTCGGCACGGCCACAGAGGGGGCAGATAATATCAACTTCCGGGTCAAGGTGTTCATAACTCAGCCACTCCCATACAACCTCACCATCCCGGGAAATCTCACGGAAGGAATCCGCCCACATCACCCCGTTATGCTCAGTGCCCGGAACACCACCCTTAACCCCGGCGGTAATATCATCCGGCACCTGCACCCATCTCAGATACATGGTATTGCCATTGTCCAGTCGGCAAAAGTCATGGTGGTGGTACGTGTCTTCATACTTCCAGATAATGTTGCTATCCCAATCCGCTTCGAGCAGTACACCACCGGCCCCACCCATATCCGTCAGGGGGCCATCGAGAACCCTCCCTGCATAGAGCAGGTTACCATTGGGTAGCAGCTTCCCGTATTCTCCGGGGATGTAGGGTAATTTCCAGCGGTGGACAAAGCGGCCCTGCATGTCCACCAGCCACACCATTCCAGTACCCCACGGAGCGAAAAGCGTATACCCGTGAAATGATTTCGACGAGTCAAATCTGGTTACCAGCTCCGGTTTTCCTTCTTTAAACTGCATAATAACTCCCCCTTTTTCATTACAGTCTTGAGATAGCCCCGATATTTATCCGTATCCTTACCGGTAAACACCATACTCTCTAGCCGCTTCGGTTATGGCATGGAGATTATCCGGACTTGCCTCATCAATTACCACGCCGGCATCCAGGATAAAACCGCCACCTTTACCGGCAGTCTCTATGAGGTTCCGGCAATACTCCCTGGTCTTTTCCGGTGTACCGGAGACCAGCAGCGACGAAGGAATATTCCCCATGATACACGCGGTTTGCCCAAGCACTTCCCTGGCTCTGGCCATATCGGTCTGGTCGAAGTGCCACACTACCTTACCCCGGGGCAGGTCTTTGATAATGTCCAGTCGCGAATTGTAGCCACCCTCAGCAAATAAAGAGGGTATCAGTCCTTCATCAATCAAGCCCAGGATTACCTTCTTGAGGGTAGGCCAGTAAAATGTCCGGTACTGCCCGGCCGACATAAAGCCGTCAGCGCCTTTATGCAACGGTATAAATATTACCGGAACTCCCGAAGTGTCGGCTGCGGAGACGCCGCGCTTGATTTCCATGGCAACCAGACCCTCCATAGCTTCCAGAAGCTTGTCCGGCTGCCGGTACATATCCATTATTATCCCCTGAGTACCCCGCAGGGTATCACCGATGGTGTCAAATGGCGCCTTGGCCATGCCGCCATTGAACAGCGGCAGTCCCGATGCCATCGCCGCTTCATCACATTTATTAATGATATCCATCCATTTACGTGATTCGCTGCCCGCTTCCAGTAGCGCCTGGAACGCAGCCTGGACTTCCGGCCGCCCCAACGGCGCCAGGCTGGGCGCAGTAGCCGGCATTTCGATGATATCGGTAAAGGGCACTAACTTCGCCAAAGGCTCCAGGGTACCGAAGATGCGGGGCATATAGACCCTCAGCCAGAAATCGGACGGGTCTTGAATGAGGATATCGTATTCATCGGCTTTCATGTATTCCGCCTCGACACACTGATATGACGTCATCGGCGAGGTGCCATGGCCGGGCCATCGGTATAATCTATAATCAATGATTTCCAACGCTTTTCCGGGGCCAATCGCCCCGGGACTGAAAAATACATCCGGGTCAAAGTCACGGGCAAACTGCAACCAGGCATGGCTCAGTTTTTTATAGTCGTACATGACGGCTTCCGGCGTTAGTCCGGCGTAAAAAGCCGGGTAAAAGCCCATAGACAGGTGGACCGGGACCCGGTCCGGCTGGCGCAAATTGATGGCATCAACCAGCCTGGTCACCCGTTCCCGGTAGCGTTTCTCAGCCTCCGGACTGGTAAACACCAGTCCTTCCGGGGAAAGCCACTGCTTAAACCGCTCTTGCCACTTTTCTTCGGCAGATAGTCCCGCCCATTGCTTTTCCATAGCTACTTCACGCCTGCCCGTCCTTTTTAACAGCTCCGCTATGGCATCGCGCCCGGGCCACTCACCGGGTCTTCAGCCATATAACTATATATTATTACGTTATCACGATACCCAAAATACAACTCGCGCTACTGTCACCTAGAGCTAAAGGGATTGCCAAGCCCGACCATCCGAATTTTCTGTATAAATAACTATATACGACTGGTCAACCCACCATCCACATAGAGTATTTGTCCGGTAATGAAATTAGATGCCGGCGAAGCCAGAAACAGGGTAGGTCCAACAATATCCTCAGGCATCGCCCAGCGGCCAATCGGGATGCTCTCCCTTAGCTGCCGGGCTCCCTCAGGACTTTCCAGAACGGAACGGGTAAATTCAGTCTCGACCACGGTGGGAGCAAGGGCATTGACCAGGATATTGTGTTTTGCCCAGGCACAGGCGAGCGCCTTGGTAATAAGATTGACCGCAGCCTTGCTGTCGCAGTAGCCAAGACCGCCATCCGGTGGCGCGTAGGAGCCTCTCACCGAAGAAATATTGATGATTCTACCGCCACCCTGCTTAATCATCATTCTGCCCACTGCCTGGCAACAGAGCAGGGTGCCGCGGGTATTAACATCAATAACCTTCTGCCATTCTTCAATCGGAAAATCGGTGGCGTCATAACCCCTGATATTTATTCCGGCGGCATTCACCAGAATATCAATGCGGCCAAAGGTATCTATGGCTTTTGTTACCATGCCCGTTACCGACTTCTCATCGGTAACGTCTACCTTTACGGCAAGCGCCTTTCTTGCCAGCGCCCTCACCTTCTCGGCTGCCGTCTCAGCCACTTCCAGCCTGCTATCGGCAGTAACTATGTCAGCGCCATGCCCGGCAAACCCCAGAGCTTGGGCACTGCCAATACCACCAGCGCCGACTATCATGGCGACCTTCCCGGCAAAGTCAAAAACATCACTCATCATTTTTCCCCTGGATTCATACTATTTTACTATACGGCGTTGTTATCCCCTCCGAAACACACTATCACACCCAACCGCACTATTGTTCAGGTTAGCCATCTTGAAGTTAACCCTGAATAACACACTATCTATACAGGCACTGTCCAACCCCTTAGCCCACCGGCGGTCTGGTGTTGGGTGGCGGGGGGTTCTTCATGCCGATGCGGAAGTACTCGCCGGTCGCCTTGCGCTTCCAGCCAACCCGCTGGTTCAACGGGTGCTCCATCCGTATCGCCCCCGGTACCGGACACGGCTCAACACAGCAACCACCAAACCAGCACTCATCAGGATAGAGCACTATAGGCGGTTTGCCCTTCTCCAGATTGGGCACCAGCACATCCGTCCGGCATACCTCCACGCAATTATTACACCCGGTACAGAGCTCCGGGTCGATGATTATTGCCTGGCATGGGGTCATCGGATTGGGGACCATGTAGGCCTCATTGTAGACTTCGCTCACCATTAGACAAGACCTCCTTATTTTTAAAGTAACCCGGTAAGAGTTAGAGACCGCTATGCAATTTGTAATTCTCTTCATAAGTAGTCGCATAGGGCGGACGCAGCCAGAAATCAAGGGGTCGCTCACCTACCCTTACCTTGCCGTTTTCCAGCTTGATGGTGACAAACTTCTGCCATTCCGGCGGGTCAACCTCGGGGTAGTCCAGACGCCAGAAGTCCAGCGGCTCGCTGCTTGCCTGCCGCGCCAGTGATGCGTTCATGATTAGCTCACCTACGGTGAGTCGTACCATTGTCTCCAGGAAGCGCGCCAGCTCATGCGGGTTGCGGACATAGACCCGCTCCGTCTCGCTCCCCCGGATACTGTTCAGCCACCACAGCCCCATCTTGAGGATTTCCTCGCTCTTGTACTTACCACAGTAGTCCTGCATGATGCGGGCAATCCCCCCGTGCAACTCCTTCCAGCCGATATCGCCCTTGCGGCCGACGGGAGCATAGACCCGGGTTTTTTCATTATCCACCTGCGTGCGGTCGATAACGGGGTCTCCGGCTTCCTTTGCGTAGGCAGCCGCCTTTCTGCCAGTATACCTGCCGGTGGCAGCCCCCCCGGCATGACCACCACCACCGGCGGTCTGGGCTCCGGCGGCATATAAACCTTCGAGCGTCGTCCTCATATCCCAGTCGACCAGCAGTCCGCCGCCGCCGATAAAGGCGGTCGCCCGCCACTGCGGCGCCGAGGCGAGACTACTTTTGTGGTCCCACCAGGGTATGAACTCTCCGGCTAATTGCGGGGGCAGGACATTTGCCTGGAGCATATCCTTGTCCGGGTCAAATCCCGCCCGGGTATATGTCTCATATATGCCAATGCGGGTCTTGCCCTCGTTGCCCACCATTAAACCGAACAGTGCCCTCCGTTCATGCTCCGGCATACTGGGCAAATCAGCATACAGGGGGAGCTTGTATTCCCCCTTCGCGATGCGCTCGGCAAGGTCAGGTATAAGCCGGGCTCCGTCACCAAAGGGACCACCTTGCCCCAAACGGGTCCGTTCTTCAACCGTCTTCAGCACATTACCATTACCATCGACCCAGGGGACTTCTTTGCCGTCGGCGTCAACTATGTTGCAGGCGAACCAGGTGTTGTGCGCATTGCCGGTGCCGTAGGCCGGATAGCGGAACGGGCCGGCTGACTCCTGGCTCCGCTCCATCATGGTCAGCTCGGCGCCGGCCAGCCACCCCATGGCGTCACCGTCGCCGGCGAGGTTCGGGTCATCATGCTCAACATTTGACCCCACCAGCTCGGTGTTGAATATCCAGATGCGCAGCGGCTGGGCGGTGGCGAGGATGGTAGCTTTCGCCTTGAAGATATAGAACTCGCCGGTCCTGATATTCACCCCGGTGGCGCCGACTATCCTGCCCCCCTGTTTACCCCCCTCGTTGAGCAGTCCGGTCACCATGATATGCTCCCGGAGTTCTACGCCCAGTCGTTTCAGCTCGTTATACATGATGGGCTTGACATCGGCTCCCATGACACGGATAACCGAGCGGTCATTCACATAGTCATAGGCAAACATGAGCCTGGTCTCTTCATCCCGGAATGGGGCGCCAACAAATACATCATCGACATCTCTAATTTTCATCCCCATCTGTTCCAGGTCAAGGAGGGCATCATAACTTTCCTTGTGCACGATGTAGGTAAGATGCCCCATGGAATATCTACCGGTAAAAGGTCCCTCTCCACGCTGCTTCATCACGTCTTCCGGGGTTATCTTCGAGCACGGGTTGGTAACCGCTCCATGCCAGTGGTCAACGCCGGCTCCCCCCGAGCCGCTCCGGTAGATTGAAGCCTTGTCGACTACCGCAACCTTTACCCCTCTTTTCGCGGCATTGATAGCGGCATGGCACCCAGCAACACCACCACCGATGATGAGGACATCAGCGCTGACCTCGGTCTCCTTACCGTAATTGACTGGATAGGGCCATTTCAAGGTATGTCTTCCTACTGGTTCCTGATAGCTCGACAATTCCTTCCTCCTTGAACACATTAAGATTAGTATCCTGAACGGCTATACACCGGCAGCCGTTGTCTACCAATTTTCTTAAATGTTTAATATATTTATGTGGAGGATTGTCTCATTACTTTAGCTAGAAATGATTTCTGTACGGATTATCTATAATACCACCGGCGAATGTCAACAGTCCAGTAGTGAACATTGACAAATCGTGCACGACATGATAATATTCAGTCGAAATGACCGTTGATGAACTGGACAAAATATTAATAAAACTCCTCTCGGAAAACGCAAGACAGAGCAGCTATCAACTCGCCAAACAAGTGAACGTAAGCCCCAGCACTATAAGGAGAAGGATAAGGGAGCTTATTAAAAACGGCATCATCCGCACCACCCTCACCATTGATTATGCGTCACTTGGTCTCCCCCTGGCAGCCCATATTGCATTGAATGTAAACCACGAGCAACTGGAGTCCGTCTGGGAAGCACTGCGGAAACTTCCCAATATAAAGCACGTTTCAATTACTGCCGGCAGATTTGATGTAATGGGAATGGTCCGGGTTTCATCCACGGAAGAGCTCTTAAAATTTGTCCAAAAGCAGATTACCCAGATACCCGGCGTGGAGAAGTGTGAAACGTTCATTTGCTTGCGTATGGAAAGGGCAACCTGATATTATATAGATAATAATCCCGGTAAAAATCATCATGAATGCTTGTGTCCTAGCAATGGGCCATAAATAAACAATCTGGATAAAGCCAGGATCAGTGACAATCACCAGTAGAAAACGAGAGTGACTATCAGCTACCCAAAACGAGCCTAATACACCTAATACGAGGTCAAGTGGAGGGAGTCTGTTGGGGTTTACCTCACCGGAGCGGTTGTTCGCACTACCACCGGAGCAGAAGGGGGTGATGCCAGCAACACGTTGACTTAAATTGGCGCGATAATTTTATGTAAGGAGGGTACTATGGCTGATTTATTTGATTTGACAGGAAAGGTTGCTGTCGTCACCGGTGGTGCGGGTGGCATCGGGTATGCTATCACGCTCGGGCTTGCTGATGCCGGTGCCGATGTGGTTGTCGCCAGTCGTAAGCTGGAGCACCTGAAGCCAGTGACCGAGGAGATTCGCAAAAAGGGCAGAAAATCACTGGCAGTCAGTGTCGACGTCGTTGATGAGAAGTCGACAAGCGATATGGTAAAGAAGGTGATTGACGAGTTCAAGCGCATTGACATTCTGGTAACAGCCCACGGCCTCGCCATCCGGAACCCGGCTGATACTTTCTCGGTTGAAGACTGGCAAAAAGTAATGGATATCAATGCACGCGGTGTTTTCATGACCAACCAGGCAGTGGGCCGGGAGATGATCAAGCAGAAAAGCGGCAAGATTATCAACCTGTCTTCGGTGAGGGGCAGATATGGGCTCCCCAATGGCTATGTGGCTTATTGCCCCAGCAAAGGTGCTGTCGATATGCTAACGAGAACGCTTGCGTGTGAGTGGGCCAAATATAATGTTCTGGTAAATGCAGTCGCTCCAACTTTTGTAGAAACCGAGCTTACCCGGACTGCTCTTGCTAATCCCGAGTTTGCCGCTCAGGTTAAGGCTCGTATTCCGCTGGGCCGCTGGGCGTTGCCTGAGGATATTGTTGGCCCCACCCTGTTTTTCGCCTCGCCAGCATCGGATTTTGTTACCGGGCAAGTTCTCTACATTGATGGTGGTGTGACCACCTGGTAGTAGCATAGTTAAAAAAGCAATAATTTTGCGGAACCTTTTACCACAAAAGGAGTAAGCGCATATGAAAAAGATAGCACTGGACCAGGTTAAGCCCTACGAGGCACCCGGACACTTTAAAATGGTTGCGCTCAGGTTAGCCGGAAAGGATGAGACCGGTTCCGAGAAATTCTGGATGGGCATGTCTCATTTCCTCCCCGGAGGCGGTGCCGAATGGGCTTATGAGGACTCACCCGCGGAGAAAGTGTACTTCGTCATTGACGGTGAAATCACGGTCAAGACCAAAGAGCAGGAAGTTACCGTCGGTCCCATGGAAGGGGTTTTTCTTCCGCCCAATGAGGGAAGAGAAATTCTTAATAAGACCAACAAGACGGTCAGTATGCTGGTAATAGTTAATTATTAGGATACTATCTTCGGTAGTCTGAGTGATTCGTTTGCCCATGGCTATGGGTAAAATCACTCGGACTGCCGTAGGTGGGTTACAGGATGGTTACCCGGTCTTGTATGAGGGGCGGAGGAGCTGTTGTTTGGAGCCAACGGGATAGTGGACACCAAAATAGGCAGGGTTAGCATAGTGGGGTACCTGTTTCACCGGGGATGGGCCCGGTGCTTGTCAGATGCCAAGTAATCTGCTACCAGTGGAGAGAAAGGCATACAGTTTCCTTACACCTCATTGACACAGTAACTACTGAGACCAAAAAGGTATGGAAAGAGGGAGATAACATGCAAGCAAAGGACGTTACCAATATCTCGTTAATTGGTGCGGGCATGATAGCGCCTGGCGTTGCTCAGATATTCGCCACCGGCAACTACAATGTATGTATCTATGCCCGAAGACAGGAAGCACTGCCCACCGCTCTTGACCGTATCAGGTCAAATCTCTCGACCATGGCCAAAAGTGGACTAGTCTCAGAAAATGACATTGAGCCAACGGTGAGCCGGATAAAAACGACCACCAATCTGGCTGAAGCGGCGACTGATGCTCATCTGGTTATCGAATGTATTGCCGAAAATCTGGAGGTAAAGCAGAATATCTTCCAACAGCTGGACCAACTTAGCCCGGCAGACGCCATTCTGGCAACCAACACCTCGGTAATCAGCATAACCCAGATTGCCGCCACGTCTAAAAACAGGCAGAGAATCCTGGGGACCCATTTCTGGAACCCGCCTTACATGATTCCCCTGGTAGAAGTCGTCAAGGGAGATGAAACCTCTGACGAAGCCATGGAGATAACCTATCAGGTTATGAAGGCAGCGGGTAAACACCCGGTGAAGTGCCTGAAGGATGTCCCCGGATTTATCGCCAACCGAATGCAGCATGCCCTGTGGCGGGAAGCAATTTCCATCGTGGAAAACGGTATTTGTGACGCCGCCACTGTCGATGAAGCCCTCAAGAATAGCTTTGCTATCCGTCTCCCGGTCCTGGGACCAATTGAGACCGCGGATATGGTGGGGCTTGACCTGACCCTATCCATCCACGATTACATTTTCAAGCACCTTGAATCCTCACGTGAAGCGTCCCCCCTTATCAAAGAGAAGGTGAAGAAGGGAGACCTGGGGTTCAAAACGGGTCAGGGTCTTCAGAAGTGGTCGCCTGAGGAGGCTCAGCAGTCACGCGACAGATTGCTGGAATACCTTATCGAATGGAGCAAGAGGACACAGGGTAAAGCCTAGCGCAGCTCTGGACAGCAATCCGGGCAACTCTTCGTTTAATTTAATAAAATCTAGGGTACTGGAGGAATAAATAATGGATAAACTTATCATCACGGCGGCATTAACGGGTAACATCACACTCCCCACCCAGACGCCCTATCTACCGCTGACACCCCAGCAAATTGCCGAGGAGGCGAAAAGGGCGGCTGATGCCGGGGCGGCTTCGATACATGTTCATGGCAGAGACCCCAATACCGGAAGGCCGACCACCGACCCCGAAGTATACCGGGAAATCGCCACTCTGATCAAAGAAAAAACGGACGCCATTGTCTGCATCACCACCGGCGGCACCATGTACATGACCGCCGAGGAACGGGTGCGCGTTGTCCCCGCCCTCAAACCGGAGCTAGCCACGTTCAACATGGGTTCTATCAACTTCTCCATCCACCCCATTGCGGAACGGTACAAGGACGAGGATTACGTTTATCCCTGGGAGAAAGAATTCGCGGAGAGCACCAAGGAATTTATCTTCCGCAACACCTTCGCTGATATTGAGCACTTCTGCAAGACAATGCAGGAAAATGACACCAAGCCGGAGCACGAGTGCTATGATGTCGGCCACCTCTACAATATGTACTACTTTGTCCGCAAGGGCTTAATCAAACCGCCTCTGTGGATGCAGTTTGTCACCGGCATTCTGGGAGGAATCGGCTCTAACCCGGAAACTGTCATGTTCCTGAAACAAACGGCTGACCGTTTGTTCGGCGTCGGCACCTATAACTGGTCGGTCATCGGCGCTGGCTACCCGGCAGAATTTAATGCATGTGCCCTATCAACAATGATGGGAGGACACGCTCGCGTCGGTCTGGAGGATAACATCTTCATTGAGAAAGGCGTCCTCGCCAAGAGCAATGGCGAACTGGTCGAGAAGGCGGTGAGAATTGCCAGAGAACTCGGCCGTGAGATTGCCTCCCCTGACGAAGCCAGGCAAATCCTTGGCTTAAAAGGCAGGGACAAGGTCGGCTACTAGGCGAATAAGCCGGGCAACGTGGTGAACCTTATTCAGAATCCCGGCTTGGTGGGCTATCGTCCTTAGCAAATGACTTAAAAAAAGGCACTTCGCGGTATCTCCAATCCGCTGGCGGGGTTATCTGTGGCGGTGATTGCGTAAAATCAGCAATAACCTCAAAGTCATAAGCGGAGAAATATCGCAGAAGTGCCTTTTGTAATATACTTCTGACAATTATAAGTACGCTGGCCTCGGCTTCCAGAGCAAGTTTGACAGCCGGCATGAGCCCCCCGCCGGACAGTTCCACCGGACCAACTTCATCAATCACCACCAGATCACATTTATTGCCTGCCGCCTGCTCGATAGCCCGGCGGGCGAATTGAATTCCGTCGCGGCTAAAAGTATAGCGCCCGGCTATTTCCTCTTCACCGGATGGGCTGTCACCTGACTTCCGGGCAAAAGGCACCTCTTCGCCGGTTAACACATCAAGTACAGTATAGCCAGTCCGTACACCGTGCTCGCGTATCTCCGGAGAAATTACGCCGCCGACACTGAGCCCACAGCTCCGTAACCGGCTGATGTACTGCTGACACCAGGTGGTCTTGCCCGAACCCGGTTTACCGATAACAAGCATATTCATGGCGATAAAATGTAACAGTTAATATTTACTCAAAGCTTTCTGTTTTGTCAACCATCCACTCTTGACAACTAACAATTGTGGTGTATAATTCAGACAAAATCATGTGTTACTTTTCCCGGACTAAAGTCAAACCACCATTTACCATACACGACATCACCTATAGTATCACTGTAATCTGCGATATTAGATAGTCTACTATGCCAGATAGCTATCAACGAAGAGGCGTTCTCACCCTTGAAAGGAGGTGATATTCTGGCGAAGCAGTATACATGAAACTTTTCGTACAGCAATAACTATTAAAGGAAGGATTGAAGCAAGTGAAAAGGTTAGTTATCATTCCGGTACTAATAATACTTGTCAGTGCCTCGCTCCTTATCAGTTGTGCTGAACCAGCTCCAGCTCCGGCACCAAGTCCAGCTCCAAGTCCAGCTCCAAGTCCAGCCCCAACCCCAGCACCAAGTCCAGCACCAAGTCCAGCACCAAGTCCAGCTCCAAGTCCAGCACCAAGCCCAGCACCAACACCGGCGCCAGCGGGACCAGAAGAGATTCTGATTGGTGCTGACGCCTGCTTAACCGGCATGTATGCCGGTTTCGGTGAAGGTGCCGTATTTGGGATGGAAGCTGCTGTCGAGGATATTAACAAGCAAGGTGGCATATATATAGAAGAGTATGGCCGCAAAATCCCTGTCAAACTCGTAGTTGCCGACAATGAAAGCGATCTATCCAAGGCAGGGACTCTGGCTGAAGACCTGATACTCCGCGACAAGGTAAAGTTCCTCATGACAACTGGAGCACTGGAGGTTAATTTCCCGATAGCGAGGGTAGCTGAGCGGTACAAAGTCCCATTTATGATCGGACCCGGTCCCTATGAATCCTGGCAAGCTATGCGTATGGAAGCCGATCCGCCCTGGAAATACACCTGGGGTGTCAGTTTTGCTATAGCCACTCCATCTCCAGAGGGAGATTTTCGCCATGATACACCGGGATATTCTATGTTTGATGCCTGGTTGGGTGCGCTTCAATTCTTCGGTGATGAGACCAATAAGAAGATAGCTCTCCTGGCCTCGGATGACCAGGACGGCAGAGGTTGGTATTTGGCGTTTGCACCAACGGCTGAATCAATAGGCATGGAGACTTATCATTCGGATGAACAATTTGGCCTGGTGCCTATGGATACCACGGACTTTAGCGCCCTGATAGGGAAATGGAAGGCCGACAATTGTGAGCTACTCTGGTCCAATTGTCCGGCGCCCTTTTTCGGGACATTTTGGAGACAAGCTCGCACGCTGGGCTATCAACCCAAGCAGGTTTTTGCTACCAGGGCGGGGCTTTTCTACACCGATGTAACAGCGTGGGGAGGTGACCTGCCACAGGGTATCTGCAATGAGATGTTCTGGAATCCGTCGATTGAGGGTACTCACGGTATTGGCGACACCACTGCCGTGAGCCTCCATGAAAGATGGTTTGAAGCGACAGGTCAACCAATGCACCAGATTATGGGCTGGATCTATGCTGATGCGCAAGTCCTGTTCGATGCTATTGAAAGAGCCGGCAGCCTTGACGGAGAAAAAGTTAATGCAGCTCTGGCGCAAACCGATATGATGACAATTTATCATCGTGTCGTGTTTGACAAAGATCAGTATAGCCGGATTCCGGTTACTTTTGGCCAATGGCAGAAGACGGACAAGCCCTGGGTATGGGACAACCCGATAGTCTACTCGGATCATGATTTCATGCCGACCACGGCTGAGATGATATTCCCTATCCCCTATGACTAGACCGGGAAATACCGGAAAGCGTGCTTTCCCACTGACGTCACCTCAGGTTTGACACGATAAAGTACGAAAAGACAAGCGGGGAAACCAGCCAAGTAAGATTCTCATAGGCTGGTTTCCCCGCAGTAATGCCGAATACCAGCCCTTGCCGGTCAGGTGTGGAAACAAGTTGACTAATCCATCTCGGAATGCAATAATTGAGTAAATACTAATAGCGCAGGAGGGAAAACATGGCTTATTCCGCAAATGGTGAACAAGTTTTTACCAACTGCACCGTGGGCGGGCCCGTCAATGTCTACGTTAAAGACGGAAGAATAACCCGAATGGAACCTCTGCAACTTGATGAGGACGATGCCAAATCCTGGGTAATCGAAGCACGGGGTAAGAAGTTCTCCCCCCCCAGGAAAGCACTGCTTTCCCCGTATACGTTGACCGAGAGGGCAAAAATATACTCGGCAAACCGCCTTCTTTACCCGATGAAGCGGGTAGACTTCGACCCTAAAGGCAATCGAAATCCACAGAACAGAGGCAAATCAGGATACCAGCCAATCAGCTGGAAGGAAGCCCTGGATATCCTCTGTCCGGAAATAGAGCGCATCCATGCTAAATACGGTCCGGGGGTTGTCGCCAGTACCGCATCTTCTCACCACAGCTGGGGCAATATCGGGTACCGGCACAGTACCTATTTCCGGTTCATGGGCATCCTCGGCTATACCTACTGCGACCATAACCCGGATAGCTGGGAAGGCTGGCACTGGGGGGCCATGCACACCTGGGGCTTTGCCTGGAGGCTGGGGGCTCCGGAACAATACGACCTTTTACAGGACGCCCTGAAGAACACTGAGATGATGATTTTCTGGTCGGCTGACCCTGAGTCCACCAGTGGAATTTACGCCGGGCAGGAATCAACCCCGAGGCGCTTCTGGCTGAAAGACCTGGGGGTAAAGATGGTCTTTATTGACCCCTACTATAATTTCACGGCGCCCAACTTCTGCGACAAATGGTTTGCGCCACGTCCAGGCACCGATACCGCCCTCGCTGCGGCTATCGCCTACGTCTGGATGACCGAAAACATATATGACAAAGAATATGTTGCCAAGCGAACCTACGGCTTTGAAAAATGGCGTGACTACATACTCGGCGACGACGGCAGCTTCCCCAAGACACCGGAGTGGGCGGAGAAGGAGACCGGAATACCCGCCCGGGAGATTAAAGCCCTCGCCCGGGAATGGTCGAAGAAGAAGACCATGCTGGCGGCTGGGGGTCTTGGCGGCTGGGGAGGAGCCTGCCGAAGCGCCTACGGGACCGAGTGGGCGCGGATGATGGTGCTCCTTCAGGCAATGCAGGGCCTGGGCAAACCCGGCATCAATATCTGGGCAACCACCGGCGGCGCCCCCTATAACTCCGATTTTGTCTTTCCCGGATACGCTGAAGGCGGAATATCCGGCGACCCGCTAAATTCCGCCGCGACCTATCAAATGGTAAGCCGTGGAAGCACCATGAGCCCGGTTAACTCGGCAATAAACAATCCCGGCGGACAGCACATACCGCGGATTCTGGTTCCGGAGTGTATCATGGACGCGCCCCAGGAATGGCGGGGCAAGGGATTTTGCGGTTCCTCCACCGAATTCCAGTTCAAGAAGTACAAGTACCCCGAAGACGGATTTTCCCGGGTGAAAATGTTTTGGCGGTATGGCGGTGCCTATATCGGCACCATGAACAATACCAACCGCTGGGTCAAGATGTACCAGAGCCCGAACCTGGAAATGGTGGTCAACCAGTCCATCTGGCTGGAAGGCGAAGCCCAGTTTGCTGACCTGATACTCCCTGCCTGCACCAACTTCGAAAGGTGGGACATCGGTGAGTGGTCCCATTGCTCGGGTTACATACCCCATAACTCCTACCAGACCAACCACCGCATAATCGTCTTTGAAAAGAAATGCATTGAACCACTCGGAGAATCGAAGTCAGACTACGATATATTTGCCATGATTGCCGACCGGCTCGGCTTCCACGACAAGTTCACCGAGGGAGGCATGACTGACTTAGACCGGGTCAAGAGGATGTATGAGGTAACCGACCTGTCGAAGTACATTTCCTGGGAGGATTTCGAGAAGAAAGGCTACTTCGTGGTTCCCATGCCTGACGATTATAAACCAACACCAGCGCTGAGGTGGTTTGCCGAGAACCGGCACCGGGATACACCCGATTGGGGTCCTGTTGGCGCCGCTGTGGAAGGCCTGCCCGACCGTGAAGGAAACCTGAGCACCCAGACCGGTAAAATTGAATTTGAGTCGCAGAGCCTCAAGCGCTTCGACCCTGATGACCCGGAGCGGCCGCTGGTCCCCAAGTACATACCATCGTGGGAGGGCCACCATACCACGGAGCTTCTTGAAAATTATCCGCTGCAGCTTATTTCACCGCATCCCAGGTTCAGCTTCCATACCCAGTACGATGGCAAAGAAAGCTGGATGAACGAGATACCGGAGCACCGTGTCAAGGCAAAAGACGGTCACTACTACTGGGTAATCAGGCTAAACAAAGTGGATGCTGACAAGAGAGGTATCAAGAGCAATGACATCGTCAGGGTCTTTAACGACCGGGGCGTTGTTTTATGTGCCGCCCAGGTTACCGGGCGCGTCCCGACCGGTGTGGTCCATTCTTATGAGTCCAGTGCTGAATACCAGCCCATCGGCGAGCCCGGTGAATCACCGGACAAAGGCGGCAGCATTAACCTGCTGACCAATCACCGCTTCATGTCAAAGAATGCCTGCGGCATGGCACCTAATTCATGCCTCGTGGAAATAGCCAAGGAAGGAGCTTAAACGATGACTAACTGGGGTATGATAATCGATGTATCAAAGTGCACCGGCTGCTACAACTGTTTCACCGCTTGTAAAGACGAATACTGGGATAATGATTATCCCCCCTATTCCTCAGGTCAGCCAAAGCACGGGCAATTCTGGATGAATATCGATACCAGAGAACGTGGCGCCCACCCCTTCGTAAAAGTCGCTCACATACCTCTGCCCTGCATGCACTGTGACGACGCCCCCTGCATTAAGGCAGCCAAGGATGGTGCCGTCTACAAGAGACCTGACGGCGTAGTTATCATAGACCCGAAGAAGGCGGTGGGACAAAAGCAAATAGTTGATGCCTGTCCCTATAATGTAATTTACTGGAATGAGGAAAAACAGCTTCCCCAGAAGTGTACCTTCTGTGTCCACCGGCTTGAAGCCGGAGAGGTTCCGCGCTGTGTACAGGCATGTCCCAGCGGGGCCCTGATATTCGGTGACATGGATGACCCTAAAAGTGAGATTTCCCAGGTTATGGCCTCCGGGAAGACCGAAGTCCTCAATCCGGAACTAAAGACCAAGCCAAGGGTATACTACATCGGGATACCCAGAATGTTTATCGCGGGCAGTGCCGTATTTGAAGACACAGACGAATGTGCCGAGGGAGTGACGGTCACCCTGACCGAACAGTCTTCCGGCAAATCAATGAAGACCGCTACCAACAACTATGGAGAATTTGAATTTGACGGTCTTGTGTCCGGAAAGTACGTGGTGCAACTGGGATACAACGGTTATGCGGGAAAGAAGATTGATATAGAACTGAAAACAGACAACTACCTGGGAGCAATTTCCCTGTCTCGATAACCATTACGACAGTTCTTGATACGCTATAAACATGATCTAAGCACAAAAGGAGGTATAAGAAGTGCAACGTCTCAGCAATATTAAGAGTCCCATGACGTCAGAGAGTTTGGTAGGTGCTCTGATTGCGGTGGTGGTCTTCGGTTCTATCTGGGGGCTGGTAGAAGCCACGCTGGGTGGCTTCCTGCACCTCATCCACGTACCCCCATTGTATAAAGGAGCTATTACCGGTGGCATCGGTATGGCACTCATGGCAATCTTTGTCACCACCTACAAACGGCCCACCCTTGTCTTCGCGATAGGAGTGATTGCCGCACTTTTCAAGCCATTGAGCGCTATTATATATGCCCAGCCGGTTTTCGCTCCGTTTGTGGTCAACCCGGCCACGGCAATCGTTCTCGAGGCGCTGGGGTTCTGCCTGGTAGCCAGCCTGCTGCACAAAGGCTTCGAAAGCAGCGTTAAATCACGCGTAGCCATTGGCGTCTCCGCCGGTTACCTGGGCTTTATTCTATTCGCCATTGTCGCCTCGGCACTGGGCTTTGGCAAATGGCCCATGATGGGGATTACTGATAAATTAGTTACCACACTGTCCAATGGCACAGCCCTGGCTATTGTCGGTACGTTGCTGCTGCTGCCGGGGCATCTCGCTGGCAGGCAACTGAGACCCATACTCAGTGCCATGAAACCCAGGACATTCTATGCCGGCGCTGCGGTCAGTATCGTGTTTTGCTGGGCTATCGCGTCACTTGCCTTTGCCGTCGGTTTGTAGTGAACCTGCTGGCATAAATTAAATTAACCATTGTCAGAACCAGCCAGTGCTGTCAATACACTGGCTGGTTTTAGCCATTGGGATTAAGCCAGGTTCGGCAAGTTTCCGAGGTTATGTTGGTTTCCGCAGCTATCAGGCAGTAATAAAGAGCATGAGAGTATTGGAATGGTAAACACCACCACAAAGGGACATGACGAAGTAGCCGAGGCACGCAGCCAGATATACAACCTCTTTGGTGCTCTTTATCTTGAACTGCCCGGTTTACCGCTGCTGGAAAGCGTATTTGGCGATGAGTTTGAGCGCCAGCTCTCCATGGCTGCCACCAAACTCGATTTGACCAAGATGAAGCGGGGGTTAAAGCTGGTTACCCGGTTTGTTAACGACTTTAAAGACCAGCCCAGGGATGAAGTCCTCACCCTCGTTTCCGTTGACCGGACACGGCTCCTGCGGGGAGTCAACGCACAACTCAGCCCATTACCACCCTACGAGTCAGTTTACCGGGAAGGTCGCCTCTGGGGAGAATCCACTGTAGACGTCGCTCATACTTTTCCCAAACTGGGAGCCAAACTTCCCGAGCAATGGACTGAGCCACCGGACTACATTGGTATTGAGTTTGACCTCATGCGCCTCATCTGCCAGAGCGAACATGACGCGTGGCATTCCGGCGATGCCGCCAAAGCTCTGGAATATCTGGAAGCAGGACGAGACTTCTTGAAGAAACATATCCTGCTGTGGGTCCCCGGTTTCTGCGATCAAATGTACCGGAGGGCGGAGATCACCTTTTACCAGGGAATCGCCCGGATGACCGATGGCTTCGTAAAGTATGACGGTCATCTCGTGGATTATCAGATTAACGTGGTTAGAAAGAATCTCGCCGAGCAAGCTTAGTAGGTGATATAGGTATCCGATACCGGAAGTAGTACCCCGTCAATATTAAGCGTGGTTCTTGTTCCCCCGGCGACAATGATGTGTCTCAACATGAGCCCGCCAAAGAGCCCTATCACACTCACAATTGCAGTGGGAATCAGCATTGTTACCGTTGCCGCCGACGATAGGTAGCCAACGTACAGCTCAAATACAAAAGGCACCAGCAGGCCGGAGACCACTACCCCACCCCAGAAACGCGCCGACAGGTTGCCAGTGACCACCATGTTCGCCGAAAGCCGGGCTTCAGCAAGCTGATACATCCGGTACAGATAGACAACAAGTATAATTGCCTCTACTATTACTATGAAGACATCATACCGGGCGAGGCGAACCAACGCAGGTTCGACAGCGGTTCCCGCCGATAAGCCAAATATGGTGAGTATGAACGCTGTCCCCATGATACCGGTGGATATCCCCGACACCAGAAAGAGTACCGGAAGTACCGTCTGGCTCCAGAATGGAATGGGCTTGGCGGCTCCCAGGAGCAGACCGGTATAAATCATGGTGAGCACGGCAAATATGGAGCCGATAATTCCAAGAGCGAGAAACGCACCCGCATTATCAGCCAGAATGTTAAACGGCCATATCCACAATCCGATATGTATTATGTCAAGTATTAAAAATATGGTTATGATGATACTCCCCCGCGCCATCCATGATGACAGAGGCCGTAAAAACACCATAGCGAATATTTGCTTCTGACCGAGGTCCAGTACCAGCAAAAAGAGCCCGATAACCATCAGGGGCGCCGCCAGAATGATGGCTATTTTCGAGAAAAGTGCGAATTCAGAATTGACCAGTCCGAGGATAAAACCCATCAGGTATGCCCCGGCACCCATACCCGCCAGGAAAAGATAGGTAGCTACACTCCAGCCCCACACTTTCTGCTTGCGTAGAGTATCAGTCATCTCCATGTCACTTCTTTACCTCATCCTTCGGTAAGTAATACACTGATGGTTTGGTGCCAAATTCCGGGTTAAGCACAAAGCCTTCCCTTTCCCGGATAAGCCTGGATACCTCGCTATCCGGGTCATCCAGGTCGCCGAAGAAACGGGCCTCGGCCGGGCAGACCTCCACACATGCCGGCTGTAGACCCCGCTCAACTCGTGATTGGCACATATCGCATTTCTGCACCGTACCCAGTTTATGCTTCTGGTAACCTTCTTTCTCATATGGGGTCATGTGTTCCGGGTAGTAGCTACGCAGCTCATCAAAGAAGTACCGGGTGGCGTAAGGGCAAGCTATCATGCAGTACCGGCAGCCCACGCACTTATCACTATCAATAACCACAATGCCGTCCTCTCGCTTGGTGCTCGCGCCGGTAGGACACACCTTCACACATTCCGGGTCCTCACAATGCATGCAGGTTATCGGCAAAAAGTTCAGCCGGCTATCCGGATATTTCCCCGTCTCGTACTTGAGGACTCGGTTCCACATTATTCCCCGTGAGGTGGCATTTTCCGCCTTACATGCAATGGAGCAAGCATCACAGCCTATGCACCGCTTGAGGTCGATTACCAATCCGTACCTGGGCATTTGGTTCAATGCTCCTTATATTTTAGATATCTTTACCCTGGGACTGATGCAGATAGACCCGCTCACCGGGTCGATACTGGTCTCTTCATTCCCGGTAAGTAAGATGTTATAGTACGTACCCTTCCTGGCATCGGGACTCATCAGTACCGTACCGCTGCCGTAGCACGCCGGGATACCGACTACCTCCGGATGAATGAGTTCAGTTAGTTTCAGTTTGCCTCCGGTCTTGCCATGCTGCGACTCAATCCGGATTTCGTCCCCGTTCTTGAGCCCTTTCTTCCTGGCGGTCTCGGGATTTATCCATACATACAATTCATAGGGGTCCGCTTCACGCAGCTCAGCCAGCCAGGCATTCTCCTGCGTATCACCGGCACCAAAGGGCATAAAGTGAGTCTTCCAGTTGCACACCCACATATCGTACTCCGGCGGCGCTGACAGCTCCGGATTGGGTATCCAGTAAGGGATAGGCTCATAGTACCTGAAGTAGTCTTCCTGGTCTTTCCAGTTGGGAAGTTTGGCATTATACTTCTTGAGATTCTCCTTCATCCTGTCGCCAGCCGCCTTCAAAAGGTCGAAGTAAATGGGAAATCTCGTCTGGTTATCCGGCCAGTAATAATAATTGTAGCCGCGTTTGCCGGTGGCGTCATACTTGTAGATAACACCGTGTTTCAACAGGTCGTCGAAGCTGTACTCGTCACCAAAGACCTGCTTGACCCGCCGGTCTATCATCTCATCGATAGTATACTTCTTATCCAGGTCCAGCTTGTTTTTGCCCTGGAGCTGGAAGGCCACATTGATACAGTCGTTAATGCCACCGGGTCCGGTGCGAAAGCCTGCCCGGTCCGCCAGCTCCATCAAGATGTCATCCATACGTTTGGCATCAAACAGTGGCTGTACCGGGTTGCGTCCGAGAGCCATAATCAAACCACGGGCGCTATCGTCGATATTTTGATGGACAACCAGGTAGAACCTGGCATACTGCCGCTCAAGGAAGTGGTGCTCAGGTAGCACGATATCGGCCATCATGGTCGGCTCATCAAAGTTAATTGAAACGGTGACAACAAACGGGACTTTCTGGAAAGCCTTGACAAACAGCTCACGGTCGCTGGTGCTGCGGATGGAATTTGCACCGCAGACAAGCATGGTATCCAGCTCATAGTCAAGGTAATATTTCTTCGGGTCCAGCACCGACCGGACTAAAAGATAGGGGGTAGCATGGGAGTGCGGATAAAACTCGTTCATCCCTACATGGTCCGGCGGGAACTTGAAGGGGACTCCCACCGCCTCCATGATCGGCGTCACCACGCCATCTTCATTGGGCTGAAGCGTCTCGGCGCACGCCCCGGGATTCCGGTTTCCGGTTATACCGCCGGGTACCTCTACCGAGCCTACCAGCATATTGATAATCTTACCGGCAAGGTCGAAATAGGTACCGCCTTTTTGTGACATCGTGCCGCGTCCTGAACCAGCAAACTGGGCGGGACGCAATGGGAACTCAAAGCCATCTATGGTTATAGTGCTACCAATCTGGGCATGCTCTACGAATTCCTGGGTTACCTCACGGATAGTTGACGCCGGTATGGTGGTGATTTCTTCCGCCCACTCCGGCGTGTAGTCCTTCATCTGCTCTTTTATCAGCTGCAGTGCCGGTTTCACTTTAACGCCGGCTACCGTGTATTCACCATCAAGGGCATAGTCCTTGATAGAGGTATCATCAAATGTCTTGGCCTTATTGTCCACCGGGTCCCATACCAGCGGCTTCCCGGTGGCGCTATCCCTGAAGTAATAGCCGTCAGGACCAATGAGGTAGGGGCCGTTGGTGCGGTTTTTAACCGACCACTCGTCAAGCTTCTTAATTTCGTAGAAGATGACGTGTATCATGGCCAGGGCAAACGCCAACTCGGTACCCGGCCTTACCGGTATCCAGCGATATGCCTTGGACGCCTCAGGAGAAAAGCGGGGGTCAAGGGTAACCAGCTTCATACCGCGGTCGATAGCGTCCAGGAACCGCTTGGTGGCGTGCGGCGAACCGGCGTTGGGGCCCACCGTTCTGCCGGGAGCAATGAGGTATTTACAGTGTTGCAGGTCGGTAATGTATTCCGGATGCTGCCCGTGGACGAGGTTGGCTGCATAGTGAATGGCACAGAGCGGGCCGTGAGAAAAGACTTCATTCGGTGTCCCGAAGGCTCTGGAGAAGATAAGGCTGCCATGGGTGTAGTTAACACTCTTTTCCCACTCTTTACAGGTAACGAGAAAGTCCTCAGCGGCACCCCAGCCTTCCCATACCGCCAGCTTACGAGGGTCTTCCTCCCTGATTTTCTTCAGCCGCTGGCCTACCGTGTCCAGGGCTTCCTCCCAGCTAATCTCCACCCAGCCCGGGTCGACATCAGGACCCTTCTCCGGGTTGGTACGCTTCATGGGAGCTTTTACCCGATACGGATTATACAATCCCTGAACGGCAGCAACGCCCCGGATACAGAGCCTGCCCTGACTCAGCGGGCTGTCCGGATTGCCTTCGATATTGACTACCACGCCATCTTTGAGGTGGACCCTGGTGCTACAGTCAGCCTGCATGCAGCCCATGCAGTAGCTATATATCCACTCCTCTTGCGATGAATTCTTCTCGGGCATGGGAGTACCCAGTGTGACCGTGGTCTTGCGTTCGATATCAAGGGATTTACTGAGTGAGGCTAATTCCTTGGCTGCTGAGGATGTGTGCTGAATTGCTGATTCGTTGTTTTCACCCGCTTTTTTTCTCGGCATCGCTTGTTAGCTCCAGAAATCCGGTTTTCACTATATATGCTGGTTATTAATTACATCAACCAGCATCAGAGCATCACCACTCGCACTCGCATGCTTATTCGGTTCAACATCGAATTCAGCTCGCAGTGGCTGATTTTATCCAGCAACACCACTTCGCTAGTGAAAGAAGAATGAAGCTCTTCTCTTATTATTATACGTATAGAGTTACGGGAAAGTCAACGAACCAATACCAGTGCTCAGTCTTCCATTCTGTTTCCAGGTTGGTTCAGGTACGCGCTGTCTTAAAGCAATCCCCGCACCGGAACAATAGCAAGGATGAAGACTACCATGATGATTGGCCTTCATCCATCGCTCATTAGTAAGCTGTCGTTAGCCTACTGGCGGTCTGGTGTTGGGTGGCGGGGGGTTCTTCATGCCGATGCGGAAGTACTCGCCGGTCGCCTTGCGCTTCCAGCCAACCCGCTGGTTCAACGGGTGCTCCATCCGTATCGCCCCCGGTACCGGACACGGCTCAACACAGCAACCACCAAACCAGCACTCATCAGGATAGAGCACTATAGGCGGTTTGCCCTTCTCCAGATTGGGCACCAGCACATCCGTCCGGCATACCTCCACGCAATTATTACACCCGGTACAGAGCTCCGGGTCGATGATTATTGCCTGGCATGGGGTCATCGGATTGGGGACCATGTAGGCCTCATTGTAGACTTCGCTCACCATTAGACAAGACCTCCTTAGCTATGCGACTGGCAGCCTTCTGCAAAAATTTATCCATTAATAACGATTATCCAAATATCGCTCAATTTTCGGCAAATACTCTTAATCGTTCTTATCTATCCCCAGCTCACTAGCAGCGGCGAACTCTTTTCCGGGGTAACCGTTATCGCATTCGTCGGGCAGTCAAGCACGCAGAATTCGCACAACATGCAGTCTTCAGGATAGGTAATGACCGCTTTCTTGCTTTTCCTGTCCATCCGAAACACGTCCATGGGACATATTTTAACACATATCCCGCAGCCGTTGCATAGTTCCGGGTCAATCCTCTCTATCGCCATTATACTACCTCCTGCCCATAGAGTTCAAGAATCTCAAGTTAGTCCATGCTACCACCAGTTCAAAAAACAGTGACCACTACTCTCCGGGAAGCCGCCAGGGATACCTCTGTTCATAGGGCTGGGACAGGTCAGGCCGCCATTCCTGGGGTACCGGCTGCTTAAATACCTTCATCTCACTGTTTTCCTCCTGCAGCAGTACCCATGCCAGCCAGTTCGCGTCATCCCGGCGGGGATAGTCTTCACGGTAATGGCAGCCACGGCTTTCTGTCCGGAATAGCGAAGCCCTCAGCCTCATCTCGGCATTCAGAATCATGTTCTTCGTTTCAAGTGCCAAACGCAACTCGTGCGGGTCCCGGGCAAATATTTTTGGAGCCATGTGGTCTCTCAGGAACTCGGTTATGGTCAATGCCGCTCTCATGCGGTCTTCTTTCTTGATATACAAAATGAAATACGGCATCATGGTGTTCTGTAATACCTGGGTCACCCACCTCGGACTGAAGCCACCTTTACGCTCCGCCGGCGCCTGGACTATCTTCTTTATCCGGGACACCTCCTGGTCGTCGATTTCCGGCTTCTCTGCCTGTTTGGCATACCCGGCAGCCGCCACACCGGCAATAGTCCCGGTAACCGAGGAACCGCCGAGCGCACAACCAATGGCACCGTACACAGCACCCATCTGCATGGTGCCCAGAGCATCGCCAGCGGCGTAAAGCCCGGAGAGACTGGTGGCACAGCTGGTATCAACCGGCCAGATACCTTCGGCTTTATGGACCGACATGCCAGAGGAAGCTCCGCCTATCCGTACCGACTTCTCGCCATCAGGCATTTGCGAATATACTGGTGCCCGTCCCGCATGGGCTTCAAACTCCATATCCAGAAACAAGGTACCGCGACCGGTTATCTCATTACCCTCGGCATTTAACTGCTTGCCCCGGCGGGGTCCGCCACTCATCCTCTTGGCGAAGCCGAGATATGCCGGGTGCTCGGCACCGGTGGGGTGCGTATCGGCAAATTCCTTGCCGGTTATCTCAGCACCGGCCCGGTACGCCATGGCATCACCATCCGCCGTCAACGCCGAAATGGGCCAGCCCCAGGGCTTGAAACCCCCGGCTCCCGAGCACAGCACCGTCGCCTTTACCCGGAAAACATAAATATCATAACTCTCCATGGGAATGCCGATGACACCCACAATCCGGCCGTCCTGCTTCAAAAGGTCGGTGACCATGATTCTGTCCATGAGCTTGACGCCCCGCTTCACCGCCTGCTTCCTCATAAGCTCGGCAAATACCTTGGCCCCCATATGGGCTGCCCGGCAGGGTCCCAGCATCGATTCGGACCGGAATAGCGTCCCATCTTCATTCTTGCGGAACTCCACTCCCCAGGAAACGAGGTCCTGGTACCGGGCGTAGGACTCCTTAAAGGCGATTTCCGTCCATTCCCGGTTATTGACATACTGACCCACCCGGCTGACCTGTTCCACCCAGGCAGCTAAATCATCACCCCACTCCGGGTTAAAGACCGAGTAACTGCCGGCAAACGGGGTTTGCCCTGATTTACCAGCATACCCCTTGTCCACCAGGGTCACCACTACCCCCTGCTCCTTTGCCTTTATCGCCGCAAAGAGACCGGCTATGCCTCCACCGACTATCAGTACATCCGTCTCTACCACCTTTGCCGCTGGCATTTATGATTCTCCTTTCCCACGCTTTTCAGCAAACAGGCACGGATATAACATCATTCCAAGCCTGCCGAAAGTATGACCGCGCAGCACGGTTTCTCATTTTCGATGACGGGAAAAACACCAAGGACAACCCTGCGGACAGCAGAGCCCTCACACCAGGGATGACGCTATCCAGCACATTGTCATATCGACCAACATCCATTGTTTTATGCTCGATATGGTAATTTTTTATCCATTTTGTTGACATTCTATAACTCAAAAGTGATAATAATACATAACGACTTATGAAGTCAAGCCATTACTGCTGGTATATTCTGTCTCTGGCTACGGCAACCCATATATTTGCGGTTGCCATGCCTATGATGTGCATGCCCGTGCTTTTCAGCGAGATAGCCGGTGACCTTAATTTGAATCTTGTACAGATAGGCACGGTCTGGGGCGCCGGTTACCTGGCAGGAGCAATCAGCGGTCTTGGTGGCGGCTTGATTGGCGACCGGTACGGGACCAAACGCACCCTCATAACTACCTGCCTGCTCGGCGGAATCACCGGAGCACTGCGGGGTATAGCCACCAGTTTCATCGGGCTATCGACAACCGTGTTCTTCTTTGGCTTCATGACCACCACGATATCATTAAACGCGCACAAAGTTGCCGGCGAACAGTTTTCCAGGCACCGCCTGGGAATTGCCAACGGCATCCTCTCCGCCGGTATGGGCATCGGCTTTATGCTGGGGTCAATGATCAGCGCCACGGTACTTTCCCCGCTACTCGGCGGCTGGCGAAATGTCCTCTTCCTCTACGGAAGTATTTCCATATTATTTGGTTTTCTCTGGTTTCTTCCCGGGCGTGAGCCCGACCAGCTTGAAACCACGCCCTCCCCCACTGTAATCCCGTTTCGCCAGGCACTAGTGAAAGTGCTCCCCATGAAAAATGTGTGGCTCATTGCCCTGGTTAGAATGTTTTTTACCGCCGCTACTGTGGGATACGCCGGTTACCTGCCCCTTTTCCTTCGAGGAGTGGGCTGGACGGCAGTCAGTGCCGACGGTGCCCTGGCTGCCGCCACCGGGGTAAGTACGATAGGGGTAATAGCCCTGACCTTGCTCTCAGATAAGCTGGGGTTGAGAAAAGTGGTCCTCATCGCCACGGCGCTGGTAGTGACTACCGGCATCGGTCTACTCTCAGTACTGCATAATATGATGGTCTGGCTGATAGTGGTACTGGTGGGCTTTGTCCGTGAAGGATTTGTCGCCACCACCATCACCACAACCATGGAGACCAGGGGTGTTGGCAGCCAGTACGCCGGAACAGCCCTCGGAATCACCGTAGCCTTTATGAACCTGGGCGGGTTTTTCGGTCCGCCCCTCGGCAATAGTCTGGCAACTATTAATGCCGGCCTGCCCTTTGCCTTCTGGGCTGCCATGGGAATCATTACTCTATTGGTAATCCTGTTCGTGGAGGAGACGGGGCAAAGGAAAGGCGGTTTGACAAGCACAAATCAGGTAACATAGAATTGAAGACTGCACCTGCGGAAAAGGTTAAAATACTCAATCCGAATTTCACCCCGCTTGTTGAGCGATGTCTTACCCACCCAACGGCAAAATACTGCTAACCCGGCAGTTTCCAAAAAAGAAGACGCTGGTCTGTCTTTGAGCTGGAGAGCAAGGAATAAGCCCGGCATGAGTGAAAAGATAAAGGTCCTGGTTCAAGCGACAATTTTGTTTATTATTACCGTGTTGCTGATATGGCATGCCGTCAACTGGCATGTCACCGGAATGCACCTTCAGATGTTCGACTGGATTGGGACCGATAAGACCTATATCGCCGTGCTTTACAATTTGGGTTTGATGCTGGTAACCGGCATGGCACTGGGATTCCTTACAGATAGAATTGCTACCCTGCTAAGGCACGGGAAAAGAGGGGACAAATAACCATTAATACTAGTGGTTAAACAAAATGATAACATTCCCAGCATTATCCGGAGTTGAGATCAACGTATTTTTACTCGTCTTCATCGGACTTGGCGCCGGGATTCTCAGCGGTTTTTCCGGCGTCGGCGGCTCATTTGTGGTGACACCGGCCCTGATTATTATTGGCTTCCCGGCCAATTACGCCGTAGGCACCAGCCTTGCCTGGGTTATGGGCAATGCCATCGTCGGCACCTTCCGGCACAGAAAACTGGGTAACGTTGATATGAAGCTGGGGCTGGTCATTATCGTGGCAGTCATGGGAGGCGTGGAAATCGGGGTGAGAATTATCAACCGGGCTACCGCCGCCGGGATGGCTAACGAGGTAGTACTCTCCATTTCCACATGTGTTCTGCTTATCGTAGGCACCTATACCCTGCTGGAAAGCATCCGCAGGAAGCGATACCTTGACCGGGCACTGGCTCAAGGGGCCAAATCAGCGCCGGAGACAAATGGCACCTCTCTTTCCCGGAAGCTACAGAGCATTTACCTGCCGCCGAGAATACATTTTGCAAGGTCGGGGATTACCATATCCCTGTGGATTATACTCGCCGCAGGTTTCATCACCGGCATGATAGTGGGTATTATCGGGGTTGGCGGCGGTTTTATTATGGTGCCGTCACTGGTATACCTCATCGGCCTGCCATCGTTCATGGCCGTCGGCACTGATCTGTTCCAGATTATCTTCTCCGCCGCTTTCGGTTCTATCCGCCACACCATGAGCGGCAATGTGATTATCTTTGCTTCCCTGATTATGCTTATTGCCTCCAGCGTCGGGGTACAGTTCGGGGCACTGGTCACCCGCTATGTACGCGGTGTCTCGGTGCGATTTGTCCTCGGCCTTACCATAGTAATCGCCGCTGTGGGCGCCATCCTCAAGCTGGCAAATACCCTGGTTACAACCACCACTGTAGGACTTGAGATAGGGTCAATCGTGGTTATTTTTAGCGGTATGGGAATAGCCATAGTGATAATTGCCTTACTTTTTATTATGGCTCTTCGCTCCCGCTCCGGTCATTCCATTCCACCCTTTATAAAGGCTTTTCTGGCTACCGGCGGTTCCCCTGCGGAAAAGTAGTCATTCTCTATACCGGCGACTTTATCACACTTTCCGCAAATTCTATAAGCGGTCGGACGGTATCTCCGCGGTCGCCGACATTCTCACGCCCTTGCCCACCCCGGACTCCCTTATGAAATAGAAGCTAATCAGGGCAACTGCCGCCCACACCGCCCAGAACATGAAGGGGACATTCAGTCCGAAGCTGGCAAAGCTGTTGCCCAGCGGCGGAGAGAACACATTGCCAAGCTTGCCAAGGGTATAAATCAACCCCAGTGCCGTACCGGTATAGGCTGCCCCAACCCCTTCCGTCTCGATAACCATGGTAATATAGAGCGCCATAAAACCATCGCGAGCCATGCCGGCTATCAATACCGCCACCCATACCAGCGGGCCGGACACTACCGACAGTAGACCGACGCCGATTACCGCCATCAGGGCAGCAATAAAAAGGAGCGGTTTTCTTATGCCAAGCCGGTCGGATAACAGGGTGAGCGGGATAGCCGTCGCCATGCTGATTCCGTGGAATGAGGCCAGGGCACCATCGGCACTGGCTGCTGTCCAGCCAATCTCACGCAAATACAGTGGCAGATAACCAAGCATCCCCTGATAACAGCCGCCTACACCGAGCACAACGAGAGCGATAACCCACACCTGCTTGATTCGGACCACTCTGGAAACCGCCCGGCGGAACGGAACGGTACCGCTATCACCGGAGGCTTGCCCCACCTCAGCGGGCTTCGTTCTAGTCAGAAACCAGAGGAAACTGATAACCAGGGAAACAGCCCCGTAGAGAAAGAGGACATTTCGCCAGCCACCGAGTAGCGGGGAAAGTACCGTGGCGCTGAACATCGACCCCAGTAAAAAACCCAGCGCCATTCCCACGGCAACAACGCCATTGGCCAGCCCCAGACGCTTTCCGGTGAACCACACGCCACAGGTTTTGTGCACTCCCATCGGCACCATTATCGTAGCCAGACCGAAGAGCACCACTGTTGCCGCCAGACTGGTAAATCCAACGGCTAACCCTCGTAGTCCACCCGCCAGGCCAGCCAGCAGGCAACCGAAAGCGAGCATGCGCTTCGTGCCAATCCGGTCACCAATCAGTCCGCCAAATAGACTTACAAAAATACCGGCCACGCCGAACATGCCCCATATCGTGCCTACCTCAACCAGGCTCAAACCCAGCTCATCAGATATCTCGCTGAAGAGCACCGGCATGCACATCTGGGGCATGGCAACCGAAAAGGTATGGGTAAGCGCTGCCAGAGACAGGATATACCATTTGTAGTTTGAGTGATGACTGTTTTTCATAAGCGAGTACTGGCCGTCTAGTTGACTTTCAGACTGGAGGAAGCCAATATGATAGAGGGATACTATCCAGCATAACCCGTGTAATTTTAATCATATCCGGCGGTTATTCATTCCCCGGATGTCGCTGGCTGGCGTCTGCCTGACGGAACGCTCAACTCACCGTCACTATCAGTGTAGTGCAGGTCAAACCACCACTTCTCTTCCTCATTGGACCTGCCATAGCCAAGCAGCCAGCTTGACTTTGTAGCGAGCCTCATGGTTAACGCCGAGCGTTCCACGAAACTCCTCGAGTAATCCAGACTGCGATTGCAATTCAGTGAGGTCAATGCTCGTTCTCAGCCAGTTTCGGTAGCGATAGCCAGCAGGAATGATGCGAATAATCCCTCTAACATTACCAGCATTACTTGATAAATGTCAATGTTTCAAAAATGTAAAATCGTCAGATTGCCTATTATTATAATGTAAATTGCCATTATGACTATGGACACAGCCTGCATGCCGGTCAATTCTATCAGTAGCCAGTGGCTTGCCGGCGCAGTTTACCGGTCAGAAGCCAAAGATAAGTTTGAAAAATTTACCTAAAGGTGCAATACTGAAATTAGTACAGAAAAACCAGATTTGCCAGCATATTTCCACCAAGTGAATGGTGCACCATGCATGATTTCTTCTTTAACCCGGAAAGCATAGCGGTTATCGGGGCATCTCGCCAGCCGGGCAAGGTTGGCTATGACGCCCTGAAAAATTTAATAGACGCCAACTACGGGGGTAAAATATACCCGGTAAACCCGAGCGTTGATAACATCCTCGGACTGAAAACGTACCATAACGTACTGGATATCGAGGATGAGGTTGACCTGGCACTGGTAATCGTTCCGGCCCCTCTGGTCATCAATACCTTTAAGGCTTTGATAGACAAAGGGGTGAAGGGAGCGGTAGTCATTACGGCCGGTTTCAAGGAGATAGGCGGCAAAGGGGCGGAAATGGAGCGGGAACTGGTCGAGCTTTGCCGGGGTAAAATCCGGGTTATTGGCCCCAACTGCCTGGGTATCATTGATACCTATGCCAACCTTAACGCCTCATTCGCTCCGACCATGCCACGCCAGGGCAAGATAGGGTTCATTTCCCAGTCGGGCGCCATGGTTAGCTCTATCCTTGATTTTGCCGCCGGTAGAGACATGGGGTTCTCCAAGTTTATCAGCATGGGCAATAAAATGGACCTTGACGAGACACACTTCCTGGAGATTCTCGGCGAGGATAAAAACACCAGGGTCATCATCGGCTATATTGAGAGTGTCACCGACGGCAAAAAATTCATCGATGTGGCCGAGAAGATATCCAGGAAAAAACCGGTTATTCTCTTTAAATCAGGCGTATCCGCGGAAGGAACCAGAGCCGCCTCTTCCCATACCGGGGCGTTGTCCGGTCTCGACAGGGCTTACGAATGTGCCTTCAATAAGTCGGGCGTAATCAGAGCCAGGTCAATAGAGGACCTGTTTGACTGGGCTGAGGTATTCGCTTCGCAGCCACTCCCAACCGGGAAACGAATCGCCATTGTCACCAATGCCGGTGGTCCGGGGATAATCGCCACTGACAAAGCCTCCGAGGAACAGCTACTGCTGGCCTCGCTCAGTACCACCACGGTGAAAAGTCTGCAGGAGTTACTGCCGCCAGCGGCATCTGCCTATAACCCCATTGATGTCCTCGGCGATGCTGACAGTACCCGCTACGAGGGCGTTATCGAGGCAGTGGTTCAGGCTAATGAAGTGGACGGACTCGTCGTTATCCTGTCACCGCAGGCAAATACTCAAATTGAAGAGACAGCAAAAATCGTATCCAATTTCGCATACACTTCCCCCAAGCCGATAATCACCTCCTTCATGGGGCAAGACCGGGTGGCTACCGCGTCCAGTATCTTCAAGAAGGGCAGAGTCGCCAACATCGCCTTCCCTGACCGCGCCGTGCGGGCTATGTCAGTCATGGCTAGCTACAGCCAGTGGAAGCGGCAGGAAAAGAGTGAAGCCCTTATCAAGAATATCAATAGCAGAAAAGTTGAAGAGTTTCTGAGAGCGAAGCTGAGCCAGGACAAGATAAAACTGGCCGACTTCGAGGCAAGGGAACTGCTCGAGCTTTGTGATATCCCGACATTACCCACCGCCCTGGCCAATACCGCCGATGAGGCGGTGAGCCATGCCCGTGAAATGGGGTTCCCGGTGGTTATGAAGGTCTATTCCCCCGAGATTTTACACAAGACAGACGTCGGTGGGGTTAAAGTGGGACTGAGAACCCCGGAGGAAGTGGTCGGAGCCTTTGAAGAAATCATGGTGAACGTCAACAGATATCTCCCCCAGGCGCCGGTAGTGGGCATTACCGTGCAGAAGATGGTAGATGGAGGCAAGGAGGTTATTGCCGGCTTCTCCCGCGATCCACAGTTTGGCCCGCTCATGATGTTCGGACTGGGTGGTGTCTACGTTGAAGTCCTGAAAGATGTCAACTTTGCCCTCACCCCGCTTAGTAAGAGGGAGATAGTAGAGCTGGTATCCGGGATAAAATCCTTCCCGCTGCTGAGCGGGATAAGGGGCGAAAAAGAAAAAGACCTCGACGCGCTCTACGAAGTTATCGCCACTCTGTCCACTTTGGGAGAGCAGTATCCGGAAATTGTAGAGATGGAAATAAATCCGCTGGTGATAAAAGATAAGGGCGAAGGACTGTGTGCAATTGACGGCAGACTAATCTTAAAGGGGGCACCACAATGATTGAGCTACTCATCGGTTCGACAACCAAGTATGCCGGAAAAACGATGGCAGCACTGGCGATTCTCGATTTCTTGAAAAGCAAAGGCCTCAAAATAGGCTATTTTAAACCCATCGGCAAGAACTTTGTCCTCAAGGAAAAGGAAAAGGTCGAAGAGGATGTGCTGCTGATCAAAGAGTACTTTGCCCTGGAGGATGACCTGTCCCTCATGTGTCCCTTTTACCTTGACCGGGCTGACTATATTAACCTCGCTTTGGGCAAGCTGGATAATGCCGGCAGCCGGATATACCAGGCATACCAGGAGCTTAAAAAAGGGAAGGATGCGGTACTGGTTGGCGGCGGTCAGGACCTGTATGAAGGGTATTCTATCGGTGTTTCCAACACACACTTTTTGGAACGACTTAATATGCCGGTTGTCATGCTTGATTTACCTGTTTTCGGAGAGGTGAACCTGGATAGAATAGTGGCAGCGCAGGAAAGGGTCGGGGATAAGCTCCGCGGCGTTATTCTCAATCACCTGCCGCCCTCGATGGTTGACTTCGTTAACAAGTACTTTGTTCCCTTCCTGGAAGGGAAAGGCATAAAGGTCTGGGGACTGATACCAAGCAATCCGAAATTAAGTTCACTCACCATTGAAGAAATTAGGGGTGTGCTTGGCGGTGAGGTTATATGCTGTGAAGATAAAAAGGAAGAAAGCGTGGAGACTTTTATGCTTGGTGCCATGAGTGTTGAGAGTGCCCTTAAATACTTTCGCTCCCAGGCAAACAAAGCAGTCATTACCGGCGGTGACCGGACGGATATCCAGCTCGCCGCCCTGGAAACACCAACCAAAGTACTGATACTCACCGGTGGGATGTACCCGAACAGCTCCATCATCACCGCCGCCCAGGAAAAGAACGTCCCGATAATGGTGGCCGGAAATGATACCATGACCACCGTCGAGAAACTGGAGTCGGTAATCCGCAAGGTTAGCATCAGCGGTAAAAGAATCAAGGAAAGTATCGATACTTTTTACCAATATGTTGATACCAGCTACCTTGAAGGACTCTTGGAGTAACCAGCAGCAAGTCAATAGTCTTTATCTGTCCAGAGTAGGGTCTTGTGTCCCCTGCACCGATTCAAGGAATAGTGAGTCATGACCATTCGGAAGCGTTTTTTAGCTTTATTTTTACCATTTGTACCCCTTACGCCATTACCAAAGGGGCTTGACATTTGGTAATGATTGTGTTAAAGTAAATTAAGAAGCTAGGTGGTACACCCTGAATACTGCTTCTGGAGGTGGACTATGAGGCTTCACGGATTATTGGGAGTCTGGCAAGTAGACAGTGAGGGCCCTGTCGAAAGGCAGGGCGGGCAGAACTCAAGCCCAGCTCAACGAGATAGTTGAGTGGTCAGTCTCGAAAGAGAGATCATCTTTGGTGGTAATCACCAGAAGTGAGTTGGGTGAGAGCAAAAGGGTGAAATGAGTGGAGGTTGCTATAAACAAGCAGCCTCCACTTTTTATTTGGGGAATCCCCCACCATCGCAACGGATTGGGGAAATGAAACGGTTGTTTTACCCGTAGTGCCGGTTACTCAGTTTATGGCTCAACCCTGTCCAGCTCGGCGCGTTCCAGTAACCGGTCATAGTACCGGGCTATGTCATCGTCATATATCTTATCCTTGGCGTCATTCAAAGGTGAGAGGAGCGCCTCACTATATATCTTTTCAATATCAGGCAGTAACTCCATCAGGCTGAAATTGTCCGACGTATTATCCGAACCATCAGTCTGCGCACGTATCGGTAATGCCGATATCAATATCAGCAAGATTATTCCACAGACAATTACACCAGAGACGAAGCCGATTATCGTTTTCACACAGCGCCCCCACCCTATGTATCTAGCTACAGTTTCATTGTGCCACGCAAGTATAAAGGAACAGATAAAGACTATAAATATCCCATAAAGGTATGATTAATTTTCTATAAAGAAGCCTATACTTACCGGAAATATGGCTGTCCTTGACATTACCGGCAACCCACGCTTAAAATCTAGAATAGCCGGGTCGTGGTAACTGTTCAGCCCAGACATAATGTGTCAGCCGCGAACCGCCCTACCGTACCGGCAGGACCAGGTTGTCCCGGTGCCAAAATTCCTCCAGGAGGTAGTATGAGTAAAGTCCGTCTGGTACCAGCTATCCTCACCAATGAACCGGAAGCACTGGAACGGATGGTGCGCCAGGTAGAAACGTTCACCACTCATGTCCAGTTTGATATCATGGACGGTGAGTTCGTTCCTTCCCGCAGCGTAACCTGGGAACATCTGGCGGCGCTATCGACCGCACTAACCTGGGAAGCCCATCTCATGGTACGGGAACCGCAGCGTTATCTTGAAGATTTCGTTCGTTTGGGAGCCAAAAAGATTGTCTTTCACTATGAAGCTACCGGCGCGCCAGGGGAGGTCATCTCGCTCGTCAGAAAGCTCGGCCGGCAAACCGGGCTTGCCGTCAACCCCGACACCCCGATATCGACCATTGCCCCCCTGGTCGGCGAGGTGGACAGCATTCTATTCATGTCGGTCCAGCCGGGCTACTACGGCAGCCCGTTCATTCCCGAAGTGCTGGATAAAATAAAGAAATTTCGCAGCAGCTACCCTGATATGGAGATTGGTATTGACGGCGGCGCCAAAGAGAGCAATATCACCCAGATTGCCCGCAGCGGGGTTGATGTTATCTACGTGGGCAGCGCCATACTACTCCAACCAAATCCTGGTAAAAGCTACCAACACCTGCTGTCACTTATTAATGATGACATCACTCATACACATCGCCAGGGGAAAAATAAACCGCCCGGTGGCTGGTAATTAACCTTCCCTAAGCCTTAACTTAGCCAGGCGGACTACGCTGAACACAAAGACACCATCCATGGCGATGCCCCCACTTTATCCCCTTCTTCTTGTATTGAACCTGAGAAAATTCGCCATCCTGGCCCTGATTGCTGCCTTCACCAACAAAGAATAGTTCAGCCAATAAACGCTCAATTTTAATAAATTATCTATTACCAGCTTAATAAAACCGGGGACAAAACCGCTGCCTTGGCTCAATTTAATCAACAAATTGCTTGAAAAACGGTTGCAATTCACATTAATGTTTGCTACTATCTTGATACATAGAGTATCTAAGTAAATTGACCGCAGAGGTGACTCCGATGGAAGCAAAAGAAACGAGGCGCGACTTAATAAAAGGTGGCTCTGATTCTTTGCTTCTTTGCTTGTTAGAGCAACAGCCTATGTACGGTTATCAGATTATCAAGGAACTGGAAGCTAGAAGCCAGGGCTATTTCAAGCTCAAGGAAGGAACTCTCTACCCGGCCCTTCACCGCCTGGAAAGGTCCGGATTAATCATTAGCAAGTGGCAGTTGCTGCCCAACGGGCGGCAACGGCGGTATTACTATATCACTGCCAAAGGTCTCTCTAATCTGGTGGTGGAAAGGTCCCAGTGGCAGGAATTCTTAGCCGCTATGAACCTGATTATACAACCCGGGCGTGCCTAGACGAGGGTTAGGAACAATGACCACATCGCTGAGTCATTACCTTGACACTATCAGAGCCAGAATTAAGCTGGACTCCACCGAAGAGACAGAAGTTATCCACGAGCTGGAAACCCATATTGAGGACCGTCTTCAGGAACTTACCGAGTCTGGCCTTTCCGAAGAAGAAGCCGCAGAGAAGTGCGCGGGGTTGCTCGGCTCCGCCAAGCTGGTAGCCCGCCAGATATACGAAGCCCACAGCCAAGGTACCTGGAAACAATCTCTATTAGCGGCAATGCCCCACCTGCTTTTCGGTCTTATGTTTGCCCTTAACTGGTGGCAGCACCTCAGCGGGTTGTTAATCATGCTGGCAGTGGTTATTCTGGCTACAATATACGGGTGCTGGCGCGGCAAACCAACCTGGGTCTTTCCCTGGCTTGGGTATTCCCTGCTGCCGGTAATGGTGATTGGCGTTCTCTTCCTCTATCTACCCAAGGAGTGGTCATTTATTTTACTACCCCTCTACTTCCCGCTGGCATTATGGTGGCTGTACTACATTATCGTCCAGAGCACCAGACGAGACTGGTTGTGCAGCTCGTTGGCACTGCTACCCATACCAATCGTCATTGGCTGGTTTTTAACGATAGCTCCTGAGGGCAGGTTCACCGGTTATGCTATCCAGCGCCTGTATTACTTTGCCCCCTGGATCGGGCTCAGTTTTATGGCGCTGGCGCTTACCATCGCGGTGTTCATCCGGGTCAGGCAGCGCTGGTTAAGGATAGGCCTGCTTATTTTTTCGGGCTTATCCACGTTTGCCTTGCTGGCTTACTACGCCAAGGAGCGGCTCAGTATTTCAACATTACTGGGCCTTATTCTGGTACTGTGGGGCGTTTTCTTAATCCCGCCCCTGCTGGAACGATGGGTTAAAAGCAAGAAAATACCCGGGAGTCACCTGAGGACTATCAATCACCATGCCGAAGAGGTATCGGACGCAACAGGTAGCCATAGTCACTGACAGTTTAGCCTGTCTGACCAGGGAACTCGCCGAACAGTACGGAATTGAGATTATTCCTATCTACTTTCACGTCGGCGACAACGTATATAAGGACTGGGTAAATATAACGCCGTCTGAGGCATATGAGTTGTTTTTACAGGACCCCGAGTCATTTAAGACATCGGCGGCTCCTCCCGAAGAATGTCTTCAGGCCTACCGCAAGGCTATGCAACGAGCCAGTAATATCCTCTGTATCACCGTCTCAGCCAAGCTCAGTACCGTATTTAATATGGCCCAAATAGCCAAAGAGCAGGCTTACCGGGAACACCCCGAGGTGACTATAGAAGTGCTTGACTCGCGAACCGCCACGGCGTGTGAAGGGTTAATAGCGCTGGCCGCCGCCCGGTCAGCCGCCCTGGGCAAAGACCTTACCGAAGTGATGAGGGCGGCCCATGACATGATGGAGAAGGCGAATTGTGTTATCCTGCTGGACACCATCCGCCATGTCTACCGCTCCGGGCGCATTCCCAAGGTAGCATCCAGGATTGGCTCGGCTCTGAATATCAAGCCCATCTTTACCATTTCCGCCGGAGCGGTGCGCTTTGTTAGCGCCGTGAGAAACCGCCAACAGGGAATCAACCGTATCATCCAGAAGATGAGAAACAAAGTGGGACAAAGACCCGTGCATGTTGCCGTGATGCATGCCTATGCTCGCGACGAAGCGGAACAGCTGAAGCAACGGATAGCCACCGAGTTTAACTGTACCGAGTTGTGGCTGACCGAATTCAGCCCCCTTATGGGCTATGCCTGCGGCACCGGGACCCTGGGTCTTGCCTTCTACCGCGAAGATTAAAACCGGTTAACCGGGGCAATTATCGATGGCATTTTACATAGTTGCTGCAATCATTATCGGTTATTTGCTGGGAGCCATTCCTTTCGCTTACCTGGCCGGGCGTTTTATCAAAGGCATTGACATCCGTCAGGCAGGCGGCGGCAATGTGGGTACCCTTAATACCCTGCGTGAAATCGGACTGGTTCCCGGAATACTGGTCATGGTCGCTGACATTGCCAAGGGTACTCTCGCCGTCTTTTGCGCCCGGTGGCTGGATGTTGCCTTGCCCTGGGTACTGGTAACCGGCTTTGCCGCTATCGCCGGTCATATCTGGCCCGTTTTCCTGAGGTTCCGGGGCGGCAGAGGAGCGGCTACTACCCTTGGCGTCTTTTTCGCCGTCCTTCCCGCTGAAACGGGCATCAGCTTTGCTATTATCACCACAATTGCCATCGTGACCAGCAATATCCGACTGGCCATCACCATCGGGTTGTTCCTGTTACCCATCATCGTCTGGCAACTCAATGGCTCGATTACATTCATCATTTACACGGTAGCGCTGGCCCTGTTTCTCCTCGCCATATCATTTACCGGCATGAAGCAAGCTGTTACCGATAGCCGCCTGAAAAAGAATCTCATTATTGACCGGAACTATCATTTCTGGCAGGCACGTAAAAAGCCGAAAAGCTGAACCCGGCATCAAACCACTTTCAAAAAAGGAACCCAATGAAGAAGGTAGCCATTGTTACCGACACCACCGCGTGTATCCCACAAGCGAAAGTGGCCAGGTATGGCATTGAACTGGTGCCGGTACTGCTTATCTGCGAAAATAAGAGTTACCGTGATGGAATAGATATCAGCGCCAGCCGGTTTTATAACCTCCTGCGGCAGTCGCAAAGTCCCATCACCACCGCCAGCTCCTCGCCGGAGTACTACCTTGACTCCTTCGGTAAAGCCAGTGAACAGGCAGAGAGTGTGCTCTGCCTCACCGAGCCCTCCCGATTCAGCGCCATGTTTGAATCGGCAACCATCGCCCGGGAAATGGCACAAACCTCCCTGCCCGGTGTAGCCATCGAGGTAGTCGACGCTACCACGGCGGCGGCCGGACTGGGGCTGGTTGTCCTCGAAGCCGCCCGTACCGCCGCGGAAGGAAGAGACCTGAACGAGGTGGTGGCAACCACGCGGAGCGTGATGTCACGGGTAAATCTATTTGCCACACTGGATACCCTGCACTATCTGGCGAAAAGCGGGCGGGTGCCCCAGGCGGCGGCGCTGGTCAATTCCCTGCTCAAAATCAAACCCGTTTTCACCCTCAACCATAGCGATGCCCACACCGTTGCCCTGCCGAGAAGCTCACTCAGTGCCACCAAACACATGCTTAAATGTATGGAAAGGAATATAGCCGATACCCAACAACCGCTTCATGCCGCTGTCATGCATGCCGATGTCCCCGATAAAGCTTTGGCTCTCCGGAACCTGATTGCTTCCCGGTTTCACTGTGCCGAAATCTTCATCACCGAGTTTACGCCGGTAATGGGCGTCCATACCGGACCCGGTTTGCTCGGAGTAGCTTTCTACACCAATAAGTAGGACCCTCCACTGCTACCTCCTAGCGAAATCGCTGAAAACATCTTATAATCATTATGATATGGATGATGCCGAGCAACTAGCTGCCCATTTAGGTCCGCTGCCGGAGCCGGAACTGAAGCCGTCTTTTATCGTGGTGAGTGGTCTGCCCGGTACCGGGAAAACCCATTTCTGCAAAAAACTCTCGGAACGGCTACCGCTGCTTATTCTGGAAAGTGATGCCCTGCGCAAGTCCCTTTTCCCCTCGCCAAGCTATGCACCCGGGGAGAGTGCCCGCCTCTTCCGGGCAATCCACCGGCTCATCGAAGGGCTACTAAACAAAGGCATTTCCCTCGTCCTGGATGCCACCAATCTTTCCGAACGGTACCGGGAACAGCTTTACAGTATCGCCGAGCGTCTTGGCGTCAGGCTCATCCTGGTACGCGTAGAGGCGCCACCGGCTCTGGTGCAGGCAAGGCTCAAACAACGTTCAGCCGCCAATAACGCGGCGGATAAATCAGAGGCCGACTGGACCGTTTATCAGAAGATGATACCCTCGGTACAAATAATCCGCCGTCACCACTACGCAGTGGATACCTCCCGGGATATAACGCCGGTGCTGGATAAAATTTTGAGAGAAGTACGTCGTTGAAAGGAGACCAATGGAGATTACGGTCATTGCTAAAGAAATAGCCAAAGTGAAAGCTGCGGCGATAATGGTTACTCACTTTGAAGGCAAGAAACACCCGGAGGGCGACCTCGCCACCGTTGACCGGATGCTGGACGGTGCCATTTCCCGGCTCATCCGGCAGGGTGACATCAAGGGCAAGCTCAACGAAATCACCCTTATCCACAGCCTGGGCAAACTACCGGCAGCCCGCGTGGTAATTACCGGTCTGGGCAAGAAGCGGCAACTATCCGCCAATAAGGTACGCGGTGCCGTTGCCGAGACCTGTCGCTGGCTGCGACAGAGGGGGGTGGACACTATCGCCACGGTCGCCCAGGGAGCCGGGATTAACGGCATTACCCCGGAGAATGCTGCCCAGGCGGTAACCGAGGGGGCACTACTCGGCCTCTATACTTTCCGCCGGTACCTGAGCAAAAAAGACAAGGACTACCGCGAGGTCAAGAAGCTGGTGATAACGGGCAGCAGCAAAATTAAACCGCTCCTGGACAAGGGTCATATCCGCGGCAAGATACTGGCGGAAGCCAGCAACCTGGCCCGCGACATGGTCAACGAGCCAGCCAACTACATGACCCCTACCCGGATGGCGGAAGCTGCGGTAAAGCTGGCCCGGGATTATGGCCTGGAGGTAACCGTGCTGGAACGGGAGCAAATGGCGGAAATGGGCATGGAGGCGCTCCTTGGGGTTGCGCAGGGAAGCCAGCAGCCACCGAAATTCATCGTGCTCAAATACCGGGGCAGCGACACTGCCGACGTCGACCTGGCCCTGGTGGGCAAAGGGATCACCTTTGATTCCGGGGGTATTTCCATCAAACCATCGGAGCACATGGCTGACATGAAAGGAGACATGGCCGGCGGTGCCACCGTCATGGCGGTGATGACCGCCGTTGCCCGGCTTAAACCCGGTATTAATGTGACCGCCATTATTCCCGCCACGGAAAACTTGCCCGGCGGCAACGCCCTGAAACCGGGTGACGTTCTCAAGGCAATGAACGGCAAGACCATCGAGGTTATCAATACCGATGCGGAGGGGAGACTCATCCTGGCGGATGCCCTGAGCTACGCCCAGAAACTGGGGAGCAAACAGATCATTGACGTGGCTACCCTCACCGGAGCCTGCATGGTAGCACTGGGGACTATATGCAGCGGTGCGTTCAGCAATAACCAGCAGCTTGCCAACAGAGTAATCGCCGCCGGCAACGAATCGGGAGAACTCGTCTGGCAGATGCCAATGTATGATGACTATCGTGAGGCAATCAAGAGTGACGTGGCTGATATGAAAAATGTCGGTAACCGCTACGGTGGCGCCATCACCGCCGCCAAGTTTCTCGCTGAGTTTATCGATAATACCCCCTGGGTTCACCTGGATATTGCCGGCACCAGCCAGAGCGATAAGGAGCGCGGCTACCTGGTAAAAGGGGCCAGCGGTATACCGGTGCGCACCCTGATAAACTTTATCCTTGCCACCGTTCAACAGTAACCCAAGGAGGTAGTACCATGAAAATAAAATGGCTGGGGCACGCTGCCTTTCTGATTACCTCGAAGACGGGGACCAGAATAATTACCGACCCTTACGCTCCCGGCGATGATTTATGCTACGGCGAAATAAACCAATCAGCCGATATCGTTACCGTGAGCCATCTTCATCACGACCACAACAACACGGCTACCGTTGGTGGCAGCCCCGCGGTTGTCCGCAGTACCTCAATAGTGAAGGACATACAGTTTACGGGCGTGGCTACCTACCACGATGACGCTCTCGGTCAGGACCGGGGCGATAACACCGTTTTCTGCTTTACGATTGACGGGGTACGCATCTGCCACCTGGGCGACCTGGGTCACCCCCTTGATGAGCGACAGCGAGCTGAAATAGGCAATATCGATGTGTTACTCATTCCGGTGGGGGGCCGTTTTACCATAGACCCCGGCACCGCTACCCGGGTCGTCAACCAGCTCCAGCCCAGAGTGGTGATACCCATGCACTTTGCAAACAATAAATGTAAATTCCTCACCAGCGGGGTCGACGATTTCCTCCGCGGTAAAAAGAACGTAAAACAACTTAATAGCAGTGAAGTCAAATTCGGGGCGTATGAATTGCCGGCAGAGACACAATTCGTCAAGCTACAGCCAGAACTATAGCCGCAACAGAACATCCATCGTTTCCACTTCACCAGCCCACCCCCTCACTTATATTGACTATTTATGGTAAAATAGTATGTAGGGGATAATGTCAAGCATTTACGTGATTTGGATATAAGCAGTATTATTCTCGCGGGTGGGAAAAGTTTAAGGTTCGGATACAACAAGATTGTAGAAACCGTTGGTCAGGGAAATCTGCTCTCCCAGGTTATATCCTGTGTTAGTACTCTCTGTCGGGAAATAATTATCGTTACCAGGCAAGAACAGGTTCTGCCTGATTTGACTGATTTCCCCGAAGTAAAAATAGTAACTGATATTATTCCTGACAAGGGTCCTCTGGGGGGAATTTATACTGGACTGGTAAAATCACCAACGTTCTATAATCTGGTTGTTGCCGCTGATATGCCATTTCTGAACCGTTCTTTACTGAACTATATGCTGAGCGTTTCCGCCGGCTCTGACATAGTCATGCCAACAATGAATAACCAGTTTGAACCACTTCATGCCATCTATAGCCGAAACTGCATGGCTCCGGCAGCAGACTTAATCCGGCAAAACAGGCTCTTCGTGTTGGAGCTTTTCGATTTGGTTAAGACAAGGTACGTTTCAGCTGAGGAGATTGACCGGTTTGACCCCAAGCACCTCAGTTTTTTCAACATCAATACTACGAATGACCTGAAACAGGCAAGAAAACTAGCCAGAGGCGAGATAGATAATGATAAGCGTTGAACAGGCACTGGAAAAGGTACTCAGTTTTGTCGATGAGCTGGACGCGGAGACCGTACCAGTTTTAAGCTCGATGGGTCAGGTGCTGGCTGAAGATATCAACTCTGACATTGACATACCACCGCTGGATAATGCCGCTATGGACGGCTATGCGGTGCGAGCCAGCGACACCGCCGGAGCCAGCCCTGAGTCACCCAAACCGCTTAAGGTCATTGATACGGTTATGGCGGGCTCCATTTCCCGACAGGAAGTAACCCCCGGCACTGCTATCCGCATCATGACCGGCGCCCCGGTACCCGGAGGCGCCGACAGTGTGGTTCAATTTGAGAATACCGACGAAGAGTCAAGAGGAACATCTACCCCGGGCTATCCCCCCGGTGAAGTAAATATATTATGTCAAGTTGGCCACGGGCTGAATATACGGCGGGCCGGTGAGGATATCCAACGGGGCGCCACGGTCCTCAAGAAAGGGACCGTCATCAGACCGGCGGAAATCGGTGTCATTGCTTCACTGGGGCGGACTGAGGTCAGGGTCACCCGCCGCCCGGTGGTAGCGATTTTAGCTACCGGGAATGAACTTACGCCAGTGGGCCAGCCGCTCCCTTCCGGCAAGATATACAACAGCAATTCCTACAGCGTGGCTGCCCTGGTCCAGCGCTGCGGCGCCCTACCCCGCATTCTGGGCATAGCCGCCGACCAGGAAGATTCACTGGTCACCAGTATCCGCCAGGGACTGGACGCAGATATGCTGATAACCAGTGGCGGCGTCTCCATGGGAGATTATGATATCGTCAAGGACGTTCTGGCCAAGGAAGGGGAGATTACCTTCTGGTCAGTCCGGATGAAACCCGGAAAACCGCTGGCTTTTGGCAGTTTCAGGACGACCAGCCCGGGAGGGCAAAGTAGAAGCATTCCTCATCTGGGACTCCCCGGTAACCCGGTGAGCTCGATGGTAACCTTTGAGCTATTTGCCCGCGCGGCTATTCTCAAAATGATGGGGAAAAAGAACCTGAATAAGCCGGTAGTAGCGGCAACATTGGAAGATGCCATTGTCAATAAGGCCGGACGCCGTCTCTACAACCGGGTCATTGTGGCTAAACGTCGCGGCCAGTACTTTGCCCGGCTCACCGGCGAGCAGGGTTCCGGCATCCTGACCTCAATGAGTATGGCTAACGGTCTGGCCATTATTCCCGAGGACAAGGTCGAAACGAAAAAAGGAGAAACCGTCCAGGTAGTGATGCTGGACTGGAACGAGGAAGTAAACATTTGACCAGACAACAGTATCCCGGCATGTATCCCATTATCTCTATTGTCGGCAAGTCCGATTCCGGCAAGACAACCCTGCTGGAAAAGCTGATTGGCGAGCTCAAGCGACGGGGCTATCGAGTGGTGGCGATGAAGCATTCTGATAAAGACCTGGAACCGGACACAGTAAACAAGGATAGCTGGCGGCTGAGTCAGGCCGGGAGCGAGATTACAGTGCTGAGCTCGGTACAGAAGCTGGCTGTTTTTACCACCCTGTCAACTGATGTGAGTCCGGAAGAACTATCGGCGCTCATTAGCTGGGACTATGACCTGCTGCTGACCGAAGGATTCAAGAAAAACCACTATCCCAAAATCGAGGTCCACCGCAAGGAACAGGGTACGGGACTGTTAAGCCAGCCCGGGCAGCTACTGGCGCTGGTTACCGATGAGCCGGTGGATGTAGATGTGCCCCAGTTTTCCCAGGATGATATTAGCCGGATCGCTGACCTGATTGAGAGCAGCTTACTGGACCGCAGGGGAGAAGACCGGATTGACCTGCTCATCAATGGCCGCCATATACCGGTCAGTCGGTTCCTCCAGAACCTGCTGGCCAGGACACTCATAGCTATGATACCTGCCCTCAGGAAATGCCAGGAGTTGAGAAGCATGCGCATCTGGCTAAGGAGGCAAGGTTGATATTCGAGGCTTCTGATTTCTCTTTTAAAGCCCCGGCAGTGCTTTCACGGGCACGGCGTGTCCTGATTAAACCCAGTGCCGCCTATCCGATGCCTTTCCCGATTGCCACCAGTCAAAACCTGCTGGCGGCGATAATATCGGGTATCCGACAGGTAAGCGACGCCGATATTGTACTACTTGAAGGTACTCCCGGTGGTGAGCCAATCCGCCCCATCTATAAGACTCTGGGATACAACTTCCCCCGGGTTCTCGAAATGGACGTTAAGGACTGTGTGCTGGTCGAGGTGGACAATCCCCTGCCCAAACCGTTCGCCGTACCCACTTTCTGGGTGCCCAATGTTATCCTTTCCAGCGACTACCTGATAACCGTGGCGCCGATGAATGCCCTGGACGGAAGGGTAGGTCTCAGCATAATGAACCTGCTCACCCTGCTCCCGACCAGTAAATATCACGGTGAGGCACCGGGTGGCTGGCAGAGCCTGTATAGTCTCGGTATCGACCGGGTACTGGCTGACCTTTACTTTACCCTCCCCTTTGACCTGGGTATTGTTGAAGTCAGGCAAAAATTTGCTATCAGTGACACTACTACCCCGGATGAATTCCAGGACTTCAATAAAATATTTGTCGGCGAGCCTTATGATGTCGACCGCACCGTTACCGAGACTCTGGGGCTTAAAACAGAATACCTTGACCTGATTAGAATGGCCAAAGTGGAATTGGAGACATAATACTCATACTTTAGGTGGATTTATGGATACCGAAGATACAGGCACTGACCAATTGAAGACGCGCTGGTTTATTGACCTTGACTGGTACCAGCAGCATAGCCGTTCCTTCGTTACTTTGGCCAGGGAATATCTCTGCCCCAATTGTGCCCAGCGGTGGGCTACCGAAAAGAAGCAACTTTCAGCAGAGGTCCTCCTAGCCAACATCAGGGACTGTTGCTCCCATGTCCCGGGATTTATCAATGACCGGTTGCCTGTACTGGAGAGTGCCTTCCGCCTGTTACTAGCCAATAACAACCAGCCCATTGAGTTGGAGGAACTGGGCAGACAGTTAAGCGAACTCCGCGGCGGGGATACCTATCGCACTTCAGCCGATATTTTATTCCGCCTGCTCAGTAAGGATACATACTACGGATTCCGGCAAATTGAGGGAAAATCAACTTAAGTCAGTACCGTATCTGAAAGTCATGGTATTTCCCGGTAAATTCCAACCAGTTGGTGGTGACCTTCTCCACTCGCGACACCGGCGGCCCTTCTTCTAGATGTCTGACCAGCTCGGCTAACCGCTCCTTTTCACCTTCAGCCCTCACCTCCACGTCACCACCGGGTAAATTGCGCACGTAACCACCCAAGCCCAGTTCAATAGCCCACCGGCTAACAAAGGCACGAAAGAAAACGCCCTGGACACGACCGCGAACAATTGCCTCCAGCGAGATAAGGTCAGCCATACTTCCCTTCTCAGCCAAAACATGAGGCATTGCTGACTGCCAAAGACCTGGCAAGCATCCGTGGGTTACCACCCCCTACTCCCCCTCTTCCCGCTTCTTTCTTTCCTTCCTGATTACTTCCGATTCTACCGTGTGCATTGGTTGGATGGCAGCCAGGGATGGTTTTTTGGCGTCTTTCTTCGGTTTCTTTGGTTCATGATGCCGATAGTCCCGTTTACCCATGACAGCACCTCTGATTGAATTTCGCAGTAAAGGATGGACAATTGAAGTTTAGCAGAGAGCCATGACAGTGTAAAGTCACCGGTAAAGTTGTTCCAGGGCAACACGGGCCGCATCAGTCTCCGCCAGCTTTTTACTCTTGCCGGAACCCTTGCCCAGCACTGCGCCGCTGGCGAGTACCTCGACAGTGAATGTCTGGTCATGGTCCGGGCCGATAACTCTTATCGTCCGGTAGGTAGGCGCCAGCTGCTGACGAGACTGAATTAATTCCTGCAACTGTGATTTATAATCGATTCCGAGGTTTCGAATGGATACCGTTGAAAATGCATCACTGAGTAATTGCAAAATACAGTCCCGGGCGACTTCCAGGCCACGGTCAAGGTAAACGGCGGCAATTACCGCTTCCAGAGCGCACGACAGATTAGCCAGCTTGTTTCGGCCGCCAGTCGCCTCTTCACCTTTACCCAGATAGAGGTAATCGCCGAGTTTTATCATTTTGGCTACGCGGGCAAGTGTGTCCCGGCGCACCAGCGCCGAGCGAATTTTGGTCATTTCACCCTCGGCAAGCTCCGGGAAATCCTGGTATAACTTTTCCGCGACCACACAGCCCAAAACAGCATCACCCAGAAACTCGAGCCTTTCATTGGAATCCCGGGCAATTATCGGATTTTCATTCACGTAGGAAGTATGCAATAATGCCGTCTCAAGTAGAGAGATATCCCTGAAGGAAACACCGATGGTCTTCTGAAAAATCGCTAAATCGCTCAATAAATTTTCCTTCTACTCAAGGTCTATGGGCTACCGTAGAGCCAGATATAACGGTAGCCGGCGGGGCACCATTACCATCTCGGGCAAAGATTATCTTTGTTATCAAAATATAGTGTACCATATCGACCGTAAATAGTTAACCGGCGTCAATTGCCGGCTCCGATTACAACCCCACTGACAGCCCGATGGACAAGCTACTCTTTTCCGGTTATTGACAACCGTCAAGGAAAAGGTTACACTCTACTCCCGACCGGCAACATTCCGACCCAATAACCGGCACGCATGCCGGGGAAAACCGGGGAATGAGTGATATATGGTAAGTGAGACCTGTGAACTGTGCCGGCATAAGAGTCCTCCGGGGACAGTGGCAACACATTATATCGTTCCCCAGGATGTCGCCATGCTGGCCGGTTTACCATGCCCGAGAACCGTCGCCCTGTGCACCCGATGCCAGAACGAGTTACGCAGCTGGTATTCCCGAAAAGTGCTCGATGTGACCTATGACCCCGGGACCAAGCGGTTTACCCCCCGGTCGCCAGAAGATATGGTGATTGAATATGAGGCTGCCTATAAAGCCTTCGCCAGTTATAAGGAACGGACCCGCCAGACGAGCACCACTACCTGAGCAGTCACCGGATTGACCGCCAGCCTGAACGCTGCCAACTAATACTCTCCGCACTACGCAGTGTCAGCTACCGGAATATAATCACACCGTTTACCCCGCTTTGACACATTCAGTCTCAGGGTTTATAATTTTGAGTGTGTTGGGGAGTAGTCTAGCGGTAGGACAGCGGACTCTGGATCCGTCAGCGAAGGTTCGAATCCTTCCTCCCCAGCCAGAAAATCAGATGGCGCATTCGTCTAGCGGTTAGGACACCTCCCTCTCAAGGAGGAGATCACCGGTTCGAATCCGGTATGCGCTACCAACTGGATTTGAAGGAAGCACGGCGGAGAGACCGTGCTTATTGGTTTTTAGTAGTCAGATGCTTAAAACACCGGCCCGGAATGCTTCCGGTGCAGACTATCAGTGAGATTTAAAATCCCTGACAGGCTTGGGCAGTCACCTGCGCGGACTTGCCCCCAAACCCGTACTATACTACACTATCAGCGACCACATAAGTGAGCTACGGCAATGTCCCAGATAACCTATGATGATTTCGAAAAGGTTGCCATCCACGTGGGCAGGATTATCCGGGTCGAAGACTTCCCCAAAACGAGGAATCCCGCCTACAAGCTCTGGATAGACTTCGGCAACCTCGGAGTAAAAAAGTCGAGTGCTCAGATTACCCGCCTCTACAACCGGGACGAACTGGTGGGCAGGCTTGTTCTGGCAGTTACCAACTTCCCGCCGCGACAGATTGCCGATTTTATGTCCGAAGTACTCATACTTGGTGTCGTCCTTGATGACGGTGCCGTGGTCCTGGTGCAGCCCGACCGCGATGTCCCCCCCGGCACGCGAGTGCTTTGACCGCAAACACAATTTTTTTCATGTAATTGGGCGAACCGGGGGCATATTTATTCTTGACAAATAGCCAACTGTATACTAATATTTATCCGTTATACCTAGATTATCTATGTAATAAGGAAGTCTAGGCGTAAATGGGAATTGGCAGTAGTGCTTATTTATTTGGAATGGAAAGAATAGAGTATTCTCAACTGAACCAGGGCTACGAATTTCCCCGTACCGTTTACCGGATAGACTCCACAATGGTTGCTGATTACCTCGGGGTGATTGGCGAGACCAATACGGTATATCGGGATACCGGCTTAGTTCCGCCGATGGCGGTGGCTGCCCTAGCTATGGCGCAATTATCCGGGAACCTTTCCTTCCCCGCCGGGGCGATTCACGTCTCCCAGACATTTCAATTTCACCGGCTCGCCAGCATTCAAGACAGTTTCACCAGTTGCGCCAGAGTGAGCCGGAAACACGGTCGTGGCAAGCTGCGGCTGATGACCATCGCTATTGATGTGTATAACCAAAAAAAGGGCCGGGTAGTATCCGGAGAAACCACCTTTTTACTTCCCGCTTCGGACTAAGAGGACTGGATGATGTTTGCCGTTTCTGAATTAAAGGAAGGACTGGAATTACCCCGGCTGACCAAGCCCGTCAGCCAGGAGAACATCAACCGCTATGCTGAGGTGAGCCGGGATTTTAACCCCATCCACATTGACGCCGAGTACGCCGGCAAGACGCCCCTCGGCGGTACCATTGCCCACGGCATGTTAGTTCTGGCTTATGTCTCGCAGATGATGACCGATGCCTTCGGTCGGCACTGGGTTACCGGCGGTGAGCTTACGGTCCGTTTTAAAGCCCCGGCCCGTCCCGGCGATACACTAACCGTCGGCGGTCAGATATGCCGGGTTCACAGCAGCGATGACCGGGAACAGGTCACCTGTGAGGTATTCTGTATCAACCAGAACGGTGAAACGGTACTTACCGGAGATACATCAGTGAGGTTCAGGAAAAATGAAAATAGCCGTTGATGGTATGGGCGGTGATTACGCCCCTGAAGAGATTGTAAAAGGAGCGATTGCCGGCTCCAGGGAATACGGTGTCCAGGTCGCGCTGGTTGGCCCTTCCGAGACGATGGAAAGGGAACTGGCCAAGCACGACCGTTCCGGCGCCGACATTGAGGTAGTCCATGCCTCTGAATATCTGGTTGAGGGCGAACCCCCGGCCTACGCCCTGCGCCAGAAGCGGGACGCTTCGGTAGTCGTAGCCACCAGGCTGGTCAAAACCGGCGAGGCGGATGCTGTGGTCAGTGCCGGACCCACCGGAGGCGTCGTTGCTTCGGCGATGTACGTACTGGGTACCCTGGAAGGAATGTCCCGCCCGGTGGTCGGGGGACCTTTCCTCGGCTTTGCCCCGAACACAATCATGATGGACCTGGGCAGCAATGTGGACTGCCAGCCCCATCAGTTGGTAGATTTTGCCATCGTCGGCACGGTATATGCCCGGAAGATGATGAACATTCCCGAACCGACCATAGCCCTGCTCAGCGTCGGCGCCGAAGAGGGTAAAGGCAACGAGCAGGTGAAGGCAAGCTACCCGCTCTTCCGGCAGTGCGGGCTGAATTTCATCGGTAATATAGAAGGCTATGACATTCCACTGGCTAAAGCCAATGTCATTATCTGTGATGGTTTTGTGGGCAATATCGTGGTGAAATTCTGCGAATCCCTGGGCATGACCATCGCCGGATGGCTCAAGGATAAGATTGGAGGCAAGCTGCCGGAAAGCGACGTGAAACAAATAACCGACGACCTGTTGCTGGCGACCAATGCCGCTGATGCCTGGGGAGGCGGGCCACTGTGGGCGGTCGATGGAGTTGCCTGTGTCTGCCACGGGCGCAGCCGCCATGAAGAAATTGCCAAGACAATCGGCCAGGCAAAGCTCGCTGTGGAACGGAATTTAGTGGGCACATTGAAATCAGAGCTCGCCGCCGCTCGACAGACCCTGAAACAGGCGGGCTTAGAGTAACTATTACTTAGCTGGTTAAAGGAGTCCGAGATGTCAGTTGAAGAAACACTGAAAAGCCTTACAACCAGAATATTGCGCAAACCCGATATCAATTTCAGCCCTACCACCACCTTCAAAGACCTGGGGGCTGACTCACTCGATATTGTGCAGATACTGGTAGCGCTGGAAGACACCTACGATATTGAACTACAGGACGAGGAACTTAGCAAAGTCGCCAATTTAGGCGAGTTTATCGCCTATGTTGAGCGCAAGGTAGCTGAGAAAGTGTGAGGAATCAAAAAGCCATGCGAAACGAGAAACCGTTGCAGGGAAAAGTAGCCCTGATTACCGGCGGCTCTCGCGGCATCGGCCGCGCCATCACCCTGGAACTGGCGGAACAGGGGGCTGATGTCATCATCAACTTTTTCCGCAAGAAGAGCGCCGCCGAGCAGACCGCGCAGGAAGCCAGCCGACTTGGAATCGCCGCCCACACCATCAAAGCCAATGTAGGTGAGCCGGAGTCGATAGATAGCATGTTTACTGAAATCGATGCTAAATTCGGCCGGCTGGACATCCTGATAAACAATGCCGCTTCCGGTGTGCCGCGCCCGGCCATGGAACTGGAGAGCCGGCACTGGGACTGGACGATGGATATCAACGCCAGAGCCTTCCTGCTCTGCGCCCAGCGAGCCGCCGGATTGATGCCCCACGGGGGTAAGATGGTCAGTATCTCCAGCCTCGGCTCCCGCCTGGTGCTGCCCATTTACGCCGCGGTGGGGGTGTCCAAAGCCGCACTGGAAGCGCTGACCCGCTACCTGGCGATAGAGCTGGCCCCCAGAGGTATCTGCGTGAACGGCATCTCTGCGGCGGCGGTGGAGACGGAAACGGTTAAAATCTATACCGCCGACCCCAACCTGCCTCAACTCGCCTGGAAGACCACCCCCGCCGGCAGAATGGTCCAGCCGGAAGACGTCGCCAGCCTGGTTGCCTTCCTGTGCCGTGACGAGTCGGCGATGATACGGGGTCAAATCATCGTCATCGACGGCGGAATATCGATTGCACCGGTGAATACCACACCGGAACCGGGAGGTGAGCATGGCGGAGCGTAGAGTAGTTGTTACCGGACTCGGCGCTATTACTCCGCTGGGACTTACCGCTGCCGATTACTGGCAGGGGCTCATCAGTGGCCGGTCTGGCATTGGACCGATAACCCTGTTCGATGCCAGTGCTTTTCCGGTGAAGAATGCCGCCGAAGTAAAGGACTTCATACCGGAAAACTACATGGACCTGAAACGTATGGACCGGACCGCCCGCTGCACCCAGTTTGCCATTGCTGCCGCCGGTATGGCGCTGGAATCTGCCGGACTGGGCATGCCGCTGGAGAATCCGGAAAAGGTAGGCACCGTCATCGCTACCAGCGGGATGGTGTGGATGATAAGTGAGCAGGGTGAGGTCATGAAAAACCGGGGCCCGATGCGGATTGACCCGCTGTTTATCAGCAAGACGGCGCCCAGCATGGTAACCGCCCAGGT
>CAYXWH010000001.1:81549-114905 GCA_964468755.1 uncultured Dehalococcoidaceae bacterium
GGATTGACCCGCTGTTTATCAGCAAGACGGCGCCCAGCATGGTAACCGCCCAGGTGGGACTGGAAATGGGTGCCAAGGGGCCCAACACCAGTCTCAATAGCGCCTGTGCCAGCGGCAGCGATGCGCTGGGGGTGGCTATGAACCACCTGCTTCTGGGCAGCACCGAGGTGATGTTAGCCGGCGGCGCCGAAGCCAATATCAGTCCCGTGGCTGTTGCCAGCACGGCACGGGTCGGGGCGCTTTCCCGGGAACCGGACCCGTCAAAAGCCAGTCGACCTTTCGATTTAAACCGGAACGGCTTTGTTTTCGGCGAGGGGGCTGCCATCCTGGTGCTGGAAACACTGGAGCATGCCCGGAAGCGAAAGGCTCCCATACTGGCTGAGCTGGCTGGTGCTGGCTGGTCGTTCGATGCCTTTAGTGAGACCGCCCCTGATGCGGAGACCCAGGCAGTAGCCATGAAAGCGGCAATCCAAAACGCCGGTATTGCTCCGGAAGAGGTCGACCATATTAACGCTCACGGCACCAGTACCCGGCTCAATGACGCCGCCGAGACCAGGGCAATAAAGCTGGTCTTTGGCGAGCAAGCCTACCGGATACCAATCATCTCCAACAAGTCCATGATCGGGCACCTTGCCTGCGCTGCCGGTGCGGTTGAGGCGGTGGCAGCAGTTATGACGGTGAAAGAAGGCATCATCCCGCCTACCACCAATTACCAGACTGCTGACCCGGAATGTGACCTGGACTACGTGCCCAACACGGCCCGTAAACAGCCGGTAAAGGTATGCCTCTCCAATTCATTCGGCATGGGCGGGCAGAACTGCTGCCTTATTTTCAAGCAATTCCCGTAAAGGAGACAAATGGAACCTGACGAACTGGAAGGAAAAGTATCACTGATCACCGGAGGCTCACGCGGACTGGGCAAAGCTATTGCCCTGAAGCTGGCTGCCCTCGGCTCCAAAGTAGCTATCAATTATATGACCGACGAGGAATCGGCGATCAAGGTTGCCCGGGAAATTGATAACATAGGCGGGGAGGCGATGTTAATCAAGGCAAGTGTTGCCGATGCTACCGCCGTCAAAACATTCATACGCGCCATCATCGCCGCCTGGGGGAAAATTGACATTCTGGTAAATAACGCCGGCATAAACAGAGACATGTTACTGGCGCGAATGCGTGATGAGACCTGGGACGAGGTAATTAACACCAATCTCCGGGGACCCTATCTGTGCACCAAGTTTGCCGTCCGCTCCATGATGGAACAGTCCTGGGGACGGATTATCAATATTGCCTCGCTGGCCGGGCTGGTAGGCAATCCGGGGCAGGCGAATTACTCGGCGTCCAAGGGAGGCCTTATCGCCTTCACCAAGAGCATGGCCCGGGAACTGGGGCCGCTCAATATCACCATAAATGCCATAGCCCCGGGATTTATCACCACGGATATGACCACCAGACTACCCGACGAGACGAAGGAGAGCATCTTATCCCGTATTCCACTGGGGCGCTTCGGAATCCCGGATGATGTCGCCGAACTGGCGGCTTTTCTGGCCAGTGAGCGGGCTGGCTATATCACCGCACAGGTTATAAGTATCGATGGCGGGGTACTATAAACCGATAAAGGAGGAGGAAAATGACCAGGGTAGGCATTGTCACCGACACGATAAGCTGTATTCCCCAGGAACTTATCCAGCACCATGGTATTCGGATTGTCCCCACCGGCCTGGTAATTGACGGCAAGCACTACCAGGATACCGAGCTGACCAACGAGGAATTCTGGAGGCTCTTTTTCCAGGCAAAGCAGCAGCCGACCACCACTGCCGCCAACCCGGTCGATTTTGCCGCTGCCTTTCGCGAACTGGCCGGTTCAACCGACAGCATCGTGACCGTAACCGTCTCCAAGGTGTTAAGCGCCACCCACGAAGCGGCGGTACAGGCCAGGAAATCAGTCCTGGAAGAAAACCCGAACCTGAGAATCGAGGTAATAGACAGTAAGACCGCTGCCGGTGCCGAGGGATTTATTGTCCTCGAGGCAGCCCGCGCCGCTGAAGCGGGCAAAAACCTCGATGAAGTGGTCGGCATAGTCCAGGACATGATCCCGCGGGTCAAATTCGCGGTTGCCATGGACACGCTCAAGTACCTGATAAAAAGCGGCCGAGCCCCGAAGAGCGCAATTATCGGGAATATGTTTCAGGTAAAACCCATCATCGGCATGGTAAGCGGTACCGGTCTGGTGGAGAACCTCGGCAGAGCCCAGGGGAAACGAAAAGCCATGGAAAAGCTGGTGGAAATGGTAAAGGAATATGTTGACACCAGCAAACCGGTGCATGCCATGTTTCACTATACCGATGGTATCGCTGCCGGTGAAGAATTGAAGGAGATTATGACCAGCCAGATACCGTGCGCCGAGTTCTATCTCACGCCCTACACGCCGGTGATGGCATCGCAGACAGGCCCGGTGGTGTCGGTGGCTTTTTATTCATAACTGAGCCAGCTACCGCTGATAAAAGCCTTCGTCCCTGAGCCCTGCATAGTGCCGGAGTCCCTCAGCAGTCGGCTCATAGGCGTAGAGTGACAGCGCTCATCCCGGCAACTCGTCTCCTCTTTCATTATCAATACTATTTGAGCTCTGTCCGGCGCGACACGCAATCGTTCCTGAGAGGGTGAAAACTGGTAGCCCACCGCACTAACTTTCTCCGCTAAAATTCGTTTTTAATTAATAACAGGTATAATACCCGCTTGACTTTGTCGTATATAATGGAGAGTAATTAGATTGCCACCATACGGACTGCACTCAGAAAACCGTACCAGAAAACTGTACAGGGGGTGAAAAAATGAAGAAGCTATTATTGGGAATCGCCGCAGTACTTTTGCTGATGACAACCGTTGCCTGCGCCGCGCCACCTTCGGCGATGAAGGCGCCAGAGCCCGTGCCAGGACCAGCGCCGGCGCCCGCTCCATCCCCGGCGTCACCCCCAGTAATTATTGAAATGCTACCACCATCCGAAGGAATACCGGCGCCAACACCGGCACCGGCGCCACCCCCGGCGCCCGAGGGAGCAGGCGGTACCGACGCTGCCTTGGCTACCGAACGCATGATCGTGCGCAGCGGCAATATGCGCCTGGTGGTAAATGACGTGGCTGAGACCATAGACCGGATTGCCGGTATCACCGGGGACTTCGATGGCTACGTGGTCTCTTCCAATCGCTGGAAGGAAGGTGAGCGGCTCGTCGGGGCAATAACCATCCGTGTCCCCGCCGAATACTTTGACACCGTCATGAGAACTCTGCGGGGTCTGGCTGTTGAGGTGAGATCGGAGAACACCTCCAGCCAGGACGTCACCGAGGAGTATGTCGACCTGAGCGCCAAGCTACAGAATCTTGAGGCTACCGAGGAGCAGTTACTGCGGATAATGGAAAAAGCGGAAAAGGTAGAGGATATTCTGGATGTCCAGCGCGAGCTTTCCAGGACCAGAGAAGAAATTGAGCGGACGAAGGGCCGCATGCAGTATCTGGAGCGGACCTCGGAGACCTCGCTTATTGAAATACAGTTGGAGCAGGCTAAACTGGACGTGGAATTGACCGCGAACCGGAGAAACGCCAAGGAAGGTGAGGAAATTTTCTTTTTCGCCGAGGTCGCCGGTGGATTTACCCCTTACAGTTACCAGTGGGACTTCGGTGACGGTAACACCAGCACCGAGGCGACACCAGTCCATGCCTATGACTCAACCGGAAGCTATGATGTCTCGGTCACGGTGACTGACGATAAGGGGAATACTGACACTGACCTCAGAAGTGAGTATATCACCGTATTACCCGGCTGGAGTGCCGGCAGTATCGTCGGTGGTGCCTGGAAGGGACTGGTCACCTTAGGCCATGTGCTTGCCGATATCTTCATCTGGATTGGCATCTTCAGCCCGGTCTGGATAGTTATCGGCGGGATAGTATACTGGTGGCGGCGGCGCAAGAAGGGGGCAGCCTAGTTACATTTCACAGCAAGTCAGGGCGGCGAAGCTTATGTAGCAAATCATAGAAGTCAGTAAAACTGCTCCAGGCAACCGGCTCCATCCTGAGCAGCCTGACCAGATTGCCGGTGGCGAACACAAAGTCGGCGTTCCGTGCCGCCTCAAAATCGGATAGCCCGTCGCCTACGTAGACAATGTTCCCTGCCCGCTGCCGGAGCCAGGAAAGGTATTTGTTTTTAAAACCCCGGTCGATGGTATTCCCTCCGGGGTCAACGTAGGTAACCTCAATCCCGTTATCAGTGAACGCAGTCCGCCCGCAGTAAAATTCCAGGTCAGCCAGACCTATATGAGCCAGGACCGGCTCAATATAAAAATCAAGCCCGCTACTGACGATAACCGGTGATATGGCATTCTGCTGACAGTATTTGACCAACTCCATAAAACCGGGTCTGAGCTTAACATGCCGGAGAACAAAGTCCTGCAGCCGTTCCTTCGGTTCTTTAACCAGAGTAAACTGCAGTCTGTTGCTCTGCTCAACGGTGAGCTTGCCCCGCAGAAAATCCGACTCAATTCGCTGCCAGTCACCGCCGGCAAAATGTTCCCTTAGCAAGACACTGAGATTATTTTGTATGACGGTCCCATCAAAATCGCACTGTAAAATCATTACCTGACCCCGAAAGTCTATCCCGGTCTACCCGAACCGGGTAAGAGAGGTAAAAAGGTACTACATTCTGCGGGCTGCCGGCAACGGCAGTGTCAAATAGTATAGGTAAAAAATGAAACCATGTCAATTCAGCGCCGGCACATGGGCATATATCTGGCATGGGAATGATTGACAACAACCAGTGTTTTGTTGTATATATGTAATTGAAAATAAGTTTCAATTACACACTGATATGAAACTGACCGCCAACAGGATAGCCGGAATATTGAGAAAGCGGGGGTACAAGCTCACCCCGCAGCGTCACGCGATCCTCAAGGCAATGGCGCAAAGCCATGACCACCTTACCCCGTCAGCCATACTCGACAGGGCTCGAGGTGAATGCCCCGCTATCGGGCGGGTCACCGTCTACCGCATGATCAAGCTGCTCACTGAGCTCAAGCTCATCTGTGAGGTGCATATCGAGGGAAACTACCGCAGCTACCTGATGAGGAGACCTACCGAGCACCATCACCACCTGATTTGTAACTACTGCGGGAGAGCCATTGACTTTGCCTGCTGTGGCCTCAGTGAACTGGAGCAGCGGCTGACCAGAGAAACCGAATTTAAAATTGAGGGTCATCTCCTCGAATTTCACGGACGCTGCCGCCATTGCCAGCAAACAGCGTCAGAGCAATAGACTTCGCTTCCAATGAGCGCTGCACTATGAGAGTAAGACATGAGTAAAACCCCATTCGGCAAACGGATTTTCTGGCTGCTGCTGGTCACCGGACTGCCGCTACTGGCTGTTTCCTGCGGAGCAGAGACCGGGGCAAGTGAACAGGTTGGCATGGCGGTTACCATACTGCCGCAGGCTGAGTTTGTGGAAAACATTGGCGGCGATAAAGTCAGTGTTACCGTCATGGTGCCACCGGGAGCCAGTCCACATACCTTTGAGCCTACTCCGTCACAGATGGCTGCCCTGTCAAAAGCGAATATATACGCCAGGGTAGGCTCCGGAATCGAGTTTGAACTTGCCTGGATGGACAAGCTCATCAATATCAACCGGGACATGCTGGTTATCGATTGCTCACAGGGTATCAAGCTGCAGGAGAGGTCAGTCATCCCTGGACACAAGCCAGAAAGTGAAAATCACGATCTGAGTCCTCTGGACCCTCATATCTGGATGTCCCCACAGAATGCCCGGATTATGGTGCGGAATATCAGCGATGGGTTGATTCAGGTTGACCCGAAAAATAAAGGTTATTACCAGCAGAACCGGGATGCCTACCTGGAAAAGCTCGCCCGGCTTGACCAAGACATACGCACCGCCCTCTCCGGCACAACCGCCAGGCATTTCATGGTCTATCATCCCTCCCTTGGCTACTTCGCCCGGGACTATAACCTTACCATGCTACCCATAGAAGAGTCGGGCAAAGAGCCAACACCTGCCAGCCTGGCCCGGCTCATTGAGCAGGCTAAACAGCAAAACATAAAGGTCATCTTTGCCTCGCCCCAATTCAATCCGCAGAGCGCAGAGGTTATTGCCGAGGCAATAGACGGCAGGCTGGTATTTATTGACCCGCTTGCCAGAGATTATATAATGAATTTACACACCATTCTGGAAGAACTGGTTACGGCGATGGAGTAACCGCATGAGTCAGGAACTGGTAAGACTGAAAGACATATGGGTGCATTACAACGGGGTAACGGCACTCGAAGGAGTCAGCCTGACGGTAGACCAGGGTGATTTCCTCGGCATTATCGGGCCTAACGGCGGCGGCAAGACGACCCTGCTCAAGCTCATCCTCGGTCTGGTTAACCCGATTCATGGCACGGTGTCTGTCCTGGGCAAGGCGCCTGAGCAGAGCCGAAAGGACATTGGCTATGTCCCCCAGCACAACCTGTTTGACCGCAGCTTTCCTATAAGCGTCGGGGAAACAGTAATAATGGGACGCTACGGCAGAACCGGGCTGTTTCGCCGGTACCGACGTGAAGACCGGGTACGGGCAGAAGCGGCACTGCAAACCGTGGGGCTTCTCGAACACCGGGACCGGCAGATAGGCAAGCTCTCCGGTGGTGAGCAGCAGCGCGTCCTGATTGCCCGGGCACTGGCTACCGAGCCAAAACTGCTCCTGCTCGATGAACCCACCGCCAGCGTTGACTCCACCGCGCAAACCGAGTTCTACGAACTCCTTGAAGAGTTAAAGCAACGAATCGCCATTATCATGGTCTCCCACGATATTGGCGCCATCTCCATTTATGTGAACAAGATTGCCTGTCTAAACCGCCAGCTTGTCTACCATGGTTCCAAGGAAATCACCGCTGAAGTACTGGAAGCCACCTACAAATGCCCGGTACAGCTGATAGCTCATGGTACCGTTCCCCACCGCGTACTGAAGGAGCACTGAGACCATGCTGGAAGCACTGCAGTACGACTTCATGATAAATGCCCTGCTCGCCGGTCTGCTCGCGTCGATTGCTTGCGGCATCGTCGGTGTCTACGTGGTAACCAAGCGAATCGTCTTCATCAGCGGCGGTATTGCCCACGCCTCTTTTGGTGGCATCGGGCTGGGCTATTTTGTCGGCATCAGCCCGGTTATCGGTGCCATGATTTTCTCAGTGGCTTCAGCCCTGGGAATAGGACTGGTCAGCCGCAGGACCCGGTTACCCGAAGATACCGTAATCGGCATACTGTGGGCAACCGGCATGGCACTGGGCATTGTCTTTATCGGCCTGACTCCGGGCTACGCCCCTGACCTGTTCAGCTACCTCTTCGGCAACATCCTTACCGTGCCCCGGTCTGACCTTATCCTGATGGCGGCGTTAGATGCGGTGATCGTCATTACCGTCATTGCGCTTTACAAGGAATTCCTGGCTATCTCTTTTGACGAGGAATTCAGCACGGTGACAGGCATACCCGTCGAAGCCCTGTACCTGCTGCTGCTGAGCATGATTGCCCTGACTGTGGTGGTATTGCTGCGGGTGGTGGGAATAATTCTGGTAATTGCGCTGCTTACCATCCCGGCGGCTCTTGCCAGGCAGTTCACCTCCAGCCTTCGCACCATGATGCTTCTCGCCATCCTGTTTGGCGCCATACTCACCTTTGGCGGACTATGGGTATCCTATCTGCTCGACCTTGCCTCAGGCGCCACCATTATATTGCTCAGCGGGATTGCCATGCTCATTATTATCGGCGTCTCCCGATTACGCCGCCGGGTTCAGGCACCGGCGAAGGAGACAACCTGAAACCATCGTAAAACCATTTTCCGGATGGGGGATTACCACCAGTATGGTACTGCTGCTATAATCATAGTATACTTACTGACAGCCTCTTGCTTATGAACAAAGAGGACTCATTACAACAATATCGCAGCAAACGGCATTTCCGGCGCACGCCGGAACCGTCCGGCTCAACGCGGAAAACCGCCGGTCAGCCGCGATTTGTCATCCAGAAACACGACGCTTCCCGGCTTCACTACGACTTCCGACTGGAGATTGACGGGGTACTGAAGTCCTGGGCAATACCCAAGGGGCCATCCACCGACCCCAGGGAGAAACGCCTGGCGGTACGTACCGAGGACCACCCCCTGGAATACGCCGATTTTGAGGGGACTATCCCGGAAGGAGAATACGGCGCCGGCACCGTGGAAATCTGGGACGCCGGAACGTTTCAAAATCTCAGCGGGAAAGATGGGAGAGAGATACCGCCAGCCCGGGCACTGGAAAACGGTCACCTGGCGCTATGGTTAGCAGGCAAAAAGCTTGACGGCGGCTATGCCCTGGCCCGCATGGGCGAGAGTAACCAGTGGCTGCTGGTCAAGATGCGGGGCGACAGGGTGAGATAAGATGAGACGTTACCGAACCCACTGCTTGATTCTATACTATGGAAAAAGTGGACTACCTATTCATTGGGGGTAACTATGAATTACCAAATGGTGCAACTGGAAGACTATGAGCAATATGTGGGAGCCGAAACTATCGAGCGCATCAATAGAAAGTCAGAGCCGCTCCGGGGACTCCACGTGGTCAATGTAAATTCAACTTACTACGGTGGCGGGGTCGCCCAGCTACTCTCTTCATTAACACTACTTATGAACAGTCTGGGGATAAAGACCGGCTGGCGGGCCATACACGGTCCCCCCGATTTCTTCAGCATAACCAAAAAGATGCATAATGCCCTCCAGGGTGGGGAAATAAACCTCAGTGAAATGAAGACGGAAATATACGAAGGGGTCGTCTTCGAGAACTCGGTCCGGAACCATCTTGACCATGATGTTATCATCGTCCATGACCCGCAACCGCTCCCCATGATAAATCACTACCGCAAGAACTCCCCGTGGGTCTGGCGATGCCATGTTGACCTGTCTCACCCCAACGACAAGCTCTGGAGTTACCTGCTCCGTTTTATCGAAAAGTATGACGCCGTCGTGCTCAGTCGCAAGGAATACCGGCAACAACTGAAAACACCCCAGCTATTCTTCATGCCGGCGATAGACCCCTTTTCCATCACCAATAGACCGCTAAGCGAACAGGGTATCGATGAACGCCTGAGCCATTACCGGATACCCACTGACCTGCCGCTGGTAGTACAGATATCCCGCTTTGACCGATGGAAGGACCCGCAAGGTGTTATTCAGGCTTTCAAGCTGGCCAGGAAAGAGGTGGACTGTACCCTGGTGCTGCTCGGCAATGTGGCTACCGATGACCCCGAAGGCGAAGAAGTATACCGGTCCCTGCTGGACTCCCGCGATGAGCGCATCATTATTCTCAGTCGGCAGGACGGCGCGCTGGTCAATGCGCTCCAGCGCCGGGCGGCGGCTGTCCTCCAGAAATCCATTCGAGAGGGTTTCGGTCTGACCGTAGCTGAGGCTATGTGGAAAGGAACCCCGGTTATTGGCGGAAACGTGGGTGGCATTTGCCAGCAGATTACGGACGGTGCCAACGGCTTTCTGGTCTCATCGGTTGCGGAGGCTGCGGAGAGAATCGTGCAGCTGGTCAAAGACAGCCAGCTGCGGCAGCGACTGGGGCAGAATGCGCGGGAGACAGTGAGACAGCAGTTCCTGCTGACACGGTACCTGGAACAGTACCTTGACCTGTTTAGCTCCTTTGAGCCGGTGTTTCGTCTGTCCGATAAAGTGAAAGCCTACCGGTGACTAACGTTATGTAAATAATATTATACAAGGCGCCGGGCTCCATTATAATGAGCTGATTACACTGATGAGTCTTCCTGGAATTAACATTTTAACCAGAGGGAAGGGCACTCTACTTGGTAATGGCGCGGTTTTCCTGCAATTTTCGCTTTGGTCTTGCTTCCGGCTTTGCCGGCCTCGTCATAATTCCGACAAAAACCTCAACAAGCCTGGGGTCAAACTGGGTGCCGGCGCACCGCTGCAACTCAGCCAACGCTTGCTCCGAGGTCCGCTTCTGCCGGTAAGGTCGGTCCGAGGTCATGGCGTCATAGGCATCGGCTATTGACATTATACGGGCATCGAGCGGGATGTTTTCACTATTGAGACCGGCCGGATAACCGGTACCATCGTAGTTCTCATGATGGTACTGGACAGCAGCCAGACACCCCCGCAGGCTATCGATATGCTTGATAATAGATACGCCCAGGTCCGGGTGAGTGCGTATTAAGTCCCATTCGTCAGGGGTCAACGCCGCACTCTTCTTGAGCAGCCGGTCAGAAACGCCTATCTTACCAATATCATGCAGCAACGCGGCGGCGCGAATTCTTTCAATATCTTCCTGAGAATAACCGATTGCCTCGGCAATATCGGCGGCATACTTGCTCACCTTCTTGGAATGTCCGTACGTATAGTGGTCCTTGGCGTCAACCGTGGCTGCCAGAGCATAAATGGTGCTCAGAATTGCCCTGGTGCTCCGGACGTTAGCGCCTGCCCCAATTCTGATGACTTCGGAGAGCGCTACCTCACAGGCAAGGCAGGTACGATTCTTGCCAACATTCTTGGCAAAGTAGAGCGCTGCATCGGCTGACTGAATGATTTCCTCGCGCATCACTCCGTCAGTGGGCCAGGAAGCAATACCAATGCTACAGGTCAGCGGTATTCCTTTCAAATCCATACGGGCTTCTACCCCCTTCCGAATCCGTTCGGCCACTTTGCGGCCGCCCTCAAGCGGTGCCTCCGGCAAAATAACGGCAAACTCATCACCACCATAGCGGAAACAGATATCGGTATCCCTTACCGATTCCTTGATATGAGTACCGACCTGTTTCAGCATTTCATCACCAGCCAGGTGCCCGGAAACATCGTTATAGGTCTTGAAAAGGTCAATGTCAATCAGGATTAACGAAAATATGGCGCCAAAACGCGAGGACCTGGCGATTTCTTCGTCCAGTCGCTGATGGAAAAAGCGATGGTTAAATAGTCCGGTCAGCTCATCGGTGTTGGCCCGTTGCCTGGCTCCTTCATACAGATAGGCATTTTCAATAGCTATTGCCGCCTCATGCGACAGTGTCATCAGCATGTCGTTATCGTCACGAGAATAGAAACCACGAGGGTGCTTTTTACTCAGTGCCAGTATAGCCACCAGCTTGTGCTTGCTCTTCAAGGGACACAGTACCTCTACCTGGGCAGCATCAAGATTGTCCTTCTCTTCCTGCCAGAGGCTTCTAAACTCCGGCCGGAACTCAATTGTCTCCCGCGTAAGCGGCTTGCCCTCGTTTGATAGCCAGGTTACAACTGGGCTATCCTTGCGAAATTTAAGCGGGATGACCGGGTCACCGGCTACATACCGCTCGGCAAACTGGCTATTGAAACTGCCATTACTGGAAAACAGCAGGCTGACCTGACTGGCATGTAAGGCATTGGTCAACGGCGCCAACATGGCATCAGCCAATTCTTTCAGTTCAAGCACGTTGCTCATCCGGCTGGCAAAATTAAGCAGCATCTGCCGGTAGTCATACGTCTTCCCGTAGAACAACCGGGCGGTGCCTTTCTCCAGAGCTGCTTTTAGCGGGGTGTACAGGCAGGCGATGACAACCACCATCACCACGGTGGCCACGACACTGCTGGGCGCTGACCACCTATGGAGTAAATAGTTGAGGCTGACAACCATAAATAGACATGAAGCACTGATAAAAAGGGTTACGCCCGAATATACCAGTCCCTTCCTCATCACCAGCTTCATGTCAAGCAACTGATGCCGTTGAATGGCATAGGTGATTATCAGGGCATTAGCCAGATGACCAATATGGTCAACCGCATAGCTCTGGATGGGTGCGACTTTCCAGATGAAGCCAAAAATTACCATGCACCCCAGGCCAGCCAGCAGGTACATAATCCGGTTCCGGTGCTCGGGACTATTGGAAGCCCGAAAACTTCTTACCAGGAGGAAGGCGGCTACACTCATAAAGCCCAGGCTGCCAATACTCATGGCAATTATCGATTTCCCGTAATCCTTATAGACAATTCCATTCTCCAGCAGGATGAATTTTTCCGGCATATACCCGGCAACAACCAATCCGACCATCGCCACCACATAAACCGAGCCAAACAAGGCGAGCTTACCGGTACCACGGTTGGTAAAAGCGGTGATGAAGAGAGCGTGGCAAAATAAGGAGTTCACTGCGAGCGGCACCACCATCTTCCCCCAGAATACCGCCTGTTCAAAGGGTATCTGGAGATTGGCCATCAGGCTGACAAAGCTCCAGGCGGCTGAAGAAACCAAAAATGCTATGAAGTACTTTTTCAGCCTGGTCCGAGCGTACCGCGCCACGCCAAAAATGAGAGCAATATAGACAACAAGGGTAAGGAGTTGTACCACTGAGTAACTGGTTATAAACAGCATAGGCTCGTATCCAGTATCGGGTATTAACCTCCCGGTCTATGATTCACCGGTGTATAACCTACCCAAAATACGCTAAATAACTCATAAATATCGGGGGTGGTGATATAAAAGTTCCGTAACATTCAGACACTCACCGGCGTTCACCATACTTTGGTTATCCCCAATAAGTACTATACCGATGATAACCGTTACCGGAAGACAATGGTTGCGAGCTAACCCCACTTCCGGGCATAGCCAGCCTGTAACTTAACTGGTGGTTAGCACCCACTGGTACGCCTACAAGTAGCGCCGAGCGTGCGGTCAAACCCTGCCCGTTAGACAGGCGGGGAGGTAAGATGGAATACCAAACGGTAGAAAAAGAAAAAGCCTGGTGGATACGGATGCAACTGCACCCTGCCCATCAGGCTTGAGCAGCTCTTGCTGCCAACTGATTCAATAATAACGGCTATCGTGCCGCTAAGATAAGTACCATAGCTAAGAAGTCAATTTCGCCTTGGAAGTGTCGGCGGGAAATAAAGCGGTGACCATTTCCTTGCCCAGCAAGGCATTCATGACACTATCCGACGGGCTCATGTGCGGCGGCTTGATATGAGCCAGGTCCGCACCGGCTTCCTTCTGTCGTGCCATGTATTCGGCAAATGAACCGCCGGGCAGGAGGGTCACTTTAAGCGGCCTGAAGCCAAAGAACCTTTCCAGGTCCTCGTAGTCCTTGTTGATTTTCGCAATCTCCCGGTGAAGTAATTCGGTTACCTGCTCCTCTCCAATCGAACCCTCTTCCTTTAACTCAATATAGATATGCAATAGCGGCGCCTCATTGACCGCTTCCTTACGCGCCACCCAGTCCACGTAGTCTATTCCCGTGTTATGTATCGCCTGCCAGGTAGATTTTTCGGTGAAAAAGGCATGAGTAAAGGCAGCAAAATCAATGATATCATCTGCCCGGCCATAGAACACCATCTGGGGTAAATTTATATTCAGCTGCTCGTTCCTCGATGAGGTTATGGTGAGAATGTCCCCCAGCACGTATCTCACAAATGCCCCGCCGTGGAAACTGGTAATAACAATGCCGTACCGCTCCCCGGGCGATACCTCATCAAGTAATCGAGTAGGCGGCTGATAGCTATGGTCTTGAGCCCACTTGGCATATTCTTCTTCGGTAAGAAACTCATAGAAGCTCAAGTTGGGAATAAAGGTCATGTCCCCATAGTCCCAGGTCTGCGTGGCGATAAGACTGCTCTCGGCGGCGGCATAGACATCCAGAGGCTCTCTGCCCCACAATTCCTTGATTTTATGCCGGTAGACACTGGCATCAGCGCCTCCGGACAGTAGCCCGCGCAGTGTCCAGATATCCCGGGGCATCAGGGGTCTCCGGGCCAGCTTGCTCTTCAACACTGCCTTTAACAGCCGCATGAGCATTCGAGGTTGATTCAAAAGAGGAATGACCCGTCCCATCCCACCTCCCTGCCCGAACCGCTCACCAATCGCCACCAGGACACTGGAAATCGCCCCCATCATATCGATTCCTTCAGCCATTCCCTGCCGGAAGCCCACCTCTATCCGCTGGCGGAACTCCATGCTCTGTGCTTCTGCCAGGGGTGGCATCCAGTCAAAAACCCCATCCCGTTCTGCCCGGAGTGCCCAGCAACCACTCGCGTAGGGCGGCGCTGCCAGGCCATAAAGGAACTTGTTCCGGGCTTTCAAGGCAACGTGATTTCTCTGGTTACATGACGCAAATAACAGTAATGACATAAAGACATCACCCAGTTCCTCATACGCCCGCTCGCTGAGCGGAACCCACTTACAGTCGAACTCATCAGACCTGCCGGATGTGCGTTGCCACATTACCGGTTTTGCCGGGAGCGCATCTTCATTCTTATCCGGGAGATATGGAACATAACTGGCATAGGTGGTCAGTGGGACCTCCCGCCGGAATTCGGTAACGCTCTGTGGCGCTACTCCACGCATCAACTTTTGACCCAGTTCACATTTTTTCAGCAGCTCAATTTGCTCCAAGAGTAGCTGGTTCTGAATGGTCATAAACTGGTCAATGCTCAGGTCAATGTAACCACAGCACTTCTGCCAGAATTCTTCAGTCCTGCCATCCATAATCAGCTCATGCGCAGTTGTCATATTTCACCTCCTTAACAGTACAGGATAAGCTTTCTTGAGATATTTAGCAAGGGTGTACAGCCATAAAAACGAAAAGTCTAGTACTAAAAGAAACCCCCGGTAAAACCGGACAGACTGAAAAAGCCGGCATACAAGGTGAAAAACGGACTCATCAGTTTGCGGAAAAGAATTTTTTCATCTATAGTATAAGCAAGGGTCGGGTGAGCATTGATAATTTGATTTTGGTACCGGTAATGATAGCCTGTAAGTGATGGAGAAGCCCTGCCGACAATAATATATTCTTAACCAGACTACGGGAGTAGAGTTACTTATGCCTATCTATGAATACGAATGCAAGAGCTGTGGCGAAATATTCGAGTTACGTCGCAGTATAAACGACAGCGACCATGAGATAACGTGCCCCAAATGCAGCGACAGGAATATACGACGGGTCTTGTCCGCTTTCTCCACAGGACATTCCGGGAGCTCTTTCGGCTCCTGCCTGCCAAGCAGCCCAACCTGAGGCACCGGTCTGTAAGGCAGTTTGCCTTTCCCGTAGAGTGAGCGCTAAGGAGTGATTTCAACTCTGAAAACTGCTCATATATTGATAATGTACAAGTGATAAAGTACCGGGCATGAAATAGATACAAACTGGTGGAGTTATCCCACCCCGCCAAAAGGAGGCACCCGTATGTGTCTGGCCAAGGCATACGTAGACCGAACAAGCGATGAGCCCATCCTGGAAGACATCGCCCATCTGCACATTGACGGAGAGCGAGTCCGGCTGGCGACCCTTTTCGGCGAAGAAAAGGTCATCAGCGGGAAATTACGCGAGGTAGACTTCGCCACTTCCAGGATAATGCTGGAACAAGCGTAAACTTTCCGGGAACCGCAGGCGATAAAACACGCACTTCATTTTACCCTAAAGATATCTTGTCGGTGAGAATATTTTCCCTTATTATTATATTTATTACACGGGTAATGCCCCCGGGGAAGTATTTTTGAAACGAGGAGGGTAAAGCGATGTTTCAAAAGATTTTGATCCCGCTGGACGGCTCCAAGCTGGCGGAATGTGTCTTACCTTTCCTGGATGACCTGGTAAAGAATTCAGAGAGCGAGGTTATTCTGATTAGTGTGACCGAGAGTGTCCCAGGCTACCGACCCGTGAAGAATCACAGTCAGCCAGGTGAAGAACGGCTGATGCCGGAGGCCGTGGGTAAAAAAGAGAGACAGGCCGAAAAGTATCTCAACCGTATAGCCAAGGGTCTCACCAAAAAAGGCTTCAAGGTGCAAACCCGGGTGCTCCTCGGCAATCCGGCGCAAGAAATCACCTACTATGCCCGATATCATGGCTGTGACCTGGTTGTTATGGCCAGCCACGGGCGGACTGGTCCCAGCCGATGGGCATTTGGCAGCGTTGCCGATAAGGTATTCCGCGCCATCTGCACGCCGGTGCTGATGATAAGAGGTCCCGGCTGCATCCCGGATATATAGTCGCCCACTACCGGCAGGTAGCGCCTCTTAAGGACGACCGGTTTTCGCTGGTCAGCCGCTCATGCGCACAGTCAGGCCGATATCGAAAACCTGGTGGCAGCTCGGGCAGATGAAGCGCCAGCTAAATTCGTCCGTATCCCCGACCCGGGCAAACATCGAGTGAAAACCGTCCTGATAGCCGCAGTGCGGGCATACCCGAAACATGGTATCCACCTTGACACGGCGAGACTCTTCAGCCATAATCAAGCACCTCCTCTGCCGCTATTTCCAGAAATAGTAAAACACGACGCCACTCATTTGTATGCCGTATCAGCAGTCCTTTCCCGATCACGATATACCAATTCGTTAAAACCGACCGGGGGTCTCAGCGATTGAAGGATGAGCGCCGTGTGTCCGGTAGTTAATGACTCCATATTATACCGACCAGAAGGGCACCAAGTATAAAGACAGAAAAAAATATCACTACCGAGATGCTTTCCAGACCATAGTTAAGGATGGAGACAATTCCCAGTCCCAGACCAACAGCCGCCGTAACTGCACCCAGGATAACTCCCGCTATCTGCGCTTCACTCATGGTAGTCTGGAGTATATGATGAACCTTGTAATCTGTCAATAATGCAAATTGCTGATTATTACTCGCCAAAATACGTAGTTAAAAACCGCCAAACAATGCGCACCCGAACTCCGTGGCAATACGTTGATTTATCCGCAGTAGCCTATCTCCAGACGTTGCAAGCAAGATTCTATATCGGGAATGATGCCCCTAGCCGCCATGGATCACGTAGTGCGTGGTGCCACCGGTAACCGTCTCACTGCGCAGGTCTGTTTTGAGGAAAACCAGACTATGATAAGATTTCTGGCGTCCCTGGAGGGATTCGAACCCACGACATTCTGCTTAGAAGGCAGACGCTCTATCCAACTGAGCTACAGGGACGTTCTTACTAGAATGTAGCACGAACCAAAGAGACGGTCAAGACGAGCGGGGTCGTTTTTCTTTATTATACTTGATGAGCCAGTATTCCATACTGTCAGCCAGGGCTAACCAGCTCGCCTCAATAATATCGGCGGAGCTGCCCACCGTCCGCCACTCGTTAATACCATCGCTGGACTCGATAAGGACGCGTACCTGAGCCTCGGTACCAACGCTCTCTTCAAGAATCCGCACTTTGTAGTCGACCAGCTTGACCTGAGCCAGGCTGGGATAGAACCGCAACAACGCCTTACGCAGCGCCTGATCCATCGCATTTACCGGGCCGTTACCTTCAGCCGCGGTATGTACTATCTCACCGCCAACCCGCACCTTTACCATAGCCTCGGACAGCATATCCTCCAGGTCCTTGCGAGCAGGCAGGCGCCGCCGTCTCTCGACCACCACCATGAAATCAACCAGCTCAAACGGCGGTTTATACTCCGGTTTGGCTCGATGCAATAATAGCTCAAAAGACGCTTCAGCATTATCGTACTGGAAACCACGGCTTTCCAGCATTTTGACCTGCTCCAGCAGTCTCTGTGCTTCCTTCCCGTGCGGGGGCAAATCCAGACCCAGCTCCTTCGCCTTATGCATGATATTTTGCCGACCGGACAGCTCGGACACGATTACCCGCAACTTATTGCCCACCCGAACCGGGTCCATGTGCTGGTAGCTATCTTCCCGCTTGCTTATCGCCGAAACGTGAAATCCACCCTTATGACCGAAGGCACTGGAGCCGACATACGGCTGATACGGGTTGGGGACCAGGTTAGCCAGCTCGCTTACATAGCGCGACACCTCGGTCAACCTGGCAAGCTGTTCATCACTGATACAGTCGATGCCCATTTTAAGCTTCAGCGCCGGGATTATGGAGCAGAGGTTGGCATTCCCGCACCGCTCGCCATAGCCATTGAGAGTACCCTGCACCTGGATAACCCCGGCCTGGACTGCCGCCAGCGTATTGGCTACCGCCAGTTCAGCGTCATTGTGGGCATGAATACCCAGCGGCACCTTGGTCATCTTCCGGGCAGCCTCAATTGCGGTAACGATCTCACCGGGTAAACTGCCACCGTTGGTGTCACAGGGAATAATACAGTCGGCACCAGCCTCGGCAGCCACCTCAAGGGTCCGCAGGGTATACTCAAGATTTACCTTAAAGCCATCAAAGAAATGCTCGGCATCAAAGAATACAGTAAGCCCCCGTTCTTTGAGAAAACGAACAGAGTCGGCAATCATGCCGAGGTTTTCTTCCAGCGAGACTTCCAGCACGTGGGTAACATGCATCTCCGAGCTTTTGCCGACAATAGTGACCACTTTCACACCGGCGTCAACCAGCGCCCGGAGGTTGGCATCGTCTTCGGCTTTGCTATTGGGACGACGGGTGCTGCCAAACGCCACCACCGCAGCATTGCTCAGGGTGAGGTCCCGGGCTCTGGCAAAGAAATCGGCATCCTTGGGGTTAGAGCCAGGCCAGCCGCCTTCAATATAGTGGACACCCAGTTCGTCGAGCTTCCTGACAATGCTCAGTTTATCCACCACGGAAAAGGAAATCCCTTCTCCCTGAACCCCATCTCGGAGCGTAGTGTCATACAGTTGCACCGATGGCACTTCTTATCCCCTCACTTTTTCAGTGATTATATCCCCCATTTCCCTGGTACCCACCTTGGTCTTTCCTTCACTCATTATATCATACGTGCGATAACCCGCCTTCAATACCGCTTCCACAGCAGCCTCAATAGACCGTGCCTCTTCGACCAGAGCCAGAGAATAACGCAGCATCATCGCCACGCTGAGAATCATGGCAATCGGATTCACCATATTAAGGCCGGCGCGGCGCGGGGCGCTGCCATGTATCGGCTCATAGAGTCCCAGTGTCCTGACCCCTTCCTGAGGCACTCCAGCCAGGCTGGCTGACGGCAGCATCCCCATCGAGCCCGCCAGCATCGAGGCTTCATCGGTTACTATATCACCAAACATATTCTCCATAACCAGAACATCAAAGTAGGCAGGGTTCTGGATAATGCGCATGGAGCAAGCATCCACCAGCATGTGCTCCAGCTCAACATCAGGATACTTGGCGGAAACCTCAATAGCAATCTGCCGCCACAATCGGGACGACTCCAGCACATTGGCTTTGTCCACTGAAATCAGCTTTTTCTTTCGGGTGCGGGACAGTTCAAAGCCGACCTTGAGAATACGTTCAATCTCCTGCTCGGAATAAGCCAGGGTATCCACTACCCGCCTTCCCCGGGACGTCCGCCACTGCTTCTTCGGTCGACCAAAGTAGATTCCGCCGGTCAGCTCGCGGATAAAAACACAATCCACCCCGTCAATAACCTCGGGCTTGAGGTTTGCCGAGTTGACCAGTTCCGGGTAGACTTTCACCGGCCGCAGGTTGGCAAACAGGCCCAGTCCCTTTCTCAAACCCAGCAAGCCATCTTCGGGACGTACCTTCGCCAGCGGGTCATCCCACTTGGGACCACCGACCGCACCCAGTAAGACGGCATCACTCTTCCGGCACATATTTACGGTGTCATCGGATAGCGCCACACCCTGCTCATCAATGGCAATCCCGCCAATCAGCCCATACTCCAGATTAAAGGTGTGCCCGTATTTTTCACCCACCGTCTTCAGCACCTTGACCGCCTCATCAATTATCTCCGGCCCAACACCGTCACCGGGTAAAACTGTCAGATTAAACTGCACGCTATGCTCTCCTTTCCACCAATCGTTGCCTGGTATGCTCAATAAGTCCGCCGGCAGAAATCAACTCAGCCATAAACTCAGGATAGGGCTTGGCATGAAATGTCATCCGCTTGCTCACATTTTTTATCTCCCCGCTGGAAAGGTCAATTTCCAGGGCGTCACCGGAGCCGGTATTATCCACCGCGTCCTCGCACTCAAGCAGAGGCAGACCGATGTTGATCGCGTTGCGGAAGAAAATACGGGCAAACGTTTTGGCAATAACACAGGAAACCCCGGCTGCCTTGATTGCCAGCGGAGCATGTTCCCGCGACGAGCCACAGCCAAAATTGGTCGTCGCCATGATGATATCCCCGGGCGCTACCTGCTTCACAAAATCCTTATCAATATCCTCCATGCAGTGCTTGGCAAGCGCCTCTGCCTCCGAGATATTGAGATAGCGGGCCGGGATAATAACATCGGTATCCACATTCTCGCCGTATTTATGGACCTTACCTTTTAATATCAAGGATTACCTCCTTTTTAAAATCAAGCCAGAGCCTTCTCCCAGTCCTTCACCCGCGGCGGCTTCTCGCCCCGGGCCGGTTCAATGGTATGCCCCTCGGCTATCAGTCGGGCAGCCTGAACTGCCACACCATTCTCATTCCATGCCAGCGATTTTCTCATTGACCGGTCTAATTCAGCCATGGTTGTTATGCCATAGCCAGGTTAAATGGGCGGCTAAACTCTGCCATCCAGCCCTTGTAAAAGAGGTAGTTACTGGAGAATCTCACCCGGACTGGCAATCCTGCCCATAATGGCAGTAGCCGCCGCTACCGCGGGATTCGCCAGATATACTTCCGACTTCGCGCTGCCCATTCTGCCCACAAAGTTGCGGTTGGTAGTCGATAGGCAGCGCTCACCTTCAGCGAGGACTCCCATATGCCCACCAAGACACGGGCCACAGGTCGGCGTGCTGACAACCGCTCCCGCCCGAACAAAGATTTCAACAAATTCCTCTATCAGAGCGTCAAGGTATACCTGCTGTGAGCCGGGAATGACAATACAGCGCACTCCGGGATGCACCTTCTTCCCTTTTAATATCCGGGCGGCAATCCGTAAATCCTCGAGACGACCGTTGGTGCAACTGCCGATGACCACCTGGTCGACTTCAATATCATCTAGCTGGCTGACCGGCCTGGCATTAGCCGGCGAGTGTGGCAATGCCACCTGCGGCTCAATGTTCGAGACATTATACTCAATAACCTTCGCATAGTCGGCATCATTGTCCGGCTCATAGACCAGATAATCGCGCTTCGCCCTCGACTTCACGTAAAGCTGCGTTTTGTTATCCACCCTGAACATGCCGGCTTTGGCACCGGCCTCAACAGCCATGTTAGCCATGGTAAACCTGCCGTCTATGGGCAGGGCATCAATCGCCTCGCCGGTAAACTCCATCACGGAATACAACGCCCCGTCCACACCGATATCCCCGATGGTGTGCAGAATCAAGTCCTTACCACCTACCCACTTCCCCAGATTTCCATGGTAGACAAATTTAATTGTCGACGGCACTTTCATCCATATGTCACCGGTCGCCATTGCCGCCGCGATATCGGTTGACCCCATACCGGTGGCAAAGGCACCGACAGCACCATAGGTGCAGGTGTGCGAGTCCGCTCCAACCACGACGTCGCCGGGAAGTACCAGTCCCTGCTCCGGTAAAAGCACATGCTCAATACCCATCTGGCCAACTTCATAGAAAATAATCCCCTGCTCCCGGCTGAATTCCCGTATCAATTTAGCCTGTTCCGCCGAGGCAATGTCCTTGTTTGGCGTAAAGTGGTCTGGAACCATCACAATCTTGGTCGGGTCAAAAACCTTATCGACACCGAGGCGCCGAAACTCCCGGATAGCAATGGGGGCGGTAATATCATTGGCCAGAACCAGGTCCACTTTTACATTAATAAACTCACCGGGGACTACCTCTTCCTTGTCAGTATGCGCAGCTAATATCTTTTGGGCTAGTGTCAATGTACTTTCCTTTCCCACCGATAACTGATGATACGTAGACCGAGGTTATGAAGCTACTTCTTCCTGCCTCGGGCGGCAATCAGGCGATTAAGAGCATTCATATACGCCTTGGCGCTGGCGACAATAATATCGGTATCGGCACCCCGGCCGGTATAGCTTATCCCCTCGCTCTCAATCCGTATCAGCACTTCACCAATCGCGTCAATTCCCTCGGTAACCGACTTTACGGTGAATTCGGTAAGTGAATTGGGCATCTCTACAATGCGATTAATCGCCTTATAGACCGCGTCGACCGGCCCCGTGCCCAGAGCCGCATCAGCCAGCAGTTTACCATCAGGGCCCACCAACCGCACCGCCGCGGTAGGTATGCCCCGGTCTCCACAGGTGACCTGAATACGGTCAATATGATAGACCTCGGTAACGGTCCGCTGCTCCTCAGCCACCAGCGACTCAATATCACGGTCGGTAACTTCCTTTTTCTTATCCGCCAGCTCCTTGAAGGCGAGAAAGGCACGGCCAAGGTCTTCTTCATTAAGGCTATAGCCCAGTTCGGAGAGCCGTTCCTTAAAGGCGTGCCGTCCGCTGAGCTTGCCCAGCACCAGACTGCTGGAGGGTACGCCCACCGTTCTGGGATCAATTATCTCGTAGGTTATCGGCATCTTGATGATTCCATCCTGGTGAATGCCTGACTCATGGCGAAAGGCATTACTGCCGACAATTGCCTTATTCGGCTGCACCGTGAAACCGGTCAGTTCACTCACCAGGCGGCTGCTCTTATATATCTGCCTGGCGTCAACACCGGTAGTCAGACCGTAGAAGTCCTCACGGGTCTTTACCGCCATCACGATTTCCTCCAGCGAGGCATTACCCGCCCGCTCCCCGATGCCATTTAGGGTACATTCCACCTGGCGGGCTCCCCGCTTTACCGCTTCCAGGCTGTTGGCTACCGCCAGACCCAGGTCATTATGGCAATGGACACTTATCACCGCCCGGCCGATATTGGGCACGTTCCGAATAATCCCTTCAATCAGACCGCCAAATTCGCCCGGAATGGCATACCCTACCGTATCCGGAATATTTACCGTGGTGGCTCCGGCCTCAATGACCGCTTCCAGCATCTGGTAAATATACTCCGGTTCCGCCCGGCTGGCGTCCATGGGAGAAAACTCAACGTCTTCAGTATACTGTTTGGCGCGGGCAACCATGCTGCGAGCCATATCCAGGATTTCATCCCGGCTCTTTTTCAGCTGGTGCATGATATGAATATCCGAGGCGGACAGAAACACGTGTATCCGTGGTCGCGCCGCCTCCTTCACCGACTCCCAGGCGGCATCAATATCGCCGGGAACAGCCCGCGCCAGGGCACATATTACCGGCGTGCGCACTTCGCGAGCAATAGTCCTGACCGCCTCAAGTTCCGTCTGAGAATTGACCGGGGTGCCCGCCTCAATGACATCGACGCCAAGCTTTTCCAGTTGCCGGGCTATCTCCAGCTTTTCCTGGACATTCAGCCGACCACCTGCTGCCTGCTCACCGTCGCGGAGGGTAGTATCAAATATGATTACCCTGTCCATCGTTTGAATCCCTTTGCTACCCCTTTGTCCAGGGCATCATTTTACGCAGCTCCCTCCCTACTATCTCAATGGGGTGCTCCGATTCCATGCGCTTTATCGCATTGTACATTGGACGACCAGCCTGGTTTTCCAGGATCCACTCTTTGGCAAACGTGCCGTCCTGCACCTCGACCAGCAGCTGCTGCATTTCCTGCTTGACCATATCATCGATGAGCCGTGGCCCGCGCGTATAGTCGCCGTACTCCGCGGTATCGCTGACCGAGTAGCGCATATAGCTCAGACCACCCTGGTATATCAGGTCAATAATCAGCTTCAACTCGTTACAAACTTCAAAATAGGCAATCTCCGGCTGATAACCGGCCTCAACCAGTGTCTCAAAACCAGCCTTTATCAGCGAAGTAACCCCTCCGCACAGCACCGCCTGCTCTCCGAAGAGGTCAGTCTCCACCTCTTCGGCAAAGGTGGTTTCGATTACTCCGGCGCGGGCGCAGCCGATACCCCTGGAATAGGCAAGGGAAATATCCAGTGCCTTACCGGTCACGTTTTGCTCTACGGCAACTATCGCCGGCGGCCCGGCATTCTCCAGGTAAAGAGCACGCACCATATGACCCGGGCACTTGGGAGCAATCATGGTCAGGTCAACATTGGCCGGCGGGACAACCTGGCCGTAGTGAATGGTGAAGCCATGAGCATACATCAGCATATTGCCCTCAGCCAGGCCTTTCTCAACATAGTTATAGTAGACCTCTTTTTGATACTGGTCAGCAACCAGCATGACTATAATGTCACCTTCCCGGGCAGCCTTATCCGCCGTATACACATTGAAGCCCGCCTCTTCAGCGTTCTTCCAGCCCGGGCTACCCTCTGCCTCAGCCACAATCACCTGGCAGCCGCTGTCCCTAAGATTCTGGGCATGGGCGTGTCCCTGACTGCCATACCCGATGATGGCAATCTTCTTGTCTGCCAGCAGCTTCATGTCAGCATCTTTTTCATAATAGATTTTAGCCATATCGTACCATCTCCTCTATTATATATTCTTAGCGTGGGAAGGATTTCACTTCCGTAATAAATCGACTTCGCTGACCCTCATTTTCGGCCGGTTTTTTTACTTACCTTCTCCTCCACAGCAACTGAACCCGCACCCCCACGAACCATGGCAATGCGCCCGGTCCTGGCTATCTCTCTGATACCAAAACCACGAAGCAGCCTCAGCATGGAATCGATCTTATCCTCATCCCCGGTAATCTCTATGGTCAGTGAATCAGCGGCGACATCAACGATATTGGCGCGGAATATATCGGCAATCTCGATTATCTCACTTCTGTTTGCCGAAGTAGCTCTCACCTTGATAAGAGCCAGTTCCCGAACCGTGTTGTTATCCCCGGTAATATCGATTACCCTGAAGACATCGACAATCTTGTCTACCTGCTTCCGCACCTGCTCCACCATGGCGCTGGAGCCATTGACCACAATGGTCATCCGAGACAGGTGGGGGACTTCGCTGTGCCCCACGGCAATACTCTCAATATTGAAACCTCGCCGGCGGAAAAGGCTGGCCATACGATTGAGTACCCCGGGCCTATCCTGCACCAGTGCTACTATGGTGTGCTTCGTCGTGGCCATGCTGGCACCTCTTTCTTCGGCCCTTCAATAAACTCGGCTATTGATGCTCCCGGTGGCACCATGGGGAACACGTTCTCCTCCGGCTCTATGGTAAAATCGATGAGGAAGGGGCCATTATACGCCATAGCTTGCTCAATAGCCGGGGCCACTTCTTCTTTACGGCTAACCCTCAGACCGGGCAGGCTATAGGCTTCGGCAATCTTGACAAAATCAGGGCAGGTAAGCGGGGTGGCGACATAGCGCTTACCATAGAAGAGTTCCTGCCACTGCCGCACCATTCCCAGGTAGCCGTTATTGAGGACCGCTATTTTCACCGCAATCTTGTCCTGGACCAGGGTAGCCAGTTCCTGCATTGTCATTTGCAGGCTGCCGTCACCATCAACACACCAGACATTACTCTCCGGACGGCCAACCTTGGCTCCCATCGCTGCGGGCAGGCCAAAACCCATCGTGCCCAGCCCCCCGGATGAAATCAAAGTGTTGGGTTTGGTATAAATGTAGTGCTGTGCCGCCCACATCTGGTTCTGCCCCACTCCGGTAACAATGACAGCCTCACCACCAGTCACTTCATAGAGCGTGCGAAGTATGTATTGCGGCAGCAAAGATTCGGTATCTTTGATATCCATTGACGGGTGCTGTCGCCGCCATTCTTCAAGCTGCTGAATCCATTCCACACGCTCGCCGGGTGTAACCAACTTAATCATCGCCGATAATACGTTCTTCACATCACCGACTATAGGGACGTCAACCCGGACATTCTTGCCGATCTCCGCCGGGTCCAGGTCAATATGGATGATGTGTGCATGCGGCGCAAAGGCACTTATCTTACCGGTCACCCGGTCGTCGAACCTCATACCGACCGCAATCAGCAAGTCAGCATTATCCATTGCCTTGTTGGCATAAGCCATGCCATGCATGCCCACCATACGATAGCTCAGTACATGTGTTTCCGGAAAGCCGCCGATACCCAGCAGCGTGGTCACCACTGGCACCTGGGCTGACTCGGCAAAATGCCGCAGTTCGTCATGTGCCCCGGAGAGAAGCACCCCCCTCCCCGCCAGTATCAACGGCCTTTTGGCTTCATTTATCAGCTTCGTCGCCTTTTTAATCTGGGTGGGGTGTCCCTGTTCGGTTATCTTGTAGCCGGGCAAGTCCACCCGGTTGGGATAATTTAATTCGGTCTGGTCAATGAAAACATCTCGCGGCACGTCTATGAGCACCGGCCCCGGACGGCCGCTTCTAGCCAGGTGAAAAGCCTCCTTGATTATTCCCGGCAGGTCATTCACGTCAAGAACCAGGTAGTTATTTTTGGTAATGGGTAGTGTAATCCCGGTAATGTCTATTTCCTGAAAGGCATCCTTGCCGATGAACGGCCTCGCTACCTGGCCGGTAAACGCCACCATAGGTACCGAATCAAGACTGGCATTGGCGATACCGGTTACCAGATTGGTTGCTCCCGGTCCGGAAGTAGCCATGCATACGCCAACCTTTCCGGTAATCCGGGCGTACCCGTCGGCAGCGTGGGCTGCACCCTGCTCATGACGCACCAGAATATGGCGAAGCCCGGGATATTGGGGCAAGGTATCATATAGCGGCAGAACCGCCCCGCCGGGGAAACCGAAGATAACCTCCACGCCTTCCTGAAGCATACCTTCACAAATAATCTGGGCACCTGTCCGCTTCATACGAGTCCCCCTTATATGCTAAATACCGCACCGGTGCTGGCGGAACACACCTGGTCAGCATAACGCTTGAGATAACCCGTTTTCACCTTCGGTTCAAAACCACCTAGCTGGTCGAGTCGATTCCGTATCTCCTGTTCAGAGAGCTTTACCTCAAGCCGGTAATCAGGAATATCAATGACGATTATATCACCATCTTTCAAGGCGGCGATAGGTCCCCGGCTGGCTGCCTCCGGAGAAACATGCCCCATAGCAGCCCCGCGGGTTGCCCCGGAAAAACGACCATCGGTAAGCAGTGCCACCTCTTTATCCATGCCGATACCGGCTAACAGTGAGGTAGGCGTAAGCATCTCTCTCATTCCCGGTCCACCCTTCGGGCCTTCATACCGGATAACCAGAACGTCGCCCTTCTTTATGCTACCGCTCATTATTGCCTGAGTGGCATCTTCCTCTGATTCGAAGACCCGTGCCGGGCCTTCATGGACCATCATCTCCGGGGCTACTGCTGCCCGTTTGACCACGGCACCCTCCGGTGCCAGGTTGCCAAACAGCATGACCAGCCCCCCGGTGGCTGAGTGGGCGCCGGCAACGGGCCGGATAACCTCATTGTTCAGAATCCGCCGGTGGGCAATATTGTCCGCCACCGTTTTACCGGTCACCGTTACGGACTCCAGTTTCAATAACCCCTTGAGTTCCGCCATTACCGCCGGGATGCCACCCGCCAGGTCCAAATCCTCGATGTGGTTTTCTCCCGCCGGTCTCAACTTGGAGAGATAAGGAGTACGTTCGCTTATCTCATTAATCATTGTCAGGGGGAAATCAATCCCGGCTTCATGGGCGATGGCTTTAAGGTGCAGGACAGAATTGGTGCTGCCGCCCAGCGCCATATCGACCGTGAAGGCATTATAAATAGCGTCTTTGGTTACAATATCACGGGGTCGAATCTCATCCGCCAGAATTTGCATGACCTGTCGCCCCGCCTTTCTGGCCAGACCCCGCCGGCGGGCATCAACCGCCGGAATGGTACCGTTGCCGGGTAGCCCCATCCCCATGGCTTCAGTCATGCAGTTCATGGTGTTGGCAGTAAACATACCGGAACAGCTCCCGCATCCGGGACACGCCAGCTCCTCCAATTCCAATAGCTCCGGCTCAGTCATCTTCCCGCTGGTCACTGCCCCCACACCCTCAAAAACGGAGCTAAGGTCTATCTTTTTCCCACTGCCACCCAGACTCCCCGCCATCATTGGCCCACCGCTGACGAAGACAGCCGGCAGGTTCAATCGCACCGCCGCCATCAGCATTCCGGGAATTATCTTATCGCAGTTGGGGACAAAAACAAGCGCATCAAAGGCATGAGCTTCCACCACCGCTTCCACCGAGTCGGCAATCAGCTCCCGACTGGGCAGGCTATACTTCATGCCCGCATGGTTCATGGCAATACCGTCGCATATGGCGATGGTATCCACTTCAAAGGGGACTCCACCTGACTCACGTACCCCCGCCTTGACTGCTTCAGCGATATCACGCAGATTAATGTGTCCGGGAACAATTTCACTGAAGCTATTGATAACGCCGATGAATGGCTTGCTCATTTCTTCCCGTGTGCAGCCTGTCGCATACAGCAAAGAACGATGGGGTGCCCGCTCTACCCCCTTTTTCACCATGTCACTTTTCATATCCAGCTCCCCGCGAAAACATCAGAATTAAAAAAAGACCGTCTTAATAAAGACGGACTAAAATGACTAAACCACTACCTTCAGCCCGTACCTAAAGATAGCATATGCGTGGATTTAATGTCAAGCTAAATGCACCCGGTTACTGCTCTTCGAGAGCCGTTATCTTGTTTAGCCGTTGCTGGTGTCTCCCCCCTTCAAATCCGGTGGTCAGAAAGGTCTCAATTACCGCCGGTACCTGCGCTTCCCCTTCCTCGGCGCCAAGGCAAAGGATATTGGCATCATTGTGCCGGCGAGCCCGGTATGCGGTAAAGGCATTATAGCAGTGCGCCGCCCGGACACCCCGGACTTTGTTGGCAGCGATACTCATACCGATGCCGGTGCCGCATATCAAGATACCACGGTCAAACCCGCCACCGATAGCCGCCTCAGCCACTGCCTTGGCGATATCCGGATAGTCCACTGTTTCGCTGCTAGAGGGGCCAAAGTCTTCATAGCTGTGCCCCGCGTCGGCTAGTAGCTTGAGCACAAGCTGCTTGAGATGAAAACCCCGGTGGTCACTGCCGACAGCAATACGCATCACTTAACCTCCTTCAAACCGTTGTGAGTACCCGCATGATTTCTTCCCAGGCGATGAGTCCCTGGCGGAGTAACCCGGGTGGGCTGACCGACAGGTCAACTATGGTCGAGAGCCCCCGCCCCGTCAGTTTCCCCTGGTCCAGCACCATTGCCACATCCCCTGATATCTGCTCAAGCTGTGCCATAACCTCGGTGATATCGTACGGAGTCGGCCCGCCGCTGATATTGGCACTGGTAGCGGTAAGCGGCAGGCGGGTCATCCCCGTCAGGCTCAGCATCACCTTATTATCGGGGACCCGGATACCGATGGTATTCCCCCCACCAACCAGCATGTCGGGAATGCTCTCCCGCTTCGGTAGCACCATGGTCAGTGCACCGGGAAGGAAATGCCGGGCCAGTTGCTCCGCAGACTCATTAATATGGGCATATCGGGCAGCTTCGGCCACCGAGCTTACCGCCACATGAATCGGGTTTTTATACGACCGCCCTTTGAGGACAAAGACCCTCGCCACTGCTTCTTCGTCCAGGGCATTGGCGGCAAAAGCGTAGCCGGTATCCGTGGGACAGACAATCACCTTGCCGGCAAATATTAGTCTCGCTGCCTCAGTGACGGTCACCAGGGGAGTACCATCCGCGTTTACCTCCTCTATTCTAGTCACCTTGCACCTCCAGTGGAGCATTGGGCAGTACATCCAGGTCCAGGTCAGCTACCTCACCCCGGCTGAGCCGGGCATGGCCGGCGGCAGCGACCATCGCCGCGTTATCGGTACAGAGCGCTACATCGGGGAAGAAGACGGTAAGCCCATTACGCTGACCGGCGGTTAGAAAGACGTCTCGAAGTCGCCGGTTTGCCGATACCCCCCCGGTAACACTCACCGCAGACACTGCCATCTCCGCCGCGGCGCGCATGGTCTTGGTCACCAGGACATCGACCACAGCCTCCTGAAAACTGGCAGCGATATCTTCCTGCGGTAATGCCTCGTTGCGAGCCAGTTTATCCTTGAAGGTATTGAGTACCGCCGTTTTCAACCCGCTGAAGCTGAAGTCCAGATTATTTGCCTTCATGAGCGGACGGGGAAACCGGAAGGCGCGGCTATTACCCCGTCGCGACAGGTTATCAATGACCGGCCCGCCGGGAAAACCGAGGTTGAGGAACTTGGCAATCTTGTCAAACGCCTCGCCGGCAGCATCATCCAGGGTAGTGCCCAGCAGCTCATACTGACAGCAGTCCCGAACGTACAGCAGCATGGTATGCCCCCCGGAAACGGTGAGACACACATGAGGCATCGGCAGGTTCCGGTTACTGAGCAGGCTGGCAAAGATATGCCCCTCAATGTGATGCAGACCAATCAAGGGAATATGCCGGGAGTAGCTGAGCGACTTCGCCGCCGCCACGCCGACCAGCAGACAGCCAATCAATCCCTGGCGAGCGGTAACCGCCACCGCCTCAACATCATCCAGTGTCTTGCCAGCCGCATCCAGCGCCTCCTGAATCACGTAACCGATAAGCTCGGTGTGTCTCCGGGCGGCAATCTCCGGCACCACGCCGCCATACTTTTCCAGCAAGTCCATCTGGGTCGCCACGATGTTGGACAATACCTCCCTGCCATCGACAACCAGAGCCGCCGAAGTCTCGTCACAGGAAGTCTCGATACCCAGCACCAGCATAGTCTTCAGTCCTCTCTTTTACCCGATGCTTGCTGCATATATTTATTGCGGAAGACTCTGGCCGTGGACTCCTTCAAATAAAGTGGAGCTAACGAAAGCGCATCATCCCGTTCACCCCGCCGGAGATGGCCCTCCGCCAGCCGGGCAACCATCGAACCCCTGGGTACCGCTTCCAGCGCAGTGATAGTAATTCCCGGGGTGACAAGCCCACCGGATAGCTGCTGGTGATAACGGCGGGCTCCATCGCCAACCAGCACCACGGGTCCCGATATCAGCCGGGACAGACCGGCAATATCGCCAACATAGTATTCACCAAAACGGGCAAGTCCATCATTCCGGTGGCGGTAGAATGCGGCATAGACCATATCCCGGGCGCCGGCATCGATTATCGAGCAGACCGGCGTCTCCGTGTTCCCGGCACTGCCGGCGAGTACGTCGAGAGTAGACACGCCACAGATCGGTTTACCGGTACTGAAAGCGAGCATCTTGCCCACGGTTACTCCCACCCTGATACCCGTCCACGAGCCCGGTCCCAGACCTACCCCGAACCCGTCAATATCAGCCAACCCGAGTGAAGCTCTCTTCAGGGTAGAATCAATATTGGACACAATCTTCTGTAGTGTATCCGTCCGCGCCTCGAAGGTTAAATCAACCAGCACACGTTCGCCGTCAACCACGCCGATGGCATTGGCATAACCCGAGGTATCAATACCGAGCACTTTCATTCTCCGCCAAGCTCCTTGACCAGCGCACTGGCTCTGGGCCCGATACCGGAAAGCACAATCCGCCGTTTCCGCATCGAGAGCACGGTAAATTCCAACCGGCAGTAATCGTCCGGCAACAGCGGCAGGACTTTCTCCGCCCACTCCACCACCATCACCCCCTGCTCCGCCCGGGACAGGTAGTCCCATATCCCGATTTCCATTTCCTCAACGATGTCCCCGAGGCGGTACAGGTCTATGTGAAAAACGGGCAACCTTCCTGTATACTCATTCACCAAGACAAAGGTGGGACTGTTGACCTGTCTTTCCGGCACTCCCAGACCGGCACAAATACCTTTGGTGATTAGTGTTTTTCCGCAGCCCAGCTCCCCAATCAGGGCCAGAATGCTCCCCGGCTGAAGCCTCTTTCCCATTTGCCTGCCCAGATTGAATGTATCCGCCGGGCTTTTGCTCAAAAACTCGTGCTGAACCATCTATTTCAACGCAATTCCGGCAAATCTTTGACTAACGATTATTCCCAGTCGGGAATAGATAACCCGGTGTAACTTTCTCCACAAAGGTAGTATAGCATACTACTATTTAGTTAACACACCCCGCACTCCTGTTTTCCATGACAGCCGAACCCCATCCCGGTAACGCTTTGGAGCCTAAATTCAGGGCACAACCAGGCAGAAACAGGGGGTCGAAAAACTTGCATCCCAAACAGCATAATGGTAATCTTTATTCGTAAACATGGTTGAAAAAAAGTCAAAATCAATCAAAAGTGACAGCCACCGGGTAGCTACCAGCGGGGACATCGAGGTTTCCACCTACCTGGAAATCGCCAAGGAGATAAGCGGCGAGCCATCGGAAGCCCCCGCTGAGGCGGTATCCGGCGCCGAGCGGGAAGCGATTATCGTCCTCGATTTCGGCTCCCAGTACAGTATGCTCATTGCCCGCAGGATACGGGAATGCCAGGTCTATTGCGAACTTCTTCCCCACGATACTCCCTGGGAAAAGATTGCTCCGCTTAACCCCAGGGGCTTTATCCTCTCCGGTGGACCAGCCAGTGTCTACCAGCCAAAAGCGCCACTCGCCCCTACCTATGTGTACGAAAGCCGGTTGCCGGTACTGGGTATCTGCTACGGCATGCAGCTTATCACCCATCAGCTGGGTGGCCAGGTCGCCCCGGGAACCAAGAGCGAGTATGGCCACGCCATGCTTCACCTGAGCGATGTTGAGTCGCCACTGTTCGCCGGCCTGCCGGAATCAACACCGGTATGGATGAGCCACGGCGACCGGATCGAGGAAATGCCGCCCGGTCTCTCGGCGCTTGCCTACACGGAGAACTCCCCTTACGCCGTTATGGGTGACGGGAAACAGATTTTCGGTCTCCAGTTTCACCCTGAGGTCGCCCACACCCCGGAGGGTAAAAACATACTCAAAAACTTCGTGTACCGGATATGCGGCTGCAAGGGAAACTGGACCATGGGCAACTTTGTCAACGACAGTATCTCGCGAATCAAACAGCAGGTGGGCAGCGGCAAAGTGGTCAACGCCCTCTCCGGTGGAGTTGATTCCTCGGTGGTTGCCACCCTTATCCACCGCGCCATCGGCGACCAGCTTACCTGTATTTTCGTTAACAACGGGCTGCTGCGGCGTGAAGAAGCCGAGAGAACCCTCAACGTGTTCCAGAAAAATCTGGGCATGAATATCATGTATATCGACGCCAGCCAGCGGTTCCTCGACCGGTTACAGGGCGTAACCGACCCGGAGACAAAGCGCAAGATTATCGGCGAAGAATTCATCCGCATATTCGAAGAAGAAGCCAACAGAATCAGTACAGTCGATTTCCTGGCACAGGGAACTCTTTACCCTGATGTCATTGAAAGCATATCATCGGTAAGCAAGGCATCCGCCACCATAAAGACCCATCATAACGTGGGCGGTCTGCCTGCCAAAATGAGGCTCAAACTGCTGGAGCCGCTGCGCTACCTGTTCAAGGATGAAGTGCGACAGGTCGGACTGAAGCTGGGACTCTCCGAGGAGATGGTCTGGCGCCAGCCCTTCCCCGGCCCGGGACTGGCTATCCGCATCATCGGCGAAGTAACCCGCGAAAAGCTGGATATACTGCGTAATGCCGACTGGATAGT
>CAYXWH010000002.1:0-111319 GCA_964468755.1 uncultured Dehalococcoidaceae bacterium
AAGAACTGGGCAGATATTATCCACAAGCATACACCATCAAAGCCCATTACTGTATCTCACGTTGAACGTGGCACAATGCGACTGGAGAAAAGCCCGTTTGGGATTGGCAGACGGGCACGCAGGTTGGGAATTAACCCGAAGCCACCACGCATTACACCTCCAACCCCACGTATAACCCGTAAATCACCAAGCTTAGGTAAGAATGAAGTCTATATGGGACGTGGTATGGTTAGCAGGCGTTATTTCAGAGGAGCAAAAAGAAGGAGGTTGTACTAGTGATTGGGACAATAATGATTCTCATTGGCATTATCTTCTCATCTCTGATGATAAGCGCAATATTTATGATTGCTTATATTAAAGCATTATCGGTATTTACAAAGTGGTTAGAAAATAAATACGGCGATGTAATTAGGAATAGTAAATTATATGCCAAGTTTTTTCCCAATGTAGGTAACAAGGGAAGCGAGTCCAGAAAGGATAGTAAGATAGAAATCGGCTGTATCTATTGCTTTGAAAAAACTTACGACTTCTTTAAGGCCAATAAAAGGAGAGTTAGCAATTTTATCCAGAGCTTTATCGGGAAAGGTGATATTTGTGAAAAGGCAGGCAATCAAAACGCAAAAAGCAAAAGTAAATATGGCACTACTAATAGCGAAAGCTTTTTCCACGATAAAACCTGTTGAGTGTATTGTAAAACGCTGTAAGAGGGGTGTCAACCAAAACCGAATAATACCATAATGGACATACCAGCCCCAAAGAAAAAGGCCATAGCAACTGACATCCCTATAGCCTTTCACCAGAAAAAAAAGATATAGCCGCACTAGTAACTACGCTAGCGCGTAGTTACCCGATACAGTCCACAGCACTGGCAGCGCTCATACTTGCGGGAGACATTGTAAAAGCCCTTTTTGCCACAATACGGGCAAATCCCCAGCTTCACTCCACTGCCACCGGCAATGCCTCCCGTCCGACTACGCCCGCCTCTCACCCTAAATGAAGGCATGCCGACATACCCCGCTCAAGCAGTCATAATTACTATTACGCTTCCCCAACATATACCCTGCCTTGGTCACCCCAAACTCGGCAATACCACGATTCTCTCTTTACAGCCTCGAATCGCCTGAAAGCAGAAACGCCGTGCCACTTACTTAAAAGAGGGCGTTCTGTTTTGGCTTTGGTGTTATCGCCTGTCCGGTTGGCGGAACTGGCTGGCGCCGATGGCTGTATAACGGCCGGCGCAGGAAGGAAGGCATATCCAGCTCATCTTCGCTCTTTAAACCCTTCAGAAGCTGGGTAAGCTCATCCTCTTGCTCCTCACCGGTCGGTGCCAGCTTGGCAGTAAACCCGGTGGTAATCAGCGTAATTCTGACTTCATTTTCCATAGCCGGGTCATTAGCCACACCAAAAATGATATTGGCACTGGGGTCTACGGCGTCTTTGATAACATCAGCAGCCTGGTTCACTTCATACAGGGTAAGACTGCTACCGCCGACTACGTTAAATAGCACCGCCTTTGAACCCTGGATGGACACATCCAGCAACGGGCTGGCCAGTGCTTCCTTAGCCGCATCAGTAGCCCGGTTCTGACCGGAACCCCTGCCCATAGACATCCAGGCCGGACCAGCGTCCTTCATTATCGCCTTCACATCAGCGAAATCAAGGTTAATCATTCCGGGGGTAGTAATAACTTCGGCTATTGCCTGGACACCGTGCCGGAGCACGTCATCAGCCAGACGGAAAGCACTATCCACCCCGGTCTTCTGGTCACACAACGCCAGCAAGCGGTCATTGGGAATAATAATCAGGGTGTCGACCTTACCCAGCAAGCGAGTAATACCATCGTCAGCTACCTCACAGCGGTGAGCGCCCTCAAAACTAAATGGCTTGGTGACCACGGCAATGGTAAGCGCTCCACTCTGTTTACCCATCTCGGCAACCACGGGGGCAGACCCGGTACCGGTACCGCCACCCATGCCAGCAGTGACAAATACCATGTCAGCACCGGAGACTATTTCCCTTAGTTCCTCACGGCTCTCTTCAGCCGCTCGCTGACCAATGTTATGGTCACCACCCACGCCAAGCCCCTTGGTCAGTTTTTCGCCCAGCTGGATACGGGTAGGGGCTTCACAAATCGCCAGCGCCTGGGCGTCCGTATTCATGGCGACAAATTCAACACCTTGAATTTCTTCTCTGACCATACGGGTCACGGCATTACAACCACCGCCACCAAGTCCGATAACTTTTATTTTGGCTGGACTAGCCACAAAACTCGATCTAGCCATCGCCTCCTCCTTAATAATTACTACTTCGAGAAATTTAACTGTTTCCCCGGTTACTGGAATAATCTGGCGATCTTAGAAGCCAGGCGTCGCAACGAAAATCCAAAGGTACGGCTCTTCCACATCGGCTTGCCTTCATGCTTTGAACCCCAGAGCAACAAGCCGACACTGGTAGCATACGCCGGGTCACGAAGGACATCGGCAATGCCATCGACATTAGACGGAGTACCTACCCTCACCGGCAGCTTGAGCACGTCACGCCCCAGAGTCGACATACCCGCCAGATTGGAACTACCGCCGGTAAATACCAGCCCCGCCGGAACCAACGAATCATAATCAGAATTCGGCATTTCCAGCAGGATTAGCTTCATGATTTCTTCAACACGAGCCCGGAGAATTTCACAAAGGTCCTGATAAGAAACACCGTGCCCATCCTGAGACATCGTGGTATTGGCGTCTACTTTACCCTCGTATACGGGCATGACACTGCCATACTTCTTCTTCATCTCTTCAGCGACATCGAATGGTAGCCCCAGACCAATGGAAATATCCCTGGTGAGCTGGTAGCCGGCTACCGGCAGAATAGAGGTATGCCAGATACTGCCGTCCCGGAATACAGCCACATCCGTGGTCCCGCCACCGATGTCCGCCAGGATAACCCCGACCTGTTTCTCATCTTCAGTAAGGACAGCCTCACTGCTGGCCAGAGGCTCAAGGACAAGGTCCTCAATATCAATACCGATACTGCGAATACACTTCGCCAGATTCTGGATGGAAGTCACCGCCGCGGTAATGACGTGCGTCTCGACATCAAGTCGAAAACCATGCATGCCCACGGGATTCATAATTCCACTTTGACCATCCACCGAATAGGTACGGGGAATAACATGAAGCAATCTGCGTTCACCGGAAACCTTGACGCTCTGGGCGGCGTTAAGGACCCGCTTCAAGTCATCGGAGCGAACTACACGGTCATTACGGGTAATGGCAACCACTCCACGATTGTTCAACGAAGCGACGTGCCTGCCGGTAACACCAACATAGGCCGATTCCACCTTGTAGTTGCTGGCCTGTTCGGCTTTCCTTACCGAATCACGTATTGATTCTCTGGCCTCATGAATGTTTACCACCAAACCCTTATGCAAACCCCGCGACGGGGAAATACCGACGCCGACAACCCGAGCGCCACCTATGTCATCGACATCAGCCACAATGGTACAAATCTTGGTGGTACCAACATCAATAGAAGCCACAACATTCCGCTTTTTCATCTGCCCTCCTTTTAAACCGGATTTTTATCACTACTTTTATGTCGACCCTACATTTCCCGGTCCTCCTTGTATCGGTGCGGTCCTACTACTGAATTAGGACATCGAAAAGACCAGCCGGAGTTTCTTCAATACCGCCGGTCTTCTCCATCCGTTGGCACTGGCTCCGACGACTAAAGCAGGCTCTTCAGCAGTGGCATAGCAACCACCCGGGAAGATAATACGTTCAGCCGCCCTCAGGCGAGCACTACGGCTACGTGGATTACGCTGCACCTCATCCGGGGAAGGGGTAATTACCTTCCGGTTGACCAGTCTCAATGATGCTTCATGCCCGCAAACACAGGTTGGGGTATTCGGCGGGCAGATACATTGCCTGGCTTCACGCTGCATGAATTGCTTCACAATGCGATCCTCAAGCGAATGATAGGCAATCACCACCAGCCGACCGTCATATCCAAGAAGGTCAACCGCCTGTCTCAATGCCGACTCCAGCCTGCTCAACTCCTGGTTGACTGCTATCCGCAGCGCCTGGAAGGTTCTGGTGGCGGGGTGAATCTTTCCCCGCCGGCGGCCAATCACCTGCTCGATGAGATTGGAGAGCTCAACAGTCGTCTCAATCGGCCGCTCCTGAACGATACGCCGGGCTATCTGCCGGCTGAAGCCCTCTTCACCAAATTCACGTATAAGCTCCGACAGTTTGTGCTCGGGATACGTGTTGACAATATCGGCAGCCGTAATTTGCTGGCGAGGGTCAAAACGCATATCCAGCGAAGCTTCATGCTGAAAGCTAAAACCGCGCCCGTTACCGTTAAGGTGGAACGAGGCAAGCCCGAGGTCAAAGAGAATGCCATGCACCGGGAAAAAATCGTACTTGATGCAGGTAGCCTGTACATTAGAAAAATTCTCATTAACCAAAAGCATTGAATCCTGATACTTTTCCAGTCGTTTATGAGCAATCTTTATAGATGCCGGGTCAGCATCAATACCCAATAACTGCCCGCCCGGTGCACTGTGCTCCAGGATGGCAGCCGCATGTCCACCGCCACCAACGGTGCAATCGATATAGCGGCCCCCTGGCTGAACATTCAGTGCCCTTATGGTTTCTTCGAGAAGAACCGGGGTGTGCCTGGAAATCGGCATGTTTGAACTCTCCTCAGCGTTTTTCCAAGCTTTCGATAATCTGCCAGACCTGCTCCTGACTCATAGCCTTCTCTTCTTCCCACAGGTCCTTGCTCCATATTTCAAGGTAGGTATTAGCCCCGGCAACAACAACATCATCATCAATAGCCGCATAATCCCTTAATGGAATCGGCAGAGCAACCCGTCCCTGCCCGTCAATGCGAGTGTTAAATGCAGTTGAAAAAATTGCCCGGTTCAGTCTTCGCAGTTTGCTTGTCGGTGCTACCGAGCTACCGGTGAGTTCGGCGGCCAGTCTCTTCCATTCAGCGACCGTATAGGCTATAACGCACTTCTCCGGTCCCGGGGTTAATATTATCCCGTCTTTAAAGGAATTCCTGAACTTAGGCGGTATGGTAACCCGGCCTTTTTCGTCCAGTTTATAATCGAACTCACCGTAAAACATGCTTATTCCTTTTTACCACTATCCCCCACAATTAACCACTTTGCGCCATTCTATAACATTTACCCCCCTCCTTGTCAATACCTTTACCCTACATTTTCAATAAATTTTCGGGAATATTTGATAACTTTGGTACTATTTCACCATTTTCACGGAGAAAACCGGCTTAAGGGGCCAAATTACAACCGTTCCACCGACTCATCACCCATCGCTTTGGCAGCGAGCCCGGTATATGGTAAAATATAGTTTGTTTCACAAGGATGACATTATGTTCACATTCAGCATACTCACCATCAGTGATAAGGGAGCCAGGGGGCAGCGAGCGGACCTGAGCAGTGAGGCAATCCGCAACAACCTGGCGGCATTACCAAGCCGCCAGGTCAAATATGAGATTGTACCTGACGAGAAAGCCATAATTTCCGGCAAACTTGCTGAATGGGCTGATGAAGGCAGCGCGGATGTTATCCTGACCACCGGTGGCACCGGATTAAGCGACCGTGATGTAACCCCGGAAGCAACCCTGGCCATCATTGACCGGGAGGTACCCGGCTTTGCCGAGGCAATGCGAGCCCAGACCTTTGCTATCACACCAACATCAATCCTGAGTAGAGCCAGCGCCGGTATCCGGGGTAAATGCCTCATCATTAATCTGCCCGGCAGTCCCAAAGCGGTCCGGGAATGCCTGGAGGTAATCGGGCCAGCCATTGTCCATGCCGTGGAGATAATCAAGGGAGAGGTTACTGAGCACACGCTTCAGTAAGTGAGCCAGATTATGCGCATTGACGTTTTCACACTGTTTCCGGAAATGTTTCAGGTACCATTTAGCTCCGGCATTTTTCAACGGGCAATCGATGGCAGGATAATCCGTATTCACCTGCACAATATACGGGATTACACCCATGACCGGCACCGGACAGTCGATGATTATCCGTATGGCGGCGGTCCCGGCATGGTGCTTAAACCGGAACCTGTTTTTGAAGCGGTAGAATCAGTTAGAGCCGAGATTTACCGGGATGAGGGTGTTTCCAAACAACCGGTGGTTTTACTCACCCCCCAGGGGCGCCGGTTCACCCAGCCAATCGCCGAGGAACTTGCCGGGCACAGCCATCTCATGGTTATCTGCGGTCACTATGAAGGAATTGATGAGCGTATCCGGGAATACCTGATCACCGAGGAGATAAGCATTGGCGACTACGTGCTTACCGGAGGTGAGCTGCCGGCGATGGTGGTTATTGATGCCGTGGTCAGACTGGTCCCCGGAGTGCTCGGCTCAGCCGAATCAACGCGGGATGATTCTCACACTCGAGGACTACTCGAATACCCGCACTACACCCGCCCGCCAGTGTACCGGGACTGGCCCGTACCCGAAGTATTGCTTTCGGGAGACCATGCCCGGATTGCGCGGTGGCGACGTGAGCAGGTCATCCGGCGCACCCTGGAACGCCGCCCGGACCTGCTGGAAAAGGCAACGCTTGAGCCGGAAGAAAAACAACTGGTAGCCAGCCTTACTGCGGCACCCCAAACCAATCAGAACGAGAAGTCCAAAGATAAATTAAAATAGGGAGTTCCGAGAATGAATATTGAATCACTGGTTCACGTCAAAGTGAATCCCAAGATCCCCGACATCGCCCCCGGGGATACGGTGCGGGTCAGTTCCAAGATAGTGGAGGGCGACAAGGAACGCATTCAGGTGTTCCAGGGAGTGGTCATCCGTTTACGGCGCGGTGGCGCCGGCGCCAGCTTTACCGTACGGCACGTTGCCTACGGGGTTGGGGTAGAGCGCACCTTCCCCTTCTACTCCCCGTTAGTAGCCAAGGTGGAAATAGTCCGCCACGGTAAGGTACGCCGTGCCAAGCTCTACTACCTGCGCAGTCGCAGCGGCAAATCAGCCCGTATCAAAGAACGACGGGTCGTGAAAAAGAAGGTAATGGCAGTACCGGAAGCCGAAGCAGAATTGGTACCGGAAACGGAACAATTAATCGAAGCTGAAGCGGAAATAACGGCAGAAGCTATACCGGAGCCGGAACAGGAAACTGAAGAAGCCACCGCGGCGGAAGAACCGGTAATGGAAGAAAATACGGAGCCAGCCAAGGCACAGGGCCAGGAGACTGCCACCGAAGCGGCGCTCGATGAGAAACCGGCTCAAGAGACGGAAACGGAACCGACACCAGACCGGGAGGAAACGTCAACCTAATTGCGGTTACCCGCAGTCGCAGAATAGAACCGTCCGGTGGAAGGTATGATGCAATACGCTGAGGTCAGTGTCAATTCACCCGTAGCCCGGCGCAGGACCTTCAGTTACAGTATACCTCCCGGCTGGAAGACAGCTATTGGTGATGCGGTACTGGTTCCCTTCGGAGACCGGGTACTCCAGGGTATTGTCCTGGAGCTGAGTCCCCTCCCGGCCGTGGCGGAGACCCGGGAAATAGCCCGGATAATCGGTACGGTCTTAACACCGGCGCAGGTGTCACTTGCCCGATGGATCAGTCAGTACTACCTTACCCCGCTTTTTGATGCGGTAGCCCTTATGCTCCCTCCGGGATTTGAGCGCAAGCCGGTGACTCTTATCTCGGCAACCACGGACATCGACAGTCATATACCGGCTTCACTTTCACCGGAACAGAGGCAAACCCTGATGCTTGTCCAGCAACGGGGCACTACCACACTTAAGGAACTGGAAAAAGGACCGGGCAAGAAAAAAGCTCAGACTATCATCTCGCAACTGGTGAGACGAAACCTGCTGGTGAGGAGTTATGAGCTGGAGCCGGTGAGGATCAAAGCCAAGCAGGTACCTTATATAGGTAGCACCGTGAAGGCAAGTGAAGCCAGTACCGAACCTGACCGCCTGCGCCGTCGTGGCGCGGTGAAACAGGCGGCACTGCTCGAATTCCTCATCCGTCAGACAGACCCGGTGCCCTGGGCAGAAGCCAGAACGAAGACCGGCGTTGATAAAGCCGCCGCCAACGCTCTCGTCGATAAGGGTCTGGCTACCTGGCAAGAAGTCAGGGTAAGGCGTGAGCCGATTTCCCACCCGGATATAGTGCCATCATACCCCCTTCCCCTCACCAAAGCCCAGAAATCAGCCTTCGAAGTTATTAAGTCACGGTTGCTCCAGCCGCCGGGAATATCCCCGGCAATCTTCCTGCTCCACGGCATTACCGGCAGCGGTAAGACCGAAATATACCTCCAGGCACTGGCAGAGACAGTGAAGCAGGGTAAGCGCGGCATTGTCCTGGTGCCAGAAATTTCCCTTACCCCGCAAACCATCGAACGCTTCGCCTCGCGCTTCCCGGGCAGGGTAGCGGTGATACACAGCAAGCTCTCCCTCGGAGAACAATTTGACGAGTGGCAGGGCATTGAAAACGGCGAGTTCGACGTAGTGATTGGCTCACGGAGCGCCCTCTTCGCCCCGCAACCGGACCTGGGGCTGATTGTGATTGACGAGGAGCATGAGTGGACCTACAAGCAAAGTGACCAATCACCCCGCTATCACACCCGCAATGCCGCCATCAAGCTCGCCGAACTTACCGGGGCAGTAGTCATTCTGGGCAGTGCCACCCCGGACGTCGAGACGTATTACCATGCCCAAAATGGAGACTACCAGCTCCTCCAGCTCCCGGAACGGGTTGTCCCCAGCGAGGGGGCACCGCTGCCCGGCGTTGAAGTAGTAGATATGAGGGAGGAATTAAAGGCGGGTAACCGCAGTGTCTTCAGTCGCTCATTGTCCCAGGTGACTGCCCGGGCAGTAGCCAGCCGGGAGCAGGTAATTCTCTTTCTCAACCGCCGCGGAGCTGCCACGCTCATCCAGTGCCGCCGTTGCGGTTTTGTGCTTCGCTGCCCGCGCTGTGAAGTGGCACTTAATTACCACACGGATGAAGATGTCCTTACCTGTCACCAGTGCAATTACCGTACCCGGCTCCCGCAGTCCTGCCCCCGGTGCTCCAGTCGGCAGATCAAATTCCTCGGCATCGGCACCCAGAAGCTGGAGAAGGAAGCCGGTTACGCCTTCCCTCAGGCACGGCACCTACGATGGGACAGCGATGTAACCCGCGGCAGGGATTCCCACCAGAAAATACTGAGCCGGTTCCGTAACGGCGAGGCAGACATGCTTATCGGTACGCAAATGATTGCCAAGGGACTGGACATCCCCTCAGTGACGGTGGTGGGAGTGATCAGCGCCGATACCAGCCTGAACCTGCCTGACTTCCGCGCCGGAGAGCGGACATTCCAGCTTATCAGCCAGGTGGCGGGCCGGGCGGGGCGTGGACCTGCCGGCGGGCAGGTAATCATTCAGACATACTGCCCCGGGCACTACGCAATAAAGGCTGCCGCGCACCATGACTATGCCGCTTTCTACAATCAGGAAATCAGCTACCGGCGTCAATTACAAAATCCACCCTTCAAACAACTGGCGCTACTGACCCATGTCCATACCAACGACCACGCCTGCCAGAAAGAGACAGAACGGGTAAAAAAGCTGCTTATCACGGAAAGAGATGCCCGTGGAATCGCTGACATTGCCCTCATCGGTCCCGCTCCAGCTTTTATCCAGCGGCGGCGCGGCCGATACCGCTGGCAGCTGATACTCCGCGGCGCTGATATCGCTGCCTTTCTGGCACCGGTTCCTTTGCCCCAGGGGTGGACAGTTGACATTGACCCGGCGAGTCTGGTTTAGTACACTATAGGTGAAACAGATAGGAAATAAACGTATTTTTTTGGAGAGCACGGAATGACCGTTCTTCCCATCCATACCCTCCCCGACCCTGTCCTGAGGCAGAAAGCAAAGAAAGTCGGAACCATTGACGGCTCCACTAAAAAACTAATAGCCGATATGCTTGAAACGCTGCACGCCGATCCCGGAAGGGCAGGGCTGGCGGCTCCGCAGGTTGGCGTTTCCTTGCGGATCTGTGTTATCAGCCTTCCCGATGAAGACGATATTGTCCTGGTAAACCCGGAGATAGTGAAGAAATCCGGTGAGCGCGCTGTGGACGAGGGCTGCCTCAGTGTGCCCGGTTATTATGGAGAAATCAAGCGCGCGGAATCAGTTACCGTCAAGGGTCGTGGTCAGGATGGGAAACCGGTGAGAATCAAGGCGGAGGGACTGATGGCGCAAGCCCTGGAACATGAAATCGACCACCTTAACGGGCGGCTTTATCTGGACCATCTGGAAAGCACGGAAAAACTGCACAGGGTCGAGGCCGAAGAACCCGGACTTTGAATGGAATGAAGGCTACCGCTTACCGTCACTCCCCCAGATTACCCATCCCGATATTTTGCCATCACGGGCTGGTACTGGCTGGTGACAAGCGTCTTTACCACCGCGCCAATTGAGGGGTCAGGCTCCAGGTAAAACAGCTCATCGAGTCGATAATCAGGAAAGGCACGTTTCGCCCCGATAATGAATTTCTCATTGATGCCGCGTGAGCCTTCACGTACCCGGTACACCTGGCTTACTGACAGCCCCATAGCCCCAGCCAATTCCGACAAGTTACGGTAGTTCCCGTTGCACAAATCAAAAATTCTTGTCCTGATTATCATAACGCTGCGCTGGTACTGCCAGTTGGCAATATTATAGCATATTAATGACATTTGTCAATACATCTGGCAAAAAGTTGACACCGAGCCCTGATATTACTACAATAATCCTTTGTGGCAATCATTCGACAAACATTGATACATGACTAATAACTGGCACCGTAAACCGGGCGACAGGATTTTTCGTCCCCGCCGAATCAAGCGTTTCCGTTTGAGACGAGTACTGGGTGTAGCCGCGGTATTCAGCGCCGGCTACGGGAATGTCGGTTCCTCCATTTATTACGCGCTGGGCATTGTTGCCGTGGTAGCGATTGGGGCAACGCCGATAGCGCTGGGTATTGCCGGCATCCTCTTTATTTTTACTGCCCTTACCTATGCGGAAGGAACGGCAGCCCTACCCGAAGCCGGCGGCTCCGCCAGCTTTGCCCGGCACGGGTTTAATGACCTGGCGGGTTTTGCTGCCGGGTGGGCGCTGATGCTGAGCTATATTGTCACCATCGCTATCTCCGCCTTTACCATTCCCCCCTACCTGGGTTTCTTCTGGGAACCGCTTAAGGATTCCGCCATCATTGGCACCATCGCTTCCATAGGCATCGTCGGCTTTCTAATGGTCTTGAACGTTGTCGGCATCAAGGAAACCTCGGTGGTCAACATTGGCGCCGCCATACTGGATATCGCTACGCAGGTTTCGCTGGTGGTCATTGGTTTCATACTGCTGTTTAATCCTACCGTTCTATGGCACCGCATTATTGATAACTGGCCAACCTCCGAGAATCTGGTCCTGGGTATAGCCCTGGCGTCCATTGCCTACACCGGCATCGAAACCATGTCGCAGATGGCGGAAGAGACCAAGCGACCGGAGCAAAGGGTACCCCGGGCACTGGTCTTGATGATTGTCACCGTGCTGGTTATCTTTGCCGGCATCTCCCTGGTTTCACTATCGGCTATGTCCCCCCAGGAACTCGCCTCGGAATGGTCACGGGACCCGGTGGCGGGGATTGCCTTCTACCTGCCTATGGAAATAATACGGTTTATTCTCAAGCCACTGATTGGTATTCTCGCTGGCACTATCCTGCTTATTGCCACCAATGCCGGGCTTATCGGTATCTCCCGGCTTGCCTTCTCACTGGGCAGCCACCAGCTGGTGCCGCCAGTGCTGAGCCGGGTACACAGTCGATTCAAGACCCCCTACGTGTCAATAATTCTGTTCAGCCTGGTGGCTATCATCATCTTGATACCGGGTTTCTTTGCGTCCGATGTTTTCGAGAACATGGGAGCGCTGTACACATTCGGGTCACTGTTAGCGTTCATGTTCGCGCATGCCTCCATCCTCAGCCTGAGAATCAGAAAACCGGAGTTACCGCGTCCGTTCAAACTTGGTGGTAACATCAGGTTTCGGGGACGCGAGCTGCCGTTAAGCGCCATCATTGGTCTGGCGGCTATCTCGGCAATATGGATAATCATCATGATTACCCAGGCCTATAGCCGCTGGGTAGGGCTCATCTGGATGGCCATCGGGCTGATTATTTACTACCTCTATCGACGTCAACAGGGTATGCCGTTGACCCACACCGAAGGCAGGGAAAAGCCAAAGAGTTTTTGGGAAAATAACCGGGGAAAAAGATTGTAGATTTTGGCTAACAGGGCTATAATACACTTTAATAAAATCGATTAGTTGTATCAAAGTATGGAATTTAAGAAGATACTGGTGCCCGTTGCGGGACATGTGGCTGATGAAGAGGCAATGCGGTTCGCCTGCCGGATGTCCAAAAGGGTCAAGGGTAAAATATGGTCGGTATATATAATCACCATTAAACGGTCTCTGCCGCTTGATGCTGAAATCGAGTCGGAGATTCGCAAGGCCGAAGGCATCCTGGACCACATCGAAAGTGTTGCCGAGGAAGAAGACTGTGAAATCGAAACGGATGTACTCCAGGCTCGTGATGCCGGACCGGCGATTATCGATGAGGCTGTCGATAAAGCATGTGACCTCATCACCATGGGGGTTAATTATAAGCGACGTTTCGGCCAGTTTAGTCTCGGTAACGTGGTGCCATATGTATTACAAAATGCTCCCTGTCCGGTGATACTCTATCACGAGCAATGAATTGACTAGAAATCAGGTGATGAAATGAAGGTAGTCATTATGGGGTGCAGTAGAGTGGGCGCCCAATTAGCCGCACTGCTGGATGTTGAAGGGAATGAAATCACTATTCTGGACAATGAACCCTACAGCTTCCGCAGACTACCACCCAATTTCCACGGCACGGCAATGGTGGGTAACGGACTTCACGAAGAAACACTTAGAAAAGCCGGAATTGAAAAAGCCGATGCCTTCGTGGCGGTAACCCAGGGAGACAATCGAAATGTGATGTCCTGCCAAATCGCCAAGCACATTTTCAACGTGCCCCGGGTACTCTGCCGAGTCTATGACCCGCTGCGCCAGGAGTTATACGAGACCCTGGAGCTGGAGACAATAAGCCCGACAACCATTTTCGCCCAGTTGTTGAAGGAAAAACTGGAGAGTTGAGGTAGTAAGAGGTAGTACTATGTATATCATCGTCGTTGGTGGTGGCCGAATCGGCTACTACCTGATTAAGGCGCTGCTGGAAGAGGAGCATGAGGTGCTCCTCATCGAGAAAGACCCTTACGTGTGCCGAATCATTAACGAGGAGATGGGCAGCATCTGCTTCCGCGGTGATGGCTGTGAAGCAGCAACATTACAGGAAGTAGGTACCGGCCGGGCCGATATGCTGGTGGCAGTTACCGGAGATGATGAAGATAACCTGGTTGCCTGCCAGGTAGCCAAGTACAAATTCAATGTGCCCCGGACTATCGCCCGTATCAGAAACCCGCAGAACGAAGCCCTCTTCAAGAAACTGGGGGTAGATGTGACGGTAAGCGCCACCCAGATCATTCTGGAATCCATCGAGCAGGAAGTGCCCACCCACCCGCTGATACACCTGCTCAATATCAGAGACAAAGGGCTGGTAATGGTGGACGTAAAAATTCCTGTTGAATCTACCAGCGTAGGCAAGGCAATCAGGGAGCTCAATTTACCGGAAGAGAGCAAGCTGGCACTGATTATTCCCAAGGAACAAAATCCGCACCTGCCGGCGGCCAGTACCGTTCTCCAGTCCGGCGACCATGTGATCGCCATTACCCCTCCGGAACTGGAGGAGGCTCTTCGGTCGGCACTGAGAGGCGCTAAATAGGTCTTCAATTTTACCGGAGCCTTACCATGGAGCCTTGATAAGGGATATACCGGACAGAAAGTAACGCCATTATCTGGCAAATGAATACTTGATGTCCACTAATGTAATGAACAGCGGGTGATGACGACCGGCAACTGTAATAAGTACTGGGTAGTGACGTCCATACTCCTGATAGTTATCGCTATCGTTGCCGGTATCATAGCCTGGTCACGATACCAGCCAAGCCAGCCGATAGAGGTTACACTGGCTCCGGAACCGGAAGTAGCCGGCGAAATCTCCATCAGCGGCAGTATCAACAATCCCGGTTGCTATCCTTTCACTGCCGATGATAGTATAGCCGATATCATCCTCGCTGCCGGAGGCACCACTGACGGCGCTGACTTCAGCCGCATCACCTTTACCATTCCCCAGGATAGCGAACAAACGACTCCTCAGAAAGTAAACCTGAACCGGGCGGACGTGTGGCTGCTGGAGGCATTACCTGGAATCGGTGAAACCAGGGCTCTAGCCATTATCGAATACCGCGAGAAGAACGGACGGTTCCATCATAGTACCGACCTGCTCAAGGTGGAAGGTATCGGCAGCGTTACCTATGAAAAGATTAAGCACCTGATAACCGTGACCGACTGATGTTCAGGATGAAGGTATATGCCCCTTATCTCAATTAGTTGCGCCTGGATTCTGGGAACATTTCTGGGCTCCAAATTTAATTTATCTCCGTTACTGGTGCTCACGGCACTGGTCCCCCTGCCCCTCTTCTTTTTACTACGCCGTCACCGTCAAAAAGTAATCGTATCCGTTGTATGCCTCGTTGCCCTGTTTGCCGCCGCTACCTATTCTTATACCAGCTTGCATACCTTCGACGAGACCAGTCTGCGCTTCCATAACGACCGTGGTACCGTGACCGTCAAGGGCATCGTCGCCCGGGACCCTGACGTCAGGGACACGAGCACTCGCCTGAATCTCTCCGCCACCGAAATCAAACTGGGAGACGACTGGCAGGCGGTTGACGGGACGGCGCTGGTGGTGGTGCCCCGTTACCCTGAGTACAGGTACGGCGACCGCCTCCTTATTACCGGCGAGCTGGCAACACCGCCTCAACTGGATGACTTCGACTACCGGGAATATCTGGCCCATCAGGGGATATATGCCACCATGCTCTACCCGGAAATAGAGACCATAGAGAGGGAAAAAGGCTCCGCCCTGATGTCGTGGGTCTATTCGGTGCGCAGTCGAATATCCCATACCATCGCCGGGGTCATCCCCGAGCCGCAGGCATCGCTGGCACAGGCTATTTTACTGGGCATCCGAGGCAATATTCCGCCTGAATTAAAAGCGGACTTCGTCCGCAGTGGCACCGCTCATTTGCTCGCCATATCGGGGCTTCACCTCAGTATTATCGTTGGCATCCTGCTCAGTGCCGGTATCTGGCTTTTCGGCCGCCGATATTACCTCTATGTCTGGCTGGCACTGGTGGTCATCTGGCTTTATGTCCTGCTCACCGGCATGCATCCACCGGTGGTACGGGGCGCTATTATGGCCAGCCTGTTTCTATTCGCCGAGCTGCTGGGCAGGCAGCGCCGCGCCATTACCGCGCTGGTGGCGGCCGCGGCGATAATGGTCGGCATCAGCCCCTATATTCTGGGCGATGCCGCCTTTCAATTGAGCTTTCTCGCCATGGCAGGGCTCGTCTTCCTGTTCCCCGCTTTTCAGTCGCTGGGCAGACGGGCAATCCGGGCTACGCTGGGGGAAGCGGGGACACCGGTTGCCCTGGCCAGTACCGCCAGCGATAGTTTCAGCGCAACCCTGGCGGCACTTATCGCGGTATGGCCGGCAATTGCCTACTACTTTGGTATCATCTCCGTGGTCGGGCCCCTGGCTACCCTTCTGCTCCTGCCCGCCCTGCCGGTGATCATTATCACCGGGGCGCTCACCGGTGTTCTGGGGTTCATCATGCTCCCCGCCGCACAGGCTATCGGCTGGCTGAGCTGGCTCTTCCTGTCATACTCAACGGTGGTGGTCGGGGCGCTGGCAACACCGCCACCGTCATCTATCGAGGTTAATTCGGTTCCCGGCGCTCTGATATGTGCCTACTACGCGATCCTGGCAGCCGTCATCTGGCTTCTGGGACGGCGCCGGCTGACTGTTTCGTTCCCGCAGGCTGCCATCAGCCTCAAAAAGAGAATAGGTAATTCCGCCAGCTTCGTTTCCCGCCTTCCCGCCAGATGGACCGTCCCGCCACTGGTCGTGCTCGCCATACTGGCCTCGCTTACCGCAGTTACCATGCCCGATAATAAACTCCACGTGAGTTTTCTGGACGTTGGTCAGGGTGATGCCATTTTAATCCGTCACGGGACCCAGCAGGTACTGGTCGATGGCGGCCCCAGCCCCCGGGCGATAGCGGGGCAACTGGGGAAACAAATGCCGTTCTGGGACCGAACCATTGAGCTACTGGTACTCACCCACCCCCACCAAGACCACCTCAGCGGACTGGTCGAAGTGCTGCAACGCTTCCGGGTGAAACAGGTGCTCATGGCTGATTGTCCCGTAGATTCACCGCTCTATAACCAGTGGTGGCAGCTTATTACCGAAAAGGATATCAAATACACCATAGCCCGGGCGGGTCAGCAGGCAGCCCTGGATGAAGGAATCACCCTGACCGTATTGCATCCGCCAGCCGGAGCCGGTAACGATACCGGGTTAAATCAGGATAATAAGAGCGTGGTACTGCGATTGACCGACGGTAAGGTCAGTTTCCTGCTCACCGGCGACATCCTGGCGGATGCCGAACGGGAGCTTGTCGGCAATCGCGCCAACCTCCGCAGCACCGTGCTCAAAGTACCTCACCACGGCGCAGCGACCTCCACCACCCCCGAATTTCTGGCGGTCGTCAACCCCCGGCTTGCCGTTATCTCGGTTGGCGCCGATAACAGATTCAACCACCCGGGCGAAGAAGTCATGGTAAGACTTCAGGATAGCCCAAACCCGAGATATGTCTATCGCACTGACCAGCACGGTGTCGTTGAATTTACCACTGACGGGGAGCGGCTGTGGGTGGCGACAGAAAAGAACGCTGACTGACAGTATGCTCCACGTGAGAAAAGTCGCATACATTTCCCTCGCCGCTGACCTAAAATTGGAGTAGGACCAGATAACCGGGAGAGAGGGAAATGTCCGACGAATCAAACAAAGACGATACGCGGTGGCGGAAAGCGCTAACACCGGAACAATACCGGGTCACCCGTGAAAAAGGGACGGAGCCACCATTTACTGGCGCCTATTACCATTTAAACGAACCGGGCACCTACCGGTGCGTCTGCTGCGGTAATGAATTGTTCCCTTCGGAAACCAAGTTTGATTCCGGCACCGGCTGGCCCAGCTTCTGGGCGCCAATTTCAGAGGAGAACGTTCAAGCCGCCGTTGATAGCCGACACGGTATGGTACGGACGGAGGTGCTCTGCCCACGGTGCGGTGCCCACCTCGGTCATGTATTTGACGATGGGCCACTGCCGACCGGGCAGCGCTACTGTATTAACTCCGCAGCGCTTGACTTCGTCGCTGCCCCCCGTGACAGCCAGTAATGAGAGACCAATGGCACATATCAATCAAACCATGATTATTGTGATATCGATTATCAGCCTGGCCATACTTATCGCCGCCGGCTACCTTCTTATCCCGCGGCAAGACAAGGCACCGGTGGCGTCGCCGGTAAATACCCCTGCCCGCCAGACGGCCATACCATCCATCGATACCGCTGCCCCCGCCGGCACGGAAACAGCCACGTTTGCCCTGGGCTGATTCTGGGGACCAGACTCCCGGTTCGGGAGCATCCCCGGAGCAATCCGCACCCGGGTCGGTTATGCCGGAGGCAGCACCGGCAACCCCACGTATTACAATCTGGGCGACCATTCCGAGACGGTGCAGATCGACTATGACCCGAGCCGGATTTCATATGGCGAACTGCTGGACATTTTCTGGAACAGCCACTATCCCGTTGCTGAACCAGGATCGCGGCAATACATGTCCATCATCTTCTATCATAATGAAGAGCAGGAAAGGCTGGCGCTGGAATCCAAAGCTCGTGAGGAAGCCAGACTAAACAGACCGTTCTTCACGGAAATAGTCCCCGCCTCTGAATTTTTCCTGGCTGAGCAGTACCATCAGAAATATTACCTCCGCCAGGTACCGGAACTTTTACGCGAGTTCGCTGCCATTTATCCCAACGCCGAGGACTTTATCGCCTCCACCGCCGCGGCGCGTGTCAACGGATACCTCGGCGGCTACGGTACTCCATCAGCGCTGTCAGCAGAGATAGATACCCTGGGCTTGTCCCCGGAGGGCAAGGCAAAGCTAAACCGGATTGTATCAGCATCAGCGGGAAAGTACGCCTGCTCCACGTAACACTGGCACGATAAAGCCAGATAGGGTATAATGGGCGGTAAGTAATAGTGGTGGAGTTCCGTACTAGATGAAAGCATTTTTCCGCGAATTTCTGATAACAATCGCCATTGCCGCTGTAATCTGTATCGCCTTTCAGTCCACTCTCCAGACTTTTATCGTGGTCATGACCAGCATGGAACCCAACTTTCATGAGGGACAGCGCCTTCTGGTCAATAAAGCCGTCTACTTTTTCGAAGAACCGGAACGCGGCGACGTCATCATTTTTAAGGCGCCGGGAAACCGGCAAGGCGATTATATCAAGCGGATTATCGCCCTACCCGGTGACAACGTCGAGATAAAGGACGAAGCCGTCTATATCGACGGGAGCCGGCTGGACGAGCCCTATATCATGAGCCCGCCCGGCTACACGCTCGCCGAGCAGGAAGTACCCGAGTGCAGCTACTTCGTCCTCGGCGATAACCGCAACAACAGTGACGACTCTCACCATGGCTGGTACGTGCCCGAAGATAATATTATTGGCAAAGCCTGGCTCTCCATCTGGCCGCCGGACAAATGGGAGGTAGTCCCTGACTACCGGCTGGAGGAGCAACTGGCAAGTTCCTGAGAAGGGGTACTGACGTGACCGACAACGTTGAAAAAGTCTTCGAGAAAGCCGGGGCAGTGCTCAAAGGGCATTTCCTGCTTGCCTCCGGTCGGCACTCCCCGGTCTACTGGGAGAAGTTCCAGGTGCTGCAATTCCCCCACTATACCGAACAGCTCTGCGGTATGATTGCCCGCCACTTCCGGAATAAAGACGTCCAGGTGGTTGCCGGGCCCACCACCGGCGGCATCATTCTCGCTCATGAAACCGCCCGCCAGCTTGGCGTGCGCAGCATTTTCGCCGAAGCGGCAAGCGGCGGGGAACGAGCCTTCCGTCGCGGTTTCACGCTTGCCCCGGGAGAACGGGTGCTCATCGTCGACGACATTCTTACCACCGGCGGGTCGATTCGCGAGGTCCTGGCGGCAGTCAACCAGCTGGGAGGAAATGTCATCGGTATCGGCGTGCTGGTGGACCGCTCCGAAAAGGAACCGGATTTCGGGGCGCCTCTGTTCAGCTGCCTCCGTTCCGAGACGATAACCTACTCGCCGGACAACTGCCCGCTCTGTGCTGCCGGCATGCCCCTGACCAAGCCGGGCAGCAGCCAGCGACAACCGGGCTAACGTTTACCACCGGTCAAGAAGGGGAGGTTTACCATGGAAACCGCCACCCTGGTCGCCATTATTATCATCATCACCGCCATCCTGGCAATTGTCGCCATGTACTACTTCGCCCAGATGAAATGGGAACGGCGGTTCCGAAACTGGCAACAGGCCGAGGAATTGAGGTGGCAGGAGGAAATGGCGAAAGCGGCTAAGTCAGCCGTTACCCAGAGCCGGGCGGTGCTGGGCGGTAAATTCACCGAACAGATGGCACCGTTCCTGCCTGAATTCAACTATGACCCCACCGAAGCCCGATTTATTGGCAGTCCCATTGATTTTATCGTCTTCCCCGGACTGTCCCAGGGAGACCCGCGTGAAATAATCATCATGGAAATAAAAAGCAGCAAGAACAGCCAGCTTACCCCTGCCGAACGAAAAATCCGCCAGTTGATTGAAGACGGCATGGTCAGATGGGAACTTATCCGGAAGCCGAATGAGGAACTCGGCTGAGGATGGCTATGTCCGCCCGAACTCACGGGCAATCTGCCCGGAACTGAGGTGAATCATGGTCGGCCTTCCATGCGGGCAGGTATACGGACTCTCCGCCTGCTCCAGCTGGCGCACCAGCTCCCTCATTTCATCGTCGGTCATTGACTGCCCCGACCTTACCGCCCCGTGACAGGCAATAGACTCGATTATCTTTTCTTCCCAGTCATCGCTCCGGCCCGAAGACAGGGAATCCAGCAACTCCCGCAACACCCCCGCCCAGTCGGCACCGTGCAGCAGGGAGGGTACCGCCCGCACCAGATAGGTACGGTCGCCAAACGGCTCCAGCGTGAAGCCAAACCCGGCCAGCTTGCCGCACCATGACGACAGGACTTCCGCCTGCCGGGGACTGACATCCAGCGGTACCGGCTCCAGAAGCCCCTGGACCGGTATGGCTTGCCCGGCCCGCTGCCGCCGAACCATATCAAACCGCACCCGCTCGTGGGCAGCATGCTGGTCAATGAGATAAAGCCCGTCGGGACCCTCAGCAATAATATAGCTGTTCAGCACCTGGCCCAGCACCCGTAGCACCGGGAGCGACGCCGTGAAAAGCGATGGCGCCTGGGACGGGTGGTGAGCCGGGTGGTTTTCCACCGGGGCTGGTGCCACCGAAGCCGACCCTCTGGCTGCCGGCGCGCTGTAGCGAGTCGCCACCTCTTCAATAGCCGGCACTACCATTTGCTCGACCAGAGCCTGACGGACCGCCTTCTGGACCGCCGTGAAAACGGCGTGCTCATTGCGGAATTTGACCTCGCGCTTGGCGGGGTGGATGTTCACGTCCACTTCCGGTGCCGGTAGCCGGATATTGAGCACCGCTACCGGGTGCCTCCCTACCATCAACAGCCCGTGATAGGCCTCCTCCACCGCCCGCGCCAGGAGACGGCTATTCACCCAGCGGCGGTTGACGAAGAAGCTGAGGTAGCCCCGACCGGAACGGCTGACCGCTGGTGCGGTGACCATACCGGTTACCCCGATGGCGTCGGCGCCACCGTCCCACTGCCTCCCGGCAATGCCCACCTCCAGCATATTACCGGCGATTTCAGTACCGAATACCTCGAGGATACTGTCCGTCAGCCGGCCACGACCCGGGGTTCGCAACGATATTTTCCCGTCGATGACAAGGGTAAATCTGACCTCGTGATAGGCAAGCGCACACTGGCTGATGACACTGGCGATATGGCTGTTTTCGGTAGCTGCCGACTTCAGGAATTTACGCCTCGCCGGAACGTTATGGAACAAGTCCCGTACCGTTATGGTGGTGCCCCGGGCGCGTCCCTGACCTTCCCGCCGGCTAATTGCCTCGTCGGTAATAGTGACATGGGCGCCGACTGTCTCGCCGGCGGCACAGGTAACCATATCCACCTGCGCCACCGCGGCGATGCTGGGCAACGCTTCACCACGGAAGCCCAGACTGCCAATGGAGATCAGGTCAGCCAGCGTGTCTATCTTGCTGGTGGCGTACCGTTGAAAGGCAAGCCCCACTTCATCCGCCGGAATACCGGCACCATTGTCGGTTACCTTAATCTGGCTTACCCCGCCACCCCCCGCTTCCACCGTAATCTGGTCGGCTCCGGCATCCAGTGCGTTCTCCACCAGCTCCTTCACTACCGATGCCGGCCGCTCCACCACCTCACCGGCGGCAATCTGGGAGACCGTCTTCCTGTCTAAAACTCTGATGGTCATCTCGGTATCATAGTACACGTTTCCGTGTAAAAACGCAATGCCCTTGCCGTGACTATTCCACTTTCTCCAGTTTGGCAAAACTGAGCAGCAGCCGTTTTATCCCGGCACCATCAAAGGCGACCGCTACCTCGGCATCATCCTTTACCTTCCGGTAGCTCACCACCATGCCGCTGCCAAACCGGTCGTGGTACACATGGTCGCCCACATTTAACTGGAGGGTAATTCCCTGGGGAGTGTGGGGCTTGTTCCGGGTAGCCACCGGTTCTTCACCGGGATGAGGCTCGACTTCCCACAATGCGCTGCCGGCAATCAGGTGCGGCGGTACATCCTGCAAAAAGCGTGACGGGCGGTTTACCGTACTGCTTCCCATCAGCAGGCGCCGGAAGGCACGTACCAGATAGACCCGCCGCTTGGCGCGGGTAATCCCCACGTAGCACAGTCGCCGTTCCTCTTCCAACTGCTCCGGGTCATCAATCGATCTAATATGGGGCAGGATGCCATCTTCCATACCGACGATGAACACCACCGGGAATTCCAGCCCCTTCGCCTGGTGCAGGGTAATCAGGGTTACCGCGTCGGCACCAGTATCCAGTCCGTCCACATCGGACACCAGCGCCACCCCCTCGAGAAAGGCAGTCAGTCCTTCTTCCACAGGCAGGTCACGGTACTCCTGCATTACCGTTCGCAGTTCCAGAATATTCTCCCAGCGCTCCTCGCCGTCCACCATGCCCTGCACATACTTGTGGTAGCCGGACGACTCCACCACCACGTCGAACAAATCAACCGGATTGAGCTCCCGGCTCCGGTCGACAAATCCCGCCATCATTTCGGCAAAGTCAATCAGCGACCTGGCAATACGGGGGTTGAACGGTAACTGGCTCTCCCGGTCGCTGTTTGCCCTGGCTTCCGTCAGCATCTGCAACGCCCGGTACTCCGGCACTCCCTGATCCCGCGCCCACTGCCCCAGCTCCGCCTGACTGCGCTGCCCGATACCGCGCGGCGGCACATTGATAATCCGCATCAGGCTGACACTGTCATACGGGTTCTGAATCAGCCGGAGGTAGGCAATGATATCCTTCACTTCACGTCGCTCGTAGAAGCGGGTGCCGGCCACCAGACGGTAGGGCATGCCGTAGCGGATAAACGCCTCTTCCAGTACTCTCGACTGAGCATTGGTGCGGTACATGACAGCACAGTCGCCCGGCCTGGCCTCCCCCCGCCGCACCAAGCTGTCAATTTCACTTACCACAAACTGGGCCTCTTCCTGCTCATTATAGGTCTCCACCACCTTCGGCGGCAGCCCTTCCTCATTCTGAGTCCACAGCTCTTTTGGCTTGCGCTGCTGGTTGGCGGCAATGATATGAGAGGCCGCCTTCAGGATCATCCCGGTGGAGCGATAGTTCTGCTCCAGCAGGACCACCCGGGCATCGGGATAGTCCTGCTCAAAGTGAAGAATATTACGCAGGTCAGCCGACCTCCAGGAGTAAATCGATTGGTCGGGGTCACCGACCACGCAGATGTTACGGTACTTGCCGGCGATTTGCTTCATCAGCTCATACTGCACCAGGTTGGTATCCTGAAACTCGTCTACCAGCAGGTGGAGATACCGTGACTGGTATCGGGACAGTACCTCCGGGCTTTGCTGGAAGAGGTGAACCGTTCGCATGAGCAGGTCATCAAAGTCCAGCGCATTACTCCCGGTAAGCAGCTGCTGGTACCGCTCGTATACTCGCTGCACCACTTCCTCGAAGTAGCTGCCACTGCGCTGGAGATAGTCCGCCGGCGAGAGCAGGTTGCTTTTCGCCGCGTCTATGGCAGACTGGATAACCCGCGGGGCATATTGCTTGGGGTCAAGCCCCAGCGCCTCAAGACTGCGCTTGATAAGGCTTATCTGGTCGTCACTATCATAGATGACGAAATGGGGGTCAACGTTTATCACGGCACCATCGCGACGGAGGATGCGGGCGCAGATAGCATGGAAGGTGCCAATGGTTAAATCAGACAGGGAACCACCCACCAGATGACGAAGTCGTTCTTCCATTTCGCGAGCCGCCTTATTGGTAAAGGTGACCGCCATGATACGACGCGGATTTACCCCGCAGACCCGTATGAGGTAGGCGATTCGGTGGGTAATGACCCTGGTCTTGCCGCTACCCGGACCGGCCAGAATCAGCACCGGCCCCTCAATCGTCTCTGCTGCCTGTCGCTGCGCGGGATTAAGGTCAGCCAGAATATCCATCTGGTCTCATTATAGCATTTATACCGTTGCCGACACCAAGCCACCCACTGTACTACCCCTTGATTTTACCGCTTCCATTGGCTATACTGCTCAATACATTCACCACTGGATGACCGGATACACTACGGGGGAGGAGGTAGGTAATCATGAAAAGGAAACTATGGTTACTCATCGGTCTGAGTCTGGTTCTGGTACTGGTTGCCACCGGGGCAGCGGGCTGTGATAGCATTGCCCCACCATCCCGGACCACCGCCAGCAGCGGCTTCGTGCTCAGTCAGCAGAACACGGGAATCTGGGTATCCGGTGAGGGCAAGGTCAGCGTTGTCCCTGATGTGGCGGTCCTGAACCTGGGGGTGGAAGCTCAGGCAGCTACCGTTGACGAGGCACAGGCCCAGGCAGCCATCGCCATGGACGCCGTTATGCGGGAGCTGGACAGTTACAACGTCGCCGAGAAGGATATCAAGACACAGGTATTCCGCATCTACCCGGTAAGAAAATGGGTGCCGGAACAAGAAAAAGAGGTGCTCATTGGCTACCGGGTGAATAACACGGTAACCGCCAAAATCAGGAAGGTGGAGGACGCCGGGCCCATCATTGATGCCGTAACCCGTGCCGGCGGCGACTACCTCCGTATTAACAGCGTCAGTTTTACCGTGGATGACCCCACCGCCTACCACCGGGAAGTCCGGGAACTGGCTATGGTCGATGCCGAGACCAAGGCAAAGCAACTGGCGGACCAAGCCGGTGTTGGCCTGGGCAAGCCAACTTATATCAATGAGAGCGGTGGAGTGGTCCCGCCTCGCTATTATCCCATAGCCGAAGCGGCTCCGGTACCAGCGCCCGCTCCAGCACCAACGCCGATTGCCCCGGGAGAAACCGAAATCCGCCTTACCGTACAGGTGGTCTACAGTATCGAATAGCCGGAGCGCCGGTGAGGTAAATGCCTGATATTGCGCCTGTCGGTCAATAGGTGATAAAATAATGGTAGCCTGGTTTTTATGTTAAGGAATTCAGCTGTGTTTACCGGCATTATCGAGGAAATCGGCAGGGTTGTCTCTGCTGCGCCAGGGAGTATGGTTATCGCTGCCCGACAGGTGTTAACCGGCGCAAGCCTGGGCAGCAGTATGGCAGTGAATGGCGCCTGCCTGACGGTGACCGGCTTTAACAGCACTACCTTTACCATTGATGTTATGCCGGAAACACTCAAACGGACCAACCTGGGCCGGCTCCATCCCGGCGACCCGGTCAATCTGGAAGGACCGCTGGCTCTGGGCGGACAGGTGGGTGGTCACCTGGTGCAGGGGCATGTGGATGCTACCGGACAGGTCGTCTCGATAACGCCCGAGGGTGAGGCACTACTGGTCAGGATTTCGGCGCCGTCCGAGGTGATGCGCTTTACCGTAGCCAAGGGATTTATCGCCGTCGACGGTATTAGTCTGACCATCGTGGACAAAGAAAGCTCCTCATTCCGGGTCTCAGTGGTTGACTACACCCGCCGAAACACCACGCTGGGCAGCCGCCAGGCGGGGGACATCGTCAACCTGGAAGTCGATATTATCGCCAAATACGTAGCTGAGTTCAGCCAGGTAAAAACTGCGGGTGTAACTGAGGACTTTCTTCAGGAACATGGCTTCCTGGTACGTTAAGCCACGCCGCGAATAAGTCAGGAGTAGTCGATGGGAATAGTCAGTGTTCGAAAAGCCATTGAAGATATCAGGGCAGGCAAATTTGTCATCATTGTTGACGACGAAGATAGGGAGAATGAGGGCGACCTGGCCATAGCTGCCGAGAAGGTTACCCCGGAAATAGTTAACTTCATGACCAAACACGCCCGGGGTCTCATCTGTATGCCATTAACCGGGCAGCGGCTGGATGAGCTAAAAATACCGATGATGGTAACCGAGAATACCTCGAAATTCACTACCGCCTTTACCATTTCTATCGAAGCCAAGCACAAGGTAAGCACCGGGATATCTACCGCCGACAGGGCTGAGACGATACGAGCGGTAATTGACGCCAATACCAGGCCCGATGATATCGCCCGGCCGGGACACATGTTCCCGCTACGGGCGAAGGAAGGCGGCGTCCTGTCCCGGGCGGGGCATACTGAGGCCATCGTAGACCTTGCCAGGCTGGCCGGTTTGTATCCGGCCGGGGTTATCTGCGAGATTCTAAATGAAGACGGCTCAATGGCACGGCTGCCCCAGCTTGAGGAAATGTCGGACAAATTCGGCATCAGTGTCGTGACCATCGCCGACCTTATTGCCTACCGCCACCGCCATGAAAAACTGGTAAAGCGGGGGCCTGAAGCCAACCTGCCCACACCCCATGGCGAGTTCACCATCATCGCCTACAAAAGCATTACCGACCCTGATGAACACTTAGCCCTGGTAAAAGGTGACATCGCTACCGAAGAACCGGTACTGGTCCGGGTGCACAGCCAGTGCCTGACCGGTGAGGTTTTCAGCAGCCTGCGCTGCGACTGCGGTGAGCAGATTACCATTGCCATGAAAATGATCGCCGAAGAAGGGCGGGGCGTCCTCCTCTACATGAGACAGGAGGGGCGGGGCATCGGTATTCACAACAAGATTAAAGCCTATGCCCTTCAGGACGAGGGCATGGATACCGTGGAAGCTAACCTGTCCCTGGGCTTTGATGCCGATTTAAGAGACTACGGCATTGGCGCTCAGATACTGGCTGACCTTGGCCTGCATGATATTCGTCTGCTGACCAACAACCCGAAAAAGGTAATCGGTCTGCAAAGCTACGGGTTAAAGGTAGTGGAAACGATACCCATTATTACCCAGCCGAATCCCTATAACTGCCACTACCTGGAGACAAAACAGAAAAAGATGGGCCATCTCCTTGAAGTGCCGAAAATAACCGATACCCAGAACTAAATTATAAGATAAGGAGAAAGCAATGGGTAAATGTTTTGAGGGCGTTCTGGTCGGGAAAGGACTGAGGTTTGGACTGGTCGTTTCCCGATATAATGAATTTTTCAGTCGGAAATTACTGGAAGGCGCCCAGGATGCGCTGACCCGTCATGGTGTCAGTGAAGATGATATAGAAATTGCCTGGACACCCGGCTCCTTTGAAATTCCCCAGATTGCCCAGAAATTGGCACAGACCAAGAAGTATGACGCCATTGTCTGCCTGGGCGCGGTCATCCGGGGTGGGACGCCTCATTTCGATTACATCGCGGCTCAGGTTACCAAGGGTATCGCCACGGTCGGCTTGAACACCGGGCTGCCGGTCATCTACGGCGTTATCACCACTGATACCCTGGAACAAGCCATCGAGCGCTCCGGGACCAAAGCGGGCAACAAGGGCTTTGACGCTGCCGTAACCGCCATTGAAATGGCAAACCTGATGAAGTCAATAGGCTAACCATCCGCGAGTTTCCAGATTACGCACGGGACCTGCTCGCCGGTTAATCTTGTCTCCGCTAAAACATCCATCGGTTAACTCGCAAGATACCTAAAAACAGTCTGCCACACAGCGGGGACAGCGGCTCCATCAGGTAACCTTATAGACGGTATCGCCCCGCCTTACCCGGTCAGGGACCTTGATCCCCACGGAATCCCCTGGCTTGGCTTCAGTGACATTCACGTTGTCAATCTGCATCGAGTTGATTACCAGTTCCAGGTCGGTGGTATGTCCCTTTATCTGGATGGTGTCCCCCGCCTTCAAAGTCCCGATAAGCTCGATACCAGCTACCACCGGGTGGGAAAAAAAGTCACTCACCTTACCAATTACTTCTTCCGGCATGGCCTCCCCTCCTTGGCGAATAGTACGGTCAAGCTTAGTTCTTTATTTCTAGGATTATACTGCCACATCTGGCATAAATCAATATCAGCAGGACACTATTTCATCCGGATAACCGCGAGGGCCCGTTTGCCTTTTTGACATACCCCCGGCTGAATCATATAATAAACTCGATTATTCTTTTTCAATAAAGGTGGTAACCTTGGCAAACAGCGACGGGGTCGAAGAGGAACGAAAAACGAGTACGGAGCAACTCGAGAAGCGACTGGAGATGTTTGACCAGCGCCTCGATAATATCGATTCAGTGGTTTCAGCGCTGGTGGAACGGGTGATGAAGCAGCCCATCAGCCTGTACGTAACCTGCTCAAAATGCGGTCACAAAATGGAAATTGCCCTCATCGGCACGGAAAAGCCGAAAAAGTAGCTCCGGTGCTCAAATGAGCGAGTATTCCCTCAGTCTGCATTCATTCTCCCCCCTTGCTGAATCCGTATCACCTGCCATCTCCGCTAGACAGACCACCAGAGCCCGCACCCTGAATATTTCTGACATTCGGTAAAATCCCTTGATGAACCATCATGACGATTAATGTTCACGCAATGTACCACGGAAAGGAACCCGAATGCCTGAACTGCTCATAATCAGCCTCTATTTTCTGGCGATGCTGGCTATCGGGATAGTCAGCGCACGGAAAATAAAGCAGGCTGATGACTTCTTCGTTGCCGGCAGAAAGAGCTCCGTTTTCTTCGTCACCGGGTCATTACTGGCAACCATTATCGGCGGTTCGGCGACAGTGGGCATGGCTGGCCTTGGCTTTCAGCAGGGATTGACCGGAATATGGTGGCTGCTGTCCGGCAGCATCGGGCTTATCTGCCTCGGACTCTTTTTCGCCGGAAAAGTCAGAAAACTCGCCCTCTACACCCTCCCCGAACTGGTCGCCAAACAGTATGACCGGCGTATGGCACTCGCCGCCTCAGTCCTCATTGTCATTGCCTGGATAGGGGTAACCGCCGCCCAGATTATCGCCGCCGGGAACATACTGGGCATTCTGGGAATCGGCTCCCCTATTCTGTGGATGGTCATTTTCGCCCTGGTCTTTATCGTCTACACCATGCTCGGCGGACAGTATGCCGTTATCCGCACCGACACCGTGCAGGCCGTCGTTATCTCGGCCGGTATCTTCGGCGGACTGGCGCTGCTGCTCTCCCGACTCGGAGGATTGACCAATTTGTTGAGCGCTTTGCCGCCGGAGCACATCGCTTTCCCCCTGAGCCCGGATTTCGGCGGTGGCGATTTAATCTCTCTCCTGCTGGTGGTAGGGCTGACCTATGTTATCGGTCCGGACATGTTTTCCCGGCTGTTCTGTGCCCGAAACGAGCCAACCGCCAGGTCCGCCACCTTTTTGACCGCAGCATTAATCATCCCCATTGCCCTAGCAATCACCCTGATTGGCATGGGGGCGGCAGTCCTGTTCCCGCAGATTTCACCGGAACAGGCTTTGCCCACCGTAATCAGCGAACTGTTTTCCCCACTGGTCGGCGGACTGGTCCTCGCCGCCCTGCTCTGCGCGGTAATGTCTTCAGCCGATACCACACTGCTCAGCGCCAGCACCATACTGACCGTGGACATACTGGGATGGTTGAAGCCGGCGCGGAAACCGGGAGAAGTCCTGCCCCGTTCCCGCTGGGTCATCGCCCTGCTGGGTATCTGCTCCCTGCTGGTAGCGCTTATGCTGAAAGGGGTAATCAGCGCCCTCCTTTTCGCCTACACGGTCTACACCTGCGGGATAATCCTGCCGGTTATTGCCGGTTTTTTCAAAGACCGGCTCAAGGTAACCGCCACCGGGGCACTGGCGGCACTCATCGGGGGCGGCGTCACCGGGCTGCTCAGCAAACTGCTACCGGTGCCGTATCTTGACCTGGGAGCACTGGCACTCAGCATGACGCTCCTCTTTCTGGTCAGCTTTATTGAGAACCGCATGACCCGCGGGAACAGCCCCGGCATCCAGACAACCGGGGCGCCACAGGATCTCAACAGGTAACTGGCGCCATAAATCCATCGCAATTGCACTCGCCGCCGCTCACTGCTATAATTGAACGTGTAAGCAACGCCTCTCGTTCTCCCTACAGGTGAGAGGTTTTCATTATATAAGGTAAGGAAACGGTTTTAGCAGTGTCTTCAGACGAGTCAGAGCAGCAAAAGCTGGAAATAGTCAGGCATTCTGCGTCTCACGTCATGGCCGAGGCGGTTCAGTCCATTTTCCCCGATGCCAGGTTTGGCATCGGCCCCGCCATTGAAGATGGGTTTTACTATGACTTTGACCTGCCCCGCACCCTGAGCCCCGATGATTTACCGATTATAGAGAAGAAGATGAAGGAAATCATCGCGGCTGACCTGCCCTTTGACCACCGGGAAGCATCCAAGGAAGAAGCCAGGACCATCTTCGCCAATCAGCCGTACAAACTGGAGTTGGTTGAGGACATTCCCGACGAGAAGGTCAGTATTTACCAGCAGGGCAACTTCGTTGATTTATGCCGGGGTCCCCACGTCAGCTCCACCGGGCAAGTTCAAGCCTTCAAACTGCTCAGCATTGCCGGCGCCTACTGGCGGGGTGACGAAAGACAGCCCATGCTGCAACGGATTTACGGCGTCGCCTTTGCCACCGAAGAAGCCCTCACCGATTATTTGCACAAGCTCGATGAAGCCAGCCGGCGCGACCACCGCAAGCTGGGGAAGGAACTTGACCTGTTCAGTATCCACGAGGAAGCCGGGCCGGGACTGGTCCACTGGCATCCCCGGGGAGCCGCCATACGCCGTGTAATCGAGGACTTCTGGAAAGAAACACACATCAGGCACGGCTATGATATTGTCTACACCCCGCACATCGCCAAGGCTGACCTGTGGAAAACCAGCGGTCACTGGGAATTCTACCGCGAGAACATGTACAGCCCGATGGAAATAGACGAGCAACTCTACGTGCTCAAGCCAATGAACTGCGCCGCGCATATTCTAATCTACAAGACCAGACTGCGCAGCTACCGGGAATTGCCCATCCGCTACGCCGAACTGGGCACGGTCTACCGCTATGAGCGCTCCGGCGTGCTGCACGGACTGGCCCGGGTGCGAGGATTCACCCAGGACGACGCCCATATTTTCTGTCGCTTCGACCAGCTGGAAGAGGAAGTGTCCGGGGTGTTGAGGTTAACCCGGTTTATGATGGAGACCTTCGGTTTTACCAAATACAAGGTGCTGCTTTCCACCCGACCGGAAAAGTATGCCGGTGAGCTACAGATGTGGGAAGATGCCACGGATATATTACGCCGGTCATTGGAGAACTGCGGTATCAACTATGAGATTGACCCGGGAGAAGGGGTTTTTTATGGGCCCAAAATAGACACCAAGATTGAAGACGCCCTGGGCAGGCCCTGGCAGGGACCCACGGTTCAGGTGGATTTCAACCTGCCCCAGAGGTTCAACGTCACCTATATCGGCGCCGACAGCCAGGAGCACCTGGTAGCCATGGTGCACCGCACCGTGCTGGGCAGCATGGAACGCTTTCTGGCTTCACTTATTGAGCACTACGGGGGTGCCTTCCCGGTATGGCTGGCACCGGTGCAGGTACGAATAATACCGGTGGCAGACCGGCACCTGGACTACTCCCGTACCATAGAAGCGGAACTAAAGACCGAAGGAATACGGGTGGAAGTGGACGAGCGCTCGGAACGGATAAACCAGAAAATCCGTCAGGCACAACTGGAAAAGGTGCCCTATATGCTGATTGTCGGCGACAAAGAGGTGGGCGCGGCTACGTTATCGGTTCGCCTGCGCAGCGGCGAGCAGATGGCAGGCCAGTCCCTTGAAAATTTCAAGAAAAGGGTATGCAAAGCCATCGCCGAACGGGCAATAGAGATTGGCGCCGATTAGCACACCATGACGGTTCTGGCAAATAAGCGTACGGAACATTTTCGGGTTGATAAATAGATATGAATGTGCTATAGTTTTATTTCGTAAGACACCTGTGCTTGAAGGAGGTAAATAAGGACATAATTAAGCAACTGCGTGTTAATGACAGGATTACAGCCAAAGAGATACGTCTGGTGGGGGACAAAGGGGAGCAGTTAGGCGTTATGCCCTTAGCACAGGCACAGGAAATGGCCAGGAGATCTGGCCTTGACCTCGTTGAGGTAGCTCCCACCGCAACACCGCCAGTATGCCGCATTCTCGACTACGGCAAATATAAATACCAGCAGGCTAAAAAAGAGCACGAAGCAAGGAAGAGCCAGAGGGTCTCCCTGCTGAGAGAAATCCGGCTGCGGCCTAAAATCGGCGAGCACGATTTTAACGCTAAAGGCAGAACTGCCCGAAAGTTGTTATCGAGCGGGGATAAGGTCAAGGTAACGGTGTTGTTTCGGGGACGTGAAATCACCCACCCCGAGCTTGGCTGGAAGCTGCTGCAACGGATGGCAGATTGGTTGAACGATGTTGCCGTGATGGACAGGCAGCCGGTACTCGAGGGCAAGCGGATGAACATAATTCTGGTACCGGGCGGCGCGGCAACCAAAAGCAAACACGAGGTAAAGGAAACTCAGAATGCCAAAACAGAAAACACATAAAGGGGCGAAAAGCCGCTTCCATATTACCGGCACCGGTAAAGTTATGCGGATTAAGGGCCCGAAAAGCCACCTGCGCCGTAACAAGACGAGGCGGGTAAAGCGGCTTTTTGACGAGAAAATACCGCTGAACCCCGCTGACCGGGTACGGATAAAGAGGTTAATACCCTACGGAGTGAAATAGACAGGAGGGAATGTCTTTTGCCAAGAATTAAGAGAGGGACCACCGTCCGTCGTCGACATAAGAAGATACTGGCGATGACCAGGGGGCATCGAGGTGCCCGGCATTCCCTGTTTCGGACCGCCAATGAGTCACTGCTGAAATCCCTGAGCTATGCCTACCGCCATCGGCGCGAGCGTAAGGGCGATATGAGGCGCCTGTGGATTTCACGGATTAACGCCGCCAGTCGAGCTCACGGACTCACTTACGGTCAATTTATCGACGGATTGAAAAAATCGGGGATTGAAATCAACCGCAAAATATTAGCCGAGATGGCAGTTTCCGAACCCGAAGCTATAGCTAACCTGGCGACTGTTGCCCGAGAGAAAGCCCAGAGCTAAACCACCGGGTGTTGTCCAACCGGGCTTACTCATATTCCCCTTCCCACCAACCGGGGATGGGGAATTCTTCTTGAAAGACCGGCTATTGGACGGAGAGAGAGCAGGGCAAAGGCACGACGATGACAGCACAACTTGATGAGCTAGAGTCGAAAGCATTACAGGAACTGGCCGGTATTGACCAGGTTAAAGAGCTGGATACATGGCGGGTGCGCTACCTGGGTAAGAAGGGAGCGCTGACCGCCATACTGCGCAGCCTGTCATCGCTTTCCCTGGAAGAAAGAAAGACGGTGGGCAGCCGCGCCAACGAAGTGAAGAAGCTCCTTGAAGACAGCCTGAAACAGAAAGACCAGTCTTTACGAGAGACGCAGTTCACTGCTGACCGCCAAAAAGAAACCGTGGACGTTACCCTGCCCGGTCGGCCACTGCCGGTCGGTCACCTTCATCCCATCACCCAGACAATAAACGAAATGTGTGACATCTTTATGTCCATGGGCTTTCAGGTCATGGGGGGACCCGACGTGGAGTGGGACAGCTATAACTTCGAGGCGCTCAATATCCCCGCCGAACACCCGTCCCGTGATACCATGTCGACCTCATGGGTGGACTATCGAAACGAGAGCGACAATATGACCATGCTGCTACGCACCCATACCACATCAGTCACCGCCCGGGTGGTCGAGACCATGACACCGCCGATACGGGTCATATATCCGGGTAAAGTCTACCGCTATGAAGCCAGTGACGCCACCCATGTCCCGATGTTCCACCAGATTGACGGATTTGCCGTTGATAAAGGCATTACCATGGCTGACCTCAAGGGAACGCTTTACGAGTTCGCCCGCCGCTTCTTCGGCGAGGAGCGGAAGGTCCGTTTCCGCTGTGATTATTTTCCCTTCGTCGAGCCCGGCGTGGAGATGGCTATCGAATGTTTGAACTGCCGCGGCAGTGGCTGCCGGCTGTGCGGCTACAGCGGCTGGATAGAAATACTGGGTGCCGGCATGACCCACCCCAAGGTGCTGGAGCGCGGCGGCATCGACTCCAAGGCATATGGCAGCTTTGCCTTTGGTATTGGCATTGACCGGCTGCCCATGCTCCGCTACGGGATTGATGATGTGAGGCTGTTTTACGGTAACGACCTCCGATTTTTAAGACAGTTCTAGGATTGAAGCAATGAAAGTCCCATTGAGCTGGTTAAAGGAATATGTGGATATCACGCTGCCACCCGCGGAGATAGCGGAACGGCTGACCATGGCTGGCAGCGAGGTCAAGGGGATGCAGGTCATCGGCGGTAGCTGGGAGAACATTGTTATCGGCCGGATAACGGCGGTTGACCCCCACCCCAACGCCGACCGCCTCCGCCTGACCACCGTAGACCTGGGCACCGAAAAGGAGACCGTGGTCTGCGGCGCTCCCAACCTCAATGTCGGCGACAATATCGCTTTTGCCCGTGTCGGGGCACAGCTTATCGACCCGTATAAAGGCAACATGGTACGGCTGACGCCGGCAAAGATTCGCGGCGTGGTCTCCCGCGGTATGGTCTGTTCGGAAAAAGAACTGGGCATATCCGACAGCCATGAAGGCATCATGGTCCTGCCAACGGAGCTACCGGTAGGCGCCCCGCTCGCGGATTACCTGGGGGATACCGTCCTGGATATTGATGTCACCCCCAACCGCCCCGACTGTCTTTCGGTAATCGGCATCGCCAGAGAAGTGGCGGCACTTACCGGACAAAGCACCCATATCCCGGAAATTGCCTACGCCGAAACCGGGCTACCCATAGACGAGCAAATATCAGTGGAAATCATTGACGCTGACCTGTGCGCCCGCTACTGCGCCAGCCTGATAACCGGCATCAAGATAGTCGAGTCCCCGCGCTGGATGCAGGAACGGCTTGTCGCCTGCGGCATGCGTCCGATAAACAACATAGTTGATATTACCAACTACATAATGCTGGAATACGGGCAGCCCCTGCACTCCTTCGACTATGAAAAAATCAGGGACAGGAAAATCATTGTCCGCCGGGCGCAAAACGGGGAGATGATTGAAAGCCTCGATGGGGTAGAACGAACACTGTCCCCCGATATGCTGGTCATCGCTGATGCCGGGCGGGCGGTGGCTATCGCCGGGGTAATGGGCGGCGCCAACAGCGAGGTAACTGAAAACACAACCTCGATATTGCTGGAAGCCGCCAGCTTTAAACCGGCCAGCATTCACTATACCGCCGCCAGGTTACAGCTTGCCAGTGAAGCCTCGATGCGTTTTGAGCGTGGCATCCGCCCCGGACTGACCATCCCCGCCCTGAAACACGCCACCCGCCTGATTGCCGAGTTGGGCGGTGGCAAAGTCGCCGGGGGCATCGCCGATGTCTACCCGGGGGAAACGGAGCCGGAACCGATAAGGCTGTCCACCAGCCAGGCTACACGAATTTCCGGCGTGGAGTTCAGCCTGAAGCAGATAACCGAAACGCTGACATACCTTGGCTTTAATGTCAGCTCCGCCGGTAACGATACTGAAGTCCTGGTCACCGCTCCCTACTGGCGAAATGATATCAGCCTGGAAGTCGACCTTATCGAGGAAGTCGCCCGCATCGTCGGCTATGACCGGATTCCCATGACCATGCTCAGCGAGCCGATACCCCCGCACAACCCCGACCCGCTCCCCGGCTTTACCCGGAAAGTAAGGAATTGCCTGGTGGGTCACGGCTTTCAGGAGCTTGTCACCTATTCACTGGTCGGCTGGGATACGCTACTCAAGCTACTTCCGGAAACCGGACAACCGGAACCGGTGCCACTGCGTTTAGCCAATCCAATGACCGCCGAGCAGGAATATCTGCGGCCAAACCTCCGTGCCAACCTGCTCACCGCCCTGGCGAGCAACCGGCGGTATGAAGACGGCACAATACGACTCTTTGAGCTGGGCAAAGTATACCTGCCCCGCGAGAAAGAGCTTCCTGAAGAGCCGGAGTTCCTCTGCGCCGTGATAAGCGGTGCCAGAGTCGAGGAATCATGGCTGGGCGAGGCGCAGCCGCCGGGCTTCTTTGATACCAAGGGTATTGTCGAGAACCTGCTCGGCAATTTACAAGTGAACGCTGACTTTGAGCCGTCTCATGACCAGAGCCTGCACCCGTCCCGGCAAGCCGCCGTCATCATTGGTGGGAACCGATTGGGAATACTCGGTGAAGTCCACCCCAGGGTTATTGAGGCGTTCGACCTTGAAGATAAAACTTACCTGTTTGAACTCAATGTGAAGGCGCTGCTGCCATTCGTCAGCGAGCACAGAATGTACCAGCCGGTCCCCCGCTTCCCCGGCATTGTCCGCGATATCGCCCTGACTGTTGATTTGGAAACGAGCCACCGCCGGATTGAGGAGATTATCCGCGGTTTCCCGCTGGTAAGCGGAGTCACCGTCTTCGACGTATACACGGGAAAGCAGGTGCCACCGGGGAAGAAATCCCTCGCCTATCGCATTGTCTACCGGTCACCGGAACATACGCTGGTTGATGACGAGGTGAACAAAGTCCAGGAGAAAATCCTGAAGCAGCTCTCCCGACAACTCGGAGCTACCCTGCGCGCTTGAGAAACAGCCAGCAGACAACTACGCTGCGCTTGACGCCATCTCCTTAATCCTGGCTACCACTGCCTCCAGCGGCACCAGTTCCGCTTCCTTTTCCGAGCGCTTCTTTATTTCCACACTATCATTCTTCAGGCTGCGCGGGCTGATGGTAAGCCGTAACGGTATCCCGACCAGGTCGGCATCATTGAACTTGATGCCAGCCGATTCCTGCCGGTCGTCGAAAAGCACTTCCAGCCCCTCCGCCTCAAGCTCAGCATAGAGCTTCTCGGTAACCCCGGCAACGTCCGACCCTTCCCGGTAGAGGGGACAGAGGTAGATTTGGTACGGAGCTATCGGCATGGGCCAGATGATGCCCTGGTCATCATGGCTTTGCTCGATGGCGGCGGATAGCAGCCGGCCAACACCTATCCCGTAGCACCCCATTACCAGGGGGCGGGATACGCCCTTCTCATCGATATAGAACGCGCCCAGCTTCTCGCTGAAAAAGGTGCCCAGCTTGAAAATATGGCCGACCTCGATACCAAAGAGCGAAGCCAGCCTGCCCCCACACCCGCTACATACCTGCCCGGCACGGGCTCGGGCAATGTCCGCCACTACATCCGCAGTGAAGTCGCGCGGGAAGTTGACGTTTTTACAGTGGGTATCCGGCTTGTTGCCTCCGGCGACTAAGTTGGTACCGGTATTCAGGGAATCATCGGCAATCACCCTGATATCTTTGAGACCTATCGGGGAAGCGGCACCGGGGACAATGCCTGCCGCCGTCACCTCATCTTCGGTAGCCATACGCAGCTCAACGCCACCAAGTACATTCTTCAGCTTTATCTCGTTAACCTCAAGGTCGCCACGGATAGCCACGAAGATAAGCTCGCCATCGGCTACGTAGAAAACCGCCTTGATGGTCTGGCTTGACGGTACCCCGAGAAAGCCGGAAACCTCTTCAATGGTCGCCATACCCGGCGTGGCTACCTCTTCCAGTGGCAGGGGGGCACCGCTCCCGGCGCTTTCTTTCACGCTCTGCGCCTTCTCCGCATTGGCGGCATAGTTGCACTGAGGACAGTAGATGACTTCATCCTCACCGTTTTCAGCGACCAGCATGAACTCATGGGAATCCTTGCCGCCGATGGCACCGCTATCCGCTTCCACCAGGAGAGCCGGTAGGCCGCAGCGAGCGTAGATATTCTTGTATGCCTGAAGCATCTTCCGGTAGCTCTCATCCAGTCCGGATTCATCGGCATCAAAGCTATAGAGGTCTTTCATGGGAAACTCACGTACCCGTATCAACCCGCCCCGCGGCCGGGGCTCATCGCGGAACTTGGTCTGTATCTGGTAGAGAAGCAAGGGCAGGTCACGGTAGCTCTGCACATTGCGACTGACCAGCTGGGTGATAACCTCTTCATGGGTTGGCCCCAGTGCCAGCTTGCGCTCCCGGCGGTCAAACAGGGTAAACAGTCCCTTGCCGAAAGCCCGGTCACGCCCTGTCTCCTGCCACATCTCCAGCGGCTGCAGCACCGGCATACTCAGCTCCTGACCGCCCGCCCTGTCCATTTCCTCGCGGATTATATTCTCTATCTTTTTGAGCACCCGCCATGCCAGCGGCAGATAGGAGTATACCCCGGCGGCCAGCTGGCTTATCATTCCCGCCCGCAGCATCAACTGGTGGCTGACCGACTCCGCCTCCGCCGGCACCTCGCGCAAAGTTTTACCAAATAGCTTCGATACCCGCACTTTATCACTCCATCAGATTATTGATTTAGGCTACTGCTAATTCGATACCGACCGGTATCCTTATACTTATCTTTACCCTCAACCACCGCACAAGGTGGCCAGAGCGTTCATCTCCATGATCATATCGTACATGGTCAATTCCTGACTGTCTATCAGCTCCTGCAATTGCAGGTATCTCGCCTCCTTCTCATCCACTATCCCCTGCTGCGCTTCTATCCCGGATTCAAAGAGCTGCGATTCAGTGGTAACCGAATTACCAAAATATTTGCTGTTGAATTCGTCAACGAGTCTATTATACTCATCAACCGCCTCTTGATAGCCGGAATATGCGCCCTTCGCAGCCTCCTGCAATTCTACTATTATGTCAACTCTTACATTATACTCCCGCCTTAGCTCGGCATATCGCTTGTATTCCTTGGGACTGGGAAAAGACCAGCCCCGGTAATACAGGGCGTTCTCTTCCCTGGTCACTACCCTGCCCGAGGTTGTTTCCAGTGCCAGGTTCTGCCCGGGAGCTACTTCGGCAACCACCCACGAGTGGTTGGAATCAACCAGGTCCCCGACGCCGGTTTCCACATTGCCCACCTGGATGACAGCGGCAATGCCGTAGGTTTTTAACATGTTCCAGACATCCGCCGCCATGTCGGCGCAGACGAAGAAATCGGTGGTGCTGTAGGTATGTGTCTCATGGTAATGCCTGACGATATTAGCCGCCGTCTCCGCCGGCGTTTCCCCCACCAGTTCATTCGCCTTCCGGGGAACACCCGCCTGGCTTTCCATCTCGGCAACCCGCAGCTGCGCCGCTTTTAGCCGGGCGTCAATGTCCTCGTTCTCTTCCCGGAGGTCATTTATTTCACCCTGCAGGTCACCAATCTGCGACTGTGCCGCTTCGAGCTTGGTCTTAAGATAATCATAAGATTGTTGAGAAACGCCGCCGCCCCCACACCCGTACAGCAGACCGGTGAGTAATATCACTACCAGGGGTATTAGGATTGTTTTATAGTTTTTTCTCATTCTTAACCCTGATATTTTACAACCCTCCTCCGGTGTCCCCCACCCCCGGTAAGTAAGGGGGAGGGATTCTAAGAGGGGCCGGCGCTCCTCCGGGACACTCCGTAAAGCAAGGTCGTTTATCTCCGGAGCTCTTTACCCGGATTACGCCACCATTCACCAGGAAATCTCCTCACAGCTTCTCCACTTCCCTCATCAGCACACTTAGCAAATCCTTCTCATCCACCACCCCCACCTTCTCCCCCTTCTTGAAGAGAACGCCTTTGCCCTTGCCACAGGCAATGCCGACATCGGCGTCTCTGGCTTCGCCGGGGCCGTTGACCACGCAGCCCATTACCGCCACCTTTAGCGGCTTATCTATCTTTACCAGTTGCTCTTCCACCTCCCCGACCAATCGCACAACATCTACCTCGGTCCGGCCGCAGGTGGGGCAGCTGACCAGCACCGGCCCGTGCTGGCGCAGGTTCAGGCTCTTCAATATCTCATAGCCGGCAATGACCTCTTCCCCGGGATGCGCCGTCAGGGACACCCGTATGGTGTCACCGATGCCCAGCCAGAGCAGCGCGCCGACGCCCACGGCACTGCGGATAATCCCCGTTCGCGGCGGGCCAGCCTCGGTAATGCCAATATGCAGCGGGTATGGAATCTTTTCGGCAAGACTGCGGTACGCCTCAATCGTAGCCGGCACATCAAAGGCTTTCAGGGAAACTTTTATCAGGTCGAAGTCAACGCTCTCCAGCAAACCTATCTCCTTCAGAGCCGCATTGACCATATTGTCGGCAAGGCCAAGATTCGGGTCAGCGGTTTTGGGCATACTGCCGGCATTCACGCCGATTCGAATGGGGACATGCCGTTCTTTCGCCGCCATTGCCACCTGCTTTATCTTCTCCGGGTCGGCAATATTTCCCGGGTTCAGGCGCAGACCGTCAACACCGGCTTCCAGCGATTGTAATGCCAGACGATGGTCAAAGTGGATATCGGCAATAATGGGCAGGGAGACCCCTTGTTTTATCCTTGCCAGCGCCTGAGCAGCTTCATCATCGGGCACTGCCAGCCGCACCAGCTCGCACCCGCACTCCTCCAGCTCCTTTATCTGCCGCACCGTAGCCCTGACATCTCGCGTGTCCGTTTTGGTCATCGACTGTACCACGATGGGGGCGTCGCCACCCACGGTTACCCCGCCAATGTGGACAGGTTTGCTATTTCGTCGCGATATCATGGTATCAGGCTCCCTCCGGTAAAGATTCGCAGGATATCCTGGTAAGTAACTAATAACATGGCGCATATCAGCAGGAGGAAACCGGCCGTGTGGACTATTCTTTCTATGTGCGGCGAGACACGCTTACCCCGCCGCAGCCACTCCAGAATTACAAAGACTATCCTGCCCCCATCCAGAGCCGGTATGGGGAAGAGATTGACTATCGCCAGGTTAATACTGAAAAAGGCGGTAAATTCCAGCAGCGAACTTAACCCCGTCCTGGCAGCCTCACCGGTAATCTGAGCAATCCCCACCGGCCCGGCAATCACTGCCGGGACCGTACCGATAAACATGGAGATAATGACATTCTTGAACAGGATAAAGGTATCATAGCACTCCACAAACGCCATCGGGATTGCCCGCCAGAAGGGGAAGCTCTCCCGGACCACGACAGGATCGAGTGTCCTGATGACAACGCCAATGGCTCCCTCACCTTCCGGAGGCCGCCACCGCGGCACCACCCGAATCTCCTCGGTAACATCACTGCCGTGACGGACAAGTATCGCCACCTCGCTGCCCAGGTTCGACTGAATAGCCCGGTGCAGGTCGGTATTATTACGCACCAGGTCGCCGTCGACCTTTAGAATGGTATCACCGGCTTCCATCCCGGCCAGCGCCGCCGGGGAGCCGGCAGCCACCTCGTCTAATACTACCTGCCCGGTTGCCACATTGTGAGGAACCATGAACGCAATGGCAAAAAGCAGCAGCGGCAGCAAAGCATTCATCACCGAGCCGGCAGCCAGCACCGCTATCCGTACACCCGGACGCTTGCTGGCCAGGCTGCCGGGAATACCGGGGTCTTCCTCACCGGCCAGCTTGACAAATCCGCCAATCGGCACCACGTTGAGTGAATACCTGGTCTTGCCCCGCTTTATCGAAAACAACCGGGGCGGGAAACCGATACCAAACTCTTCAACGGTTACCCCGAATGCTCGTGCCGTAACAAAATGCCCGATTTCATGGGCAAGGACCAGAACCACCAGAACCGCGAAAAAGGCTACTACGGTCAACAGCATCAACAGACTCCTTTAACGAGTTCCATAACCGTTTCTCTTGCCCAACTATCCGCCGCCATTATCTCCTCTATGCCCGGGCTGGCCACCGCCTGGTGCCGTTCCAGCACCTGCTCAACAAGCCGGGCAATATCAACAAAGCCGACCCGTTGCGCAAGGAAAAGCTCAACCGCCACTTCGTCGGCGCCACAGAGCACCGCCGGGTACGTACCCCCCGCCCTGCCAGCCTCGATAGCCAGTCGCAGGCACGGGTACTTAGCCAGGTCCGGCGGTGCCAGTTCCAGGCGTTTTATGTTATCCCAGTCAAGCCGCGGTAGCCCGGCATTCGCCAGGCGATCAGGGTAGGACAGCGCATACTGAATGGGCAGTCGCATGTCCGGGTAGCTAAGCTGAGCCTTTATCGAGCCGTCGACAAACTCCACCATGGAGTGTATGATGCTCTGGCGATGAACCAGTACCTCGATGCGGTCAAACGGCACATCGAAGAGCCAGTGAGCTTCGATTATCTCAAGCCCTTTGTTCATCAAGGTCGCCGAATCAATGGTGACCTTCTTCCCCATCCGCCACGAGGGATGTTTCAGTGCCTGCTCGACGGTTACTTCCTGAAGCTGTTCCGGTGAAAAATCACGGAAGGAGCCTCCTGAAGCGGTCAGTATCAGGCTTTTCACCCCCTGACTCTCACCGTTGAGGCACTGCCAGATAGCGCTGTGTTCACTATCCACGGGCAGAACCTGCGCTCCGCTCCGCCTTGCCTCGCTCATAATGATGCCGCCCGCCATCACCAGCGACTCCTTGTTAGCCAGAGCAACCGTCTTACCCGCGCTGACCGCCGCCAGTACCGGCTCCAGTCCCGCCTTTCCCGAGGTAGCCACCACCACGGTATCCACCCGGGGATGGGTAGCCATGTCTTCCATTGAACGGAACTCACGGTCACCTTGAGCCAGGATGTCCGGGAGCTTCCTCTTATCATGCATCAAAGAAGAAAAATAGACAAACTCCGGCTGGAATTCCTCAATCTGCCCGGCGAGTACATCTACCCGGTTGCCGGCAGCCAGCGCCACCACACGGAACCGTTCCGGAAAGGCACGAACTACTTCCAGTGTCTGCCGCCCTATTGAGCCGGTTGAACCCAGGATTGCCAATCGCTTTACCGGACTACTCATAACCACTATTATAAACCAACTGAGTTCGAACTTAAACCGACACAGCCAGGTAAAGCCCAATCTGACCAGCATCAGCCAGGAGAACTATCATAAAAGTAAGGGGGGACGGCAGCCCGGGCTACCGTTCCCCCCGGAAAATGATAATGAAAGTATAATAAACGCTACACCGCTAACGCGGCATTTTCATCAGCTAACTCCGAATCTACCGGTTCCTGCTCACGGTCAATATCCTGTCGGTCAGGAATCTCGGACTCCTCGCTTTCCCGCTTGAAATAGGAAAACTGGGGAAAAGAGTTGTAAAAAATCCTCTCGGCACCACAGAGCTTACAGACACCCTTGCTGGTGGAACCGTTGGCTTCCTCGATTGCCCAGTGGTGTTGGCATTCTACGGCTGGCTCATTTCCGGTTAATGTTTCTTTAACCATAGTGACCATCACCCACCTCCCCTTACCTTATTTACCTATTTTATGTCAGTAGAAACCTTTTTGTATGCGACTTTTGTCTCAACAGATAGAAATGGAAAGACAGGCACTGACACGGGTAAAAAAGCAAGCAGCTAAGCGAGCAAGCGGAATAAAAGGTGAGGTAGCGTAATTATGAGGTCACCATTGATGGCTATATCCCCTCGATGACTACATCAAAGGGATAACTGATGGCTCCGGTGGGACAGACCAGCTCACAGAGGGCACACCAGTGTGTGCAGCCTCGACATTCTGGCTTGATGTTCAGTGTTGCCACATTGTCAACAATTGCCAGCACGCCGCAGTGACACACCTCCACGCAGAGTCCGCAACCGTTACACCTGGCACGTTCTATTATCGGTATTTCCGCCATTATTTTCCATCCCCGTCATCTTAATAGTAGGACAGCCCCGTTTCACCGTCTATGACCTTTGTCTCACCAAGCTGTCCCCGTTCTTCTCTGAAGTGCTTCGCTATCGACAACTATAATCCGATGGTTGTCCAGCCTGATAGCCCCCTCCCCCTCAAGAACTTTAAGCGACCTCCCCACCATCTCCCGGGCCGTGCCGGCTATGGCCGCCATCTCCTGCTGGGTGAGCCGGGGCCTTTCCCCAGAGCCATCGGCGGCATATTCAAGGAGGAGCCTGGCAACCCTGCCAATCACGTTGCGGAATGATAAGTCCTCTACCAGCAAGAGCAATTGCTGTACCCGCTGCGATAAAACCTGAATCAGGTTTCGAGCTACCCTGGGTATACTGCGCAGGATAACCTCCAGGTCACTCTTTCTCAGCCCGTATAAGACCACCGAACCCATGGCGGCGGCACTCGCCAGGTTTGTCCCACCGCTAAAGACCGGGACATCATTAAAAGACTCACCGGGACGAATGAGCTGAAGAATCTGCTCCTTGCCATCCGCCGAGGTCTTAAAAACCTTCACCACACCGGAGGTAACAAAATACAACTCTTTTGCCGGTTCATCTTCAAAGAGAATAACCTCCCCCCTCACCACCATTTTTTCGAAGACAGCCCTTTTAACCTCATCCAGTTCGGAGGTACCCAATCCCGAGAAATATGGTACCTTGGCTAAAAATTCTGTCTGAACTGCCATCTTTCCCCCGGTATACATTGTCATAAGCGACCCCGGATTGCCTGCATGATTATAGCAACCAATGCCTCGGTACCGCAAAATAGAAGAGCCGGTCATGAGCCGGCCCTATAATCTAACCAGTAACTTCATGGTGAATAGCGCCTTATAGTTCCATTACCAGCGACGTTATGGGCAGGTCAGGATCCGGTTCATGGTCGGTTCTGACTCTCATTCTCCGGCAGTGACACGGTCCCCTGCTGCAAAACCAGGGAAAGTATTTCTCCCACCAGTCCACGGTCAGCAGCATCATATGAGGAGAGAATAATATGGCCTAAAGCCTCGTCATCTCCATTAGCAGCTTTGAGCACATGCTCTTTCAGTAACTGCCGCTCTTTATCAGGCATGCCTTGCAGTCTGTCCACTAAACGGAGGGCTTTGGTAAGGTTTTGCTTGCTACTCATCGTAACCAGACAGCTCAATCTTCTGAATTATTCACTCTTATATTATTATAAAGAAAATTGTTAATTTATTATTAAGAATCTCATATACCCAATTTTGTTCACATTATAATCAGGAAGATACGTAAAATATGCGACATTCATCACACTTCCGCTTCAAAATCGAAAAAATATGCGGCAGGCGTGCTGAATTGAAGCCACAGCGATTTTGCTATATAATAGTGATGTTCACTTCAATAGGAGATCCGATGAGTTTGCTCATTGACAAATTGAAACTGGTCACGAAGGCTACCCCTCAGCCAATGGGGTTCCAAACTACCAAATCAGCCTCGTCACCGCCCAAAATGCTGCTCATCGCCGGTTTGTCGCCGACCAGAGCCTCCGCTGCAGTCGATTATGTAAGCGGGGCTGATGCGGTCCTGTTCCGTCCCAGTCGTGGCACGGCAGGGCCCAGAGCTTTAAACCGGCTCACTCAGTCCCTGCCCGAGATTCCGTGGGGCAGGTGGCTGGAACACGCTAGCCAGGAAGATATGAAAAAGACGATCGATACCGGCTGCGACTTTGTGGTCTTCCCGGCAAGCAGCACCCTCGCTCTCACCAATCATGGTGAGAAAGTGGGCAAGATTTTACAGGTGGAGTCTTCACTCAGCACTGACTTGCTCCGAACGGTGAATGAACTGCCGGTGGACGCGGTGCTGGCTACCATTGAGGGCGAGGTTGAACCCGTCCTTACCTGGTATCACCTTATGACTTTCCAGCGCTTTGCCCGTCTGATAACCAAGCCATTGCTGGCCTGGGTGCCACTCAAGATAACCGCCAGGGAGGTCCGGGCTATGTGGGAGGCAGGCGTGGATGGTGTCGTGGCACCGGCCGGTACCGAGGAGTCTGCTGGCCTGCTCCAAAAGCTGCGCCGGGCAATTGATGACCTGGATAAGCTGCCGCCACGGAGATGGGGTAAGGCTGAGGTCTTACTGCCCCGCCCACAACCGGAAAGAGATTCCGTGGAAGAAGTCGAGGAAGAAGAGGAAGAAGACTAACCGTTTATTCAGTAGTCTTGCCCCTCATCCGGCTAACTCTAGTGCCCCGATTGCAGTATCTGCCACGATTTGCCCTCGGTAGTAATCGCCGGGGCAATTACCATTTCCACCTGGTGCATTTCCTGAATGTTAGCCGCGCCACAGACACCCATTGCCGTACGCAGCGCTCCCACCAGGTTCTGGCTGCCGTCGGTAACCGATGTAGGCCCGAAGAGAATCTGCTCCAGCGTACCGGTAATGCCAACCTTTATCCGGGTCCCCCGGGGTAACGCCGGGTGGGGATTAGACATACCCCAGTGATAACCCTTCCCCGGGGCTTCCTCAGCCTGCGCAAATACCGAGCCCAGCATCACCGCGTCCGCCCCGGCAACAATGGCTTTACAGACATCCCCACCCTTGCGAAAACCGCCGTCGGTAATAATCGGCACATACCGCCCCGATTCCTTCTGGTAGGCGTCCCGTGCTGCCGCACAATCGATTGTTGCCGTTATCTGCGGGACTCCAACGCCGAGGACTTCCCGGGTGGTACAGGCAGCTCCCGGTCCCACCCCAACCAGCATCGCCGAGACACCGGTCCGCATCAGTTCCAGGCAGGCACCATAGCTGACACAGTTGCCGACGACTACCGGTATCTTCATTGATTGGCAGAGTTCGGTAAAGATTAACCCCCGGAAGCTCTTGGAGATATGCCGGGCACTGGTCACCGTTGACTGCACCACGAAGACATCGGCACCGGTTTCCGCCGCCAGGGGAGCAAAACGCTTGGTAGTAGCTGGTGTTGCCGAGATCGCACAGATAGCCCCCGCCTTTTTAATCGCCTGCACCCGTTCCGCAACAAGGTTTTCCCTGATTTTCTGGGAGTAGACCTTTTGTAGCAGGGGGGTTACCTTTTCTGAAGGGGTCTGCACAATCTCCTGCAGTATCTCTTCAGGCTTGTCATAACGGGTTTGTACCCCCTCCAGGTTGAGTACAGCCAGTCCACCCAACTCTCCCATCCGTATGGCAAAATTCACATCGGTAACCCCATCCATTGATGCCGCGATAATGGGAATAGAAAACGTAAGGTTATCTATCTTGAAATCAACGCTGGTCTGGTCAGGATTAATGGTAACATCACCGGGTACAATGGCTACTTCATCAAAACCATAGGAATGACGGAGCTGTTTGAACTGGGGTACGGTCATTTATTTATCTCCCTTTTTAAAGAATAACTATACCAAAATTTGGTGTGTCACGTCAAGAAAATATGCTATTTGACTGTGCGTCGCCCGGGAACCAAGCTAGACAGCCACAGAGGGGTGGGTTATAATGAATAAAGTCAGTTCTGATAGCTACTACCTGGTTACTGGCTCAATTAAGAAAGGTAAAACGAATGCCGGCTCTTTACGTCGTGGCGACTCCCATTGGCAACCTGGAAGATATCTCCATGCGTGCTCTGCGTACGCTGCGAGAGGTTATGCTCATTGCTGCCGAAGACACGCGGAAAACGAAGCGCCTTCTCAATTATTATGATATCAAGACCCCGCTGACCAGCTATCATGAGCATAATAAAATGGCGAAGCTGGACTACCTGCTGAGCCTCCTGGATCAGGGTGACGTAGCCCTTGTCTCGGACGCGGGTACGCCGGGGCTATCCGATCCCGGCTATGAGCTAATCGTAGCCACGCACCAGCGGGGTATTCCGGTGGTTCCCGTTCCCGGTCCTTCCGCCATTATTACGGCACTGGCTATCTCCGGATTGGCTACCGACCGGTTCACTTTCCTCGGCTTCATGCCCCATAAAACCGGCGCCAGAAAACGCGCCCTGGAATCGGTGGCTGATGTTTCAACCACCCTGGTAATTCTGGAAGCGCCCCACCGGATACCGGAGACACTGCACGATATCATGCAGATACTGGGCGACCGTAAGCTGGCGGTATGCCGGGAACTGACCAAGCTCCACGAAGAAATTTTCCGGGGCACGGTCAGCCAGGCAATGGAGCACTTTACCCAGCCGAAAGGAGAATTCACCATCGTCATCGAGGGCAAACCGGAGCCAGATAAACCGGAGATGACTGAAGATATCAAACAGCAGCTCTATGAGTTATACCTGTCCGGGGTCAAAGCCAAACAGGCCGTGACCACGCTGGCTGCCAAAACCGGCCTGTCCCGTAAGGAGCTTTACCAGACCTGGCTACGGTTAGATAAAACGTGGGACAGAGCAAATAATCCATGCCGAAACACGGGGAGGAGTTAAACTATGCGTCGTGGGTGTATATCTCTAGGCGAAGTCCGATGTGATCAGTGCCAGCGGACTATTCCCTATCCGGAACGTTACCTGATCGTTGATGAGAAGGATGGCATTGAAGATGAAGAGGGAGAGACTCGCCGATACTGTATCGAGTGCAGTCTGAACAAGGGCTATGCTCACTATAAAGTGGAGAAAGGTGAGCAAATACTGACCTTTTTCCCGGAGTAATCTTTGATTTTCATCCCGGTTTAGGAAACATTCATGAGAGAAAAAATTTTTATCGGCGTTGCCTGGCCTTATGCCAATGGCTCGCTGCATCTGGGACAGATTGCCGGCGCGTACCTGCCCGCCGACATCTTTGCCCGCTACCACCGCATCAAAGGGAACGAGGTGCTCATGGTATCCGGCGCCGACCAGCACGGCACGCCGATAACCATCAAGGCAGAACAGGAAGGGAGAACGCCCGCCGAAATCGCCGCCTACTATCAGGACGAATTCCTCGATTCCTGGCAAAAACTCGGTATATCCTTTGATTTATTTACCACCACCGGCACCGCCAATCATGCCGAGGTAACCCAGGATATTTTCCTTACCCTGCTCAACAACGGTTACATTTTCCGCGACACGGTGTCACAGGCATTCTGTCCTCACTGCCAGCGTTTCCTGCCTGACCGTTATATCAACGGGACCTGCCCTTATTGTCAATCAACCCGGGCTCGAGGCGACCAGTGTGACGACTGTGGTAAACCGTTGAATCCGGGGGAACTGATTGAGGCGAGATGCTGCATCTGCGACTCGGCTCCCGAATTTCGTGACACCGAGCACTTCTTCCTTAAACTCAGCGCATTCCAGGACAGGCTTTCCCAATGGGTAAGCCAGCAGGAACTATGGCGCCCGAACGTCTACAGTCTCTCCCGGCGCTATCTCAACGAGGGAATGAAAGACCGGGCAATTACCCGCGATATCGACTGGGGAATTCCGGTGCCGGTCGCCGGCTTCGAACATAAGCGTATCTATGTATGGTTTGAAGCCGTAATCGGATACTTTTCGGCCAGCAAGGAATGGGCCCGGCAAAACCGGAACGACGAGAAGTGGCGCCCCTTCTGGGAAAAAGACAGTCAGGCCAGGAGCTACTATTTCATCGGCAAGGACAATATTCCCTTCCATACCCTCATCTGGCCGGCGATGCTTATGGGCTATAATGATACCCTCAATCTCCCTTATGACGTGCCGGCGAACGAATTTTTAACCATCGAGGGAAGAAAACTGTCCACCAGCCAGAACTGGGCAGTCTGGCTACCGGACTACCTCTCGCGCTATGACCCTGACCCGCTGCGTTATATCCTCTCCATCAATATGCCGGAGACCGGCGATACCGATTTTTCCTGGCGCGAGTTTGTCCGCCGCAACAATGACGAGCTGGTGGCTACCTATGGTAACCTGGTCAACAGGGTACTCACCTTCGTCTATAAGAATTTTAACGGGCAATTGCCCACGCATGAAGAGATGGGAACCAGCGGGAACAGTGAAAAAACACCATTGGAAGTAGATGCCGGTACCGCTTTCAAATCCGTAGCGACAGAGCTTGACCAGTGCCATTTCAAGTCGGCTCTCAATCAAACAATGAGTATCGCCCACCAGGCTAACCGATTCCTTGAGCAGACATCACCCTGGAAAACAATTAAAGAAGACCGCCAGGCGGCTGCCCGGGCTCTATATAGCACCATTACCGTTATCTCTCAATTAAAAACCATGCTTTACCCCTTCCTTCCCTTTAGCTCGCAGAAGGTGCATGAGTACCTTGGTTTTGAAGGCAAAGTAGAGGACTACGGCTGGCAGCTACAGACACCGGTGCCCGGACAAAAGCTGCTCAAACCTCAACCGCTGTTCACCAAACTGGATGAAAGCGTGGTAGACGAGGAGGCCAGACGTATTGGAACTTAACCAGATTTATCAGTCCATACAGGACGACCTGAATAAGGTCAAGGACGGGATCATTTCCATCAGTGAGATTGATTTCTCATGGCTCTCCGAGCAGCTGCACTATGTGGTGAGGAATAGCGGCAAGGGGGTACGGCCGGCGCTTACTCTCCTTACCGGCAAGTTTTACCAGTATGACCTTACCTATCTGCTCCCCATGTCAGTTTCGGTTGAGCTGATGCACACGGCAACCCTGATTCACGATGATGCTATCGATAATGCCGTAGTCCGCCGTAATCAGCCCACTATCAATACCCTGTGGGGTAAGGATGTCGCCATACTGATGGGCGACTACCTGTTCGCCAAAGCTGGCGAGTTTGTTGCCGATACCCGGACACCCCGGGTAATCAAGCTCTTCTCACAAACGCTGGCAATTATTTCCAGCGGAGAAATAAGCCAGTTCCGCGGAGCTTATAATCTGGAGATGTCCCGGGAAAACTATTTCCCGAGGATAGCCAGCAAGACAGCTTCACTGTTTGCCCTGGCTACGGAATCCGGCGCCATTCTGAGCCAGGCACCGGAACAAGCGGTTGCCGTGCTACGTGATTACGGCCATAATCTCGGTATCGCTTTTCAAATTGTCGACGATATCCTGGACTTTATCAGCGACGAAAAAACACTGGGTAAACCGGTGGGCTCAGACCTCACCCAGGGCACCCTCACCTTGCCCGCCATGCTCCTTCTGGAACGGTATCCTGACAATAACCCGGTCAGTAGTATTTTTAAGAACAGAGATGACACGGACAGGAAAAGCATGGAAACTGCGATTGAAATGGTGCGAAATTCAACAATCGTCGATGATTGCTATCAGGTAGCCTCAGAGTACCGGGCAAAGGCATGCCAGAAACTTCACACTCTACCGGATAATCCGGTGCGGCAGACGCTGGTTGACCTTGCCGATTACGTTATCAAGCGCAAGGACTAGCCCGGCCATTAACTCTTATCATCGACCCGAACACTGCCATCCTGATAGGTTTCCGTTTTGCGGGTCGGCAATTTCTCTTTAAACTGGTTAATCGCATACTGGCAGGCGGCGAAGCCTTCTTCGCGGTGTGCCGCCGCTATCGCGACCACCAGGTTAACCTCGCCTACATTCAACAAACCGATACGATGATAAATAGCCACCCCGTTCAATGGCCATTTCTGTTCCATTGCCTCAGCTATCTCTCTCAGCTTGTCAACCGCCCTGCCGTCAGCGTCTTCATATTCCACAGAACGCACTGGCTTGTTGCGGGAATAATCACGAATTACGCCCACATAGCTGACCACACAGCCACTACTCCCGGTTTTCACTTCGTTGATTACCTGTTCCGCGGAAATCGGCGCGGTCACAATCTTTATCATAATCGTCCCATACTTTCATACGGAGAGAAAGTTGGCATGGGGAATTACCCTACCTCAGGTTGGCTAATGAGCTGCGTTTAATCAGACGGGGCCGGATTCTGTTCGGGAACAAGGTGTGGCACTGGCGGTACTGTCTTTGGCTTTGAGTCACGCTCTAGCTCAGCCAGGGGCTCTACCGGTACCGGTTTGGGCTCTTTTTTAGTCTTTCGAGCCCGCTTTTGGGGAGCAGATTCCTCAAATACTTTCTCCAGTTCCTCACCTTCCAGCGTCTCCCGGGCAATAAGTGTCTTGGCAAGCAACTCCAGCTTTGGCTGGTTATCAGTCAAAATATTCCGGGCAGTTTCCTTGGCTCGCTCGATGATACCATGGACTTCCTCATCAATGGCATCAGCTATCTTATCCCCGTAGTCCTTCTGCTCGGAGATTTCCCGACCCAGAAACACCAGTTCCTGCCGGTCACCAAAAGTCCGCGGCCCCAGTTTATCACTCATCCCGAAGTCAGTTACCATGCGACGGGCAAGAGACGTCGCCCGCTTGATGTCATCCGAAGCACCGGTCGTTATTTCGTCAAATATGAGCTCCTCGGCGGTATGACCGCCCAGCAGCGTAGCAATCATATCCTTGATTTGAGAGCTTGATGTCAGGTAGCGGTCTTCAATGGGAAGCTGTTTGGTATGTCCCAGCGACATGCCCCGGGCTACAATCGAAATCTTGTGAACGGGATCGGCATTGGGCAGCATCCGGGCAACGAGGGCATGCCCGGCTTCATGGTAGGCAATGACCTCCTTCTCCTTGAGGCTGATCTTGCGGCTTCTCCGCTCCGGCCCGGCAATTACCCGGTCTATGGACTCCTCAAATTCCTCCATCCCGATGGATTTCTTGTTTCGCCTGGCCGACAGAATAGCCGCCTCATTTACCAGATTGGCAAGGTCAGCACCACTGAAACCAACTGTCCCCTTGGCCAGCAACTCCAATTTTACCGATTTATCCAGCGGCTTCCCGTTGGCATGCACCTTGAGAATAGCCAGTCGGCCATTAATGTCCGGCCGGTCCAGAATCACCCGCCGGTCAAACCGACCGGGACGGAGCAACGCCGGGTCCAGTATGTCCGGCCGGTTGGTCGCCGCGACGACAATCACGCTGGTGCTGGTATCAAACCCATCCATCTCAACCAGTATCTGGTTGAGTGTCTGCTCACGCTCATCATGGCTGCCACCCAGTCCGGCACCGCGCTGCCTGCCTACGGCATCAATCTCATCGATAAAGATAATACACGGAGCATTACGCTTGGCCTGTTCAAAAAGGTCACGCACCCGGGAAGCACCAACCCCCACGAACATCTCGACAAACTCGCTGCCGCTGATGGAAAAGAACGGTACGTCAGCCTGTCCGGCGACCGCCCGCGCCAGTAACGTCTTACCCGTACCCGGCGGGCCGATGAGCAAAACCCCCTTGGGGATTCGCGCGCCCAAGGACTGGAATTTCTCCCGTGACTTAAGGAACTCGACCACTTCATACAGGTCCTGCTTGGCTTCGTCAACCCCGGCAACATCGTCAAAGGTTACCGTGGTGCGGTTTGCCGGGAACAGACGCGCCCGGCTGCGGCCAAAGCTCATTGCCTGGCTGTTAGCGCCCCGCGCCTGGCGAAAGAGGAAGAACAGCAAGCTACCGAATATCAGTAACGGCAGCAGGTTCAGCATCAGGCTGCCCCAGTTTATCCCTGATGCCCCCTTAATATCAACCACCACTCCCTCCAGGTTCAGCCCCTCAACCTCATAGATACTGGCGTTACTCTCTTTAAACGACTTAAATTCTTCGCCGGCAACGGTGGTTATCGCCAGCACCTCTTCCTCCACCTCAATCTCAGCTATCTCTTTGTTCTGGGACATGGTTATAACCTGGCTCAAGGGGATTTCCTCAGGTTTATTGGTGGTGGGAATAATATAGGAAAACAGCGCTACCGCCGCCACCAAGATGGCCAGATATATTAAGGCATTTCTCTTCCAGTTCACTTTCATATTGCTACTCCCGGTCACCTCCACCACTTTCCATTGTATCTATATTATACCACACCAGAAAAGAGAAAAAGAAACCTGTCAAGCTGACCACCCAAACCGGCAAAACCGGTACGCTCGAATTTTAGAAAATATTTACATCGGGATGCCCGAAATTTAGATGATATTTACTTGGCATGGACTATACTCTCAACCTGAGAAGAGTAAATAAACTCAAGGAGAGGAGCGACTGGTGCTTGAATCCAAGGGGAACGTACTCATTGTCGACGACGAGGAAATTATACGATGGATACTGCACAGGAAGCTGTCCAAGGAAGGCTACACCTGCGACGAGGCCGGCGACGCTGAACAGGCACTGACCAAACTGAAGGTTGACCCCCGCGAATTGGTCGTTTTGGACATAAATATGCCCGGTAGAGCCGGCAATGAGCTACTCCCGCAAATACGGACCGCCTTTCCGGAAACAGCCGTTGTCATGGCGAGCGGAGTTACTGACACCAAGGTCATCGCCCAGTGTATCCGTGATGGCGCTCATGACTATATCTGCAAGCCATTTCGGCTGGAAGAGGTCTTAGTTAGTATTGGCCGGGCGCTGGAAAAGCGGCGACTGGAACTCCAGATACTGGAATGCCAGAAAAACCTGGGGAACAAGTTCAAGCAACAGGTTACCGAAATACGCAAGCTCTTCCTCAGTGCCATCGAGACCCTGGTTGCCTCGCTTGAAGCGGCTGACCCATATACGGCGGGGCATTCCAAAGAAGTCACCGCTATCGCTCTGAACATCGGGCGGCGACTGGAACTTCCGGCAGAACGGTTGGAAGACCTCAACTGGGGAGCCCTGCTCCACGATGTTGGTAAAATTGCCGTCGACCCGCGCATCCTTAACAAACCGGATAAACTTAACCCTGAAGAGTACCGGCACATCATGACTCACGCCGTGGTAGGACCCGGTCTGGTACGCCCGCTGGTCAACAGCAGAGTAGTGGAAATCATCTCCCACCACCATGACCGCTACGATGGCAAAGGGCTTGACCAGATCATCGCTGGTGAGGAAATACCACTGGAAGCGAGAATCGTAACTGTCGCCGACGCCTTCAATGCCATGATTTCGGACCGGCCCTATCGGGCGGCCATGACTCCTGAAGAAGCCCTTGATGAAGTGAAGAGGAATAGCGGTACTCAATTTGACCCGATGATTGCCAGCGTACTGCTCGAGATGGCAACCGAAACCCCGCGCAGGTCAAAACCGGCAAATTCGCCGACACCAATCGGGCACAAACCCGGTATGTAATCAGAACCGGTGCCGTAGCCCCGCATTTATGTCATTTAAATTATCTTCATATGCCCCAAAAAACAGGCAATACTCTTGAAATCTTCAATTTCTTGTGATATAGTATGTCGGAATTAGATTTGGGAAATGCGTTTATGCAACTGAACTACTACGCATCATATTACTATTACGCGTATTATTACCATGAGCGCTAACAGTGCTCTTGGGGGCTGGTTGCATAAAAAAGATAAAGCGCACTAAATAAAAAAGAAAACCAAGCAAAAACCCTCCCAAGAAGGAGGGTTTTTTAATTATAAGGCACCATGGTGAAAATTGTGAGCTGAGGTGGTGATACCATGTAGACAGGCAGAGAACAAAATGGAAAATAACAAAAATTTCTGGAGGTGACATATGAAAAAAATAGTACCCCTGTTACTATTGCCGTTGCTACTAGTCCTGCCTCTATTTGGTGCCTGTACCGCTCAAGAACCAGAGGTAATTGAACTATCCTACAGTAACTTCTTCCCGCCAACCCACTTCCACTCCATACTGGCCGAGCAATGGACAAAAGAGATTGAGAACCGCACCGACGGCCAGGTCAAGTTCACCTACTATCCGGGCAGTGCCTTGCTCGCCAAAGACCAGGTGTATGATGGTATCGTTCAGGGTATCGCCGATGTCGGCATGTCCTGCCTTATCTATACCGCCGGCCGTTTTCCCGCCAGTGAGCTGGTTGACCTCCCCCATGCCTATCCCAACGGATGGGTCGCCACCAAGGTAGCCAATGACTTCTACCAGGAGTTCACGCCCGCCGAATTCGATGATGCTCACCTGCTTTATTTTCACGCCCACGGTCCGGGGGTAATTTTCACCGCCGAAAAGCCGGTACGTAAAATGGACGACCTCAAGGGACTGTTAATAAGAGCAACCGGGGCTGGCGTAAGAATAATGGAAGCCCTGGGGGCAACCGGGCATGGCGCCGGTCAGCCGGAGGCTTACGAGTTGCTGTCCAAGGGCATAGTCGACGGCACCTATACCCCGCGTGAAGTACTCAAAGGCTGGAAGCAAGCCGAGGTAGTCAACTACGTAACCAATTGCTACCAGGTCGGTAATACCACTGATATGTACGTGGCTATGAACAAGGACAAGTGGAATGCCCTTCCCGATGATATCAAGAAGGTGTTTACCGAGGTCAGCCAGGAGTGGATAGAGAAACACGGTATGGTCTGGGACTACTATGACAAGGTAGCCGTTGAGTACTTCCTCACCTTCGAGGGCAGGGAAGTAATCGAACTGCCGGCCGAGGAAATGGCGCGCTGGGTAGCCGCCACTGAAGGCGTAATCACCGATTACCTGGATGAGCTTACCGGTAAAGGACTGCCGGCTGCGGATTACCAGGAATACCTGAATGAACGCGTAGCCTACTGGTCCCAGCAGTCGCCATCGACCGATCAGAGTGTCAACTGGGTAAAGTCCGAAGTGGAACCGCTGGTACCGGCACAATAAACTCTGGTACAATAACTATCAGTGGTTTTATGGGGGTGCCTGTTTGGAGCCAGTTCCGACAGGTACCCCCACAGTGTGATTGAGTAACATGTCAGGCAAGATTGACTCATGGACAAAGTTCACCGAATCGTGTAGCAAGTGGCTCAATTGGATCGGCGGTGTCGGTCTGGTGGCAATGCTTGTTCTTACCACCACCGATATTATCGGCGTCAAGCTCTTCAAGTGGCCCGTCCCCGGCGCCGTTGAGATGGTCGGCTTTCTGGGCGCGATGATAATTTCCTTTGCCATGGCGTACACCCTGTTCGTTCGCGGTCATATTCAGGTGGAATTCTTTGTCCAGCACCTGCCCCGGCGAGGTCAGGCAGCAACCACCGCCATCGTCTCCCTGCTGGGGCTGGGGCTGTTTGTCCTGCTTGCCTGGCAGAGCTACGAGTACGGCCGTGTGCTCCAAATCACCGGAGAAGTTTCCATGACCCAGCGTATACCCTTTTATCCCTTCGTCTACGCGATTGCCTTTTGCTGTATCCCCGTCTGCCTGGTACTGGTGATGGACTTCACCAAATCGATAATGAAAGTGGTGAAAAAGTGAGTCCGGTTGCAATTGGCATCATCGGCATTTTCGTCCTGATTTTGATTTTTCTCCTGGGAATGCCGGTGGGCTTCGCCATGGGCCTGGTCGGGCTGGCTGGTTTCTGCTATCTGGTCTCCCCGGAAGCAGGATTGAGCCTGCTGGCGCGGGATGTCTTCACCACGTTCTCTTCATACTCCCTTACCGTGATACCCATGTTTGTCTTCATGGGCTCAATTGCCTACGCATCAGGCATGAGCCGTCGGCTCTACGAAGCCAGTCACACCCTGTTCGGCGAAATGCGCGGGGGGCTTATTATGGCAACCATTGCCGGCTGCGCCGGCTTCGCTGCCATCTGTGGCTCTACCAGTGCCACTGCCGCCGCCATGGGCCGGGTATCCCTCCCCGAAATGAAACGATATAAGTACAATGACGCCCTGGCTACCGGCAGTGTCGCCGCCGCCGGCAGTCTGGGAATATTAATCCCGCCCAGTACCATTTTCATTGTTTACGGGATACTGACCGAGCAGTCCATCGGCAGGCTTTTCCTCGCCGGGGTTTTCCCCGGGATTATCCTCGCCTCACTCTTCATGGTTACCGTGGCGGTCATCTGCTGGCGGTACCCCCACCTCGCCCCGGCCGGAGAACCGACCAGCTACCGCGAGAAAATTGAAGGTATCACCGGCATCAGCGAGATGCTCGTCCTCTTTGTCATGGTAATGGGCGGGCTGTTTCTCGGCTGGTTCAGCCCGGTGCAGGCTGGCGCCGCCGGAGCCGCCGGTGCTCTGCTCATCGGGCTTGCCCGACGGCAGTTAAACTGGGACGGGTTCCTCTTTGCCGTCAAGGACACCCTGAAGGTGACCTGCGAGATTATCGTCATCGTTACCGGCGCGGTGATACTGGGTCACTTCATCGCTGTTGCCAAGATTCCCTTTATCCTGACACAGTGGGTAAGCGAACTTTCCCTGCCCACGGTAGTGGTGATGGGCGTGATTGTCCTGATGTACCTGTTCGGTGGTTTCTTCATGGACGCGCTTGCCCTGATTACCCTGACCATCCCCATCATCTACCCGCTGGTGCTGTCCCTCGGCTTTGACCCGATATGGTTCGGTGTGATAATAGTATTGGTGACCGAAATGGGAGTAATTACACCCCCGGTGGGTATCAACGTATACGTTATCAAGGGAATTGCCGAGGATGTGTCTCTGGAAACCATCTTTAAAGGAGTTTTCCCCTTCCTTATCGCGCTGATTGTTGCCGTAGGGATACTAATTGCCTTTCCCCAGATTGCCACTTTTCTACCCGGTATGGCCACCTATTAAGCCGGCCGGTATGACCGCCCTTGCAGGAGGTACATAAAACAATGACCATAGCCGAGATGCTGGCAAGAAACGCCCGCATGTACCCGGAAGATAGTGCCCTCATTGAACTCAAGCCGAGCCAGAAGCTCCGAAAGGAAATCAACTGGAAGACGTTTGATGAACGGGCTAACCGGATTGCCGGTGCGCTTATGCAACGAGGAGTGGGCAAAGGCGATAAAGTCATCCACCTGATGATGAACTCGATAGAATGGCTGGAAGCCTACTTCGGCATCATCAGGACCGGCGCCTGGGCTGTACCACTCAACTTTCGCTTTACCAGCCAGGACATCAAGTACTGCGCTGACATTGCCGAAGCCAGGGCAATGATACTGGGCGAGGAGTTTATTGAGCGCGTGGCAGCCGTCCGCTCCCGGCTTACCACGATTAAAGACTATATTTACGTCGGCGCGACAACACCACCGGACATGGAAAGCTTCGAGGACATAATTGCCGCATCACCGGCCGAGCCCCCGGCAGTACCGCTCAATGATGACGATGCCTGCGGGCTCTACTTTACCTCGGGCACTACCGGTACTCCCAAGCCGATTCTGCTCACGCACAAGAATATGGAATGTGCCGCCATCACCGAGAACCGGCACCATTTTCAGCAGCATGATGATAATTTTATCCTGCTGCCTCCCCTGTACCATACCGGTGCCAAGATGCACTGGTTCGGCAGCCTGATTGTCGGCGGGCGGGCTACCATCCTGACCGAAATAAGCCCCCGGTATATCTTTGATGCCGTCCATAGCGAACGGGGAACGATTGTCTGGCTGCTGGTGCCCTGGGCGCAGGATATTCTCAGCGTCATGGACAGTGGTGAGTTGAACAAAACCGACTACGACCTCAGTTGCTGGCGGCTGATGCACATCGGCGCCCAGCCGGTGCCGCCCAGCCTGGTGCAACACTGGCTACAATACTTCCCCCGTATGCAGTATGACACCAATTACGGACTGAGTGAGTCCAGCGGGCCTGGCTGCGTGCATCTCGGCATCGATAATATACAGAAAGTGGGGGCTATCGGCAGGGCCGGGTTTAACTGGGAAGCACGGATTGTTGATACCCAGGGAACCGACGTGGCCCGGGCAGAAATCGGCGAACTCGTTATCAGGGGTAACGGCGTGATGAAGGAGTACTACAAGAATCCACGGCAAACCGCCGAAACCATACGAGACGGCTGGCTGTATACCGGGGATATGGCCCGGGTGGACGATGAAGGATTTATCTACCTGGTCGACCGGAAAAAGGACGTCATCATCACCGGCGGCGAGAATATCTTCCCGGTGGAGATAGAAGATGTGCTGCACGGTCATCCCGGCATCTATGATGCGGCGGTAATCGGCATCCCTGACCAACGACTGGGGGAGATAGCCGCCGCCGTTATTGACCCCAAACCCGGTGCACAATTGACCGAGGATGAGGTGAATGCCTTTTGCGAGCAGGAATTACCGAGGTATAAGCGGCCAAGACGCATCATATTCGATAACGTGCCGCGAAATCCCACCGGCAAGATAGAAAAACCGAAACTAAAAGAGAAATACCACCAGTAGAACTGTAAAATTAACCGGGCAACAGCCCGTGTATCCACGAAACAAAGCATGCCGCTATCTTTGCCCTCCGGTAGCTGTCAGTATACTCCAACTAACTTTTTACCCTTCGTCCTTTTTTACAGCATAGCTACTATCGATGAAACGGTTTCCCACCCGACCAGTCGAAACCTTTTCCCTATAAATGAAAACCAGCCAGATTCATGCTGGGACCATAGATAGAACCCATCCCCCGGATAAGATGACAATGACCGATAAAACAAATATACTATAATACGGAGAGTACGACAGGAGGTTGGTAGAATGATGGCAAACAGAAGTCGGGAAGAAGGCATTGAGTACGTACTCAAGACAGCCCGGGAACATAGTGTCAAGTTCATACGGCTCTGGTTTACCGATATTCTGGGATTTTTAAAGAATTTTACCATCACCGTGGAGGAACTGGACAGAGCCCTTGCCGACGGGATGGGTTTTGACGGCTCGTCCATCGAAGGGTTTGCCCGCATCGACGAAAGTGACATGGTAGCCCTCCCCGACCCCGATACCTTCCGCATACTAACGTCACGGCCTCACGAGTCCTATGCCATGGCCCGGATGTTCTGCGATATCCTCCTGCCCGGCGGGGAGCCTTTCGACGGTGACCCCCGCTACATCCTGAAGAGAAACCTGAAGCGCGCCGCTGACATGGGCTATACACTTTACGTCGGGCCGGAACTGGAATATTTCTACTTCCGGGACAGCAACGGTACCGAGCCTCTGGATCAAGGAGGCTACTTTGACCTGACCCCCCGGGACGCCGCCACTGACATGAGGAAGGAAACCGTGCTCATGCTAGAGGAGATGGGCATCGGCGTGGAATATTCCCACCATGAAGTCGCTGCCAGCCAGCATGAAATCGATATGCGATATACTGATGCCCTGACCATGGCGGATAACGTGATAACCTACCGGATGATTGTAAAAGAGGTAGCCCTGAAGTACGGTGTCTATGCCACCTTCATGCCCAAGCCGGTGTTCGGCATAAACGGCAGCGGCATGCATACCCACCAGTCGCTTTTCAAGGGCGACCGCAACGCCTTCTTCGATAAAAACGACGAATTTCATCTTTCCGGCATAGCCAAATCATACACCGCCGGACTACTCAAACATGCCCCGGAAATAACTTCGGTGACCAACCAGTGGGTCAATTCATACAAGCGACTGGTGCCTGGCTATGAGGCTCCGGTATACGTGTCCTGGGCCCGGCGGAACCGCTCTGACCTCATCCGGGTGCCGGAATACCGACCGGGGAGAGAAAAGGCAACCAGAATCGAAATCAGGTCTCCTGACCCTGCCTGCAATCCGTACCTCGCCTTCAGTGTCATGCTGGCCGCCGGACTGGAAGGGATTGAGCAAAACTACCCGGTTCCTGAACCGGTGGAGGAAAATGTCTACGAGATGACCGAGCCGGAAAGGAAGGAACGGGGGATAGAGACGCTGCCCGCCAGCCTCCTGGAGGCTATCTTGCTAACCGAAAAAAGTGAACTGGTGCGGAAAGCCCTCGGCCAGCACGTCTTTGACGCCTTTATCCAGAACAAAAAGATTGAATGGAGCAATTACCGGTCCCAGGTGACCGAATTTGAGCTCAAGAGATACCTGCCTATCCTGTAAGACGTGGTAACCGGCGGCATAGACATCACCGGTGAGCTAGTCCCGGCTGCTCCAGAGAAACGCAGCACAGCCCAGTGTTACAATCAAAAGAACCGCGCCGGTAAGGGCAAAATTGGTATAAAAGCCGTAATGGTCAATAATATATCCCATCACTGGTGCAATCAGCCCCGGCCCTCCCCGGCTGCATAGATAGTAGACACCCAGCACGGTAGAGCGGTTGCGCTCAGATGTCTTGCTAATCAAAAAGGACTCGGCTATGGGCAGCATGGTGTAATGTGCCATGCCGATAATAATCAGTACCGCCGATATGCTCCAGCCAAGTGACGACAGGTTGAGCAGGAAGACAAATGGTCCGGCAATGAAACACAACCCCAATGCCAGACGTACCTTGCCCAGACGGTCGGAAATGTAACCGCCCAGAGGACCACCCCAAAATCCCGCCGAGGTAGCCAGCGCTAACATAGCCGCCCCCACTTCCTCACTGACACCGAAATTATCGACGGTAAACAACGGGATGAACTGCAGTAAGGAAAACAGGAGCGCCTGGGTCATTATAGCCATAACGAGAAATGCTACCAGGCGTCGCCGTTGGCCGGGAAAAGCGGCTACCGCGGTGGTGGTAATCGGCTTAACTTTTACCTCCCCGGCATGTAACTGCCTGCCCAGAAGCACATAAAGTATAATGCCAAAAATCATGGTGATACTAGCCACCGTGATGAAGGAACCGCGCCAGCCCAGCGCGGCAGCAATGCCAGCGGCAATCAGCGGAGCCAGGAAGTAGCTGGCGGTGCCGCCAATCTGATGAATTCCCAGCGCCCGCCCGCGACGGTTCGGGTCAACCAAGTCTGAGATGAGCGGCGAAGCCGCCGGATGATAACCACCCCCCAGCAGACCCATAAATACCAGAAAGATAAGCATCATAAGATAATTTACGGAAAGCCCTACCAGAAGACCAAATAGTGCCACCCCGGAGACACCAATGACAATGAGCAGGCGCGCGCCGAGCCGGTCAGCCAGCCAGCCCCCGGGAAGCTGACTGACTCCGTAAGCTATGGTAAACGCTGAGACCAGTCCCCCCACCTGAGTATAATCAAGGGCAAACTCGTTGCGGATGAACGGTAGCAAGGGGGTGAGCAATGCCCCCATCAGGTGATGGGTGAAATGAGCCAGGATAAAGAGTGGCAGCAGTCCCAGTAACAATGAGCGAAACCTGGATTTACTAATGGCACTTTCCTTTCCAAACTATAGAGAGGCTTCAAGCAGATGTACAAAAAGCTACTTACAATTATAGAATCTCCGGCGCTGAATGTCGAACCGGGCATACCAGATGCCAGCCGGTACCGAAAATCTTCGAACCACCCATCGCCGGCGACGGAGCAGCAAAACAAGAAGCACCGGGTTACCGGAACAAGCACCTACGCCAAAACGTCATCAGTGAGCCAAAAAACCCTTACTTCCCGGCACAGCCAGAGACCAAGCGAGAGCCTCACTGAATGCCGAGAAGCCTGGAGATGTTGCCGCCCAGTATCATGTCTTTCTCCCGGTCATGCAGCGGCAGTCGTTCAATGACCTCCAGGTCATACTTGTAGTGGTCAGGGTAGGACGTCGGCGGGACCTTTCCGTAAGATGGGTAGGCGTTACCCTGGTAACGGTAATGTCCGAACGGCGCCGGGGTATCGGTACCGAAAATAACCCGCTCCGCTCCTATTGCCGGGTCGGCTACCGCTTTTTCCACCACCTCGTAAGGGGCGGAGCTTGTCTCCAGGTACACGTTCTCATGCCTGGCAGCCACCAGGAGCGCCATATCCGCGTACGCACCGAAGTAAAAAAAGCCCTGCACGCCGATATGGGCGATGATAATCGGCACGTCCGGATACTCGGTAGCAATGTCATCGATGTGGGCGGGATTGCTGAACCACAATGTCCGCTGGGCGCACCACCCCGGTTTACCGTTACTCCTCACCCGCGGCGACCGGTGGAGGTAGGGGGCGACGCCGGTATGGAAGTGCGCCACCGCTTTGTGTTCGGCGAGGACATCCATGATGGGCCGATACCTCGCCCATAATTCGGGCCATGTTTCCATTCCGGAAGCTCCCATCAACGCCCACTCCCCCACGCCCTTGACCTGAGGAATTTTCAAGTAGGACTCTATTTCCCGGGCAGCATCATCCGGGTTAAACTCGCCGGGAACCGGAGGCGTTGAGAAGCCCACCATCACCGCAGGAAACCGTTCCGGATATTCCTGAGCCACCTTGATAATTCGTTCGTTCTCATCGGGCAGAATCGATATACCCTGGGATACCAAACCCACGGCACTATCAATGCCGTATTTGTCCAGGAACTTGAGTATCGTTCCCACCCGTTCTTCCTCAGCCTGCTGCCGCAGCATCAGCTTTTCCATCGTGGTATAGTCTTCGACGCTTTCAATAGCCGGCCCGGCCGGGTGGGTATGAGCATCAATAATAATGCTCCCTTTCATAGCACTACCTCCTTATACATTTCAAGCCCACGCCATGTCGGCTTAGAGACCACAATGCTGCGCATAGTTTTCCTGATAGGTAGGCGCATTGGGAGGCCGGAGCCAGTAGTCAAACGGGAGCTCGCCGACCTTGACCTCGCCATTTTCCAGCCGGGTGGTAACAAACTTGTCCCATTCCGGCGGGTCAACCTCAGGATAATCAATCCTTTTGAAGTCGAGAAGGGCACTGCTTGCCTTCCGCGCCAGAGAGGCATGAACAATCATTTCCGCCACGGTAATGCGGGTAAGGCAGTCCAGGACACGCATTAACTCGTGCGGGTTGCCGACACAGGTTCGGGCCGCTTCACTCTCTCTGATGCTGTTAAGCCATCTCAGTCCCATCCTCAGGGTTTCCTCACTCTTGTACTCACCGCAGTAGTCCTGCATTATGCGGCATATTCCAGCCTGTAATTCTTTCCAGCCGACGTCGCCCCGCTGCCGCAGGGGGGCGTAGACACGCGCCTTCTCTTCGTCCACCTGCCTACGGTCAATAGCCGGCTCAGCCACGGTCTGCGCGCAGGCAACTGCCTTTCTTCCGGCATATCTCCCGCTGGTAGCCGCCTGGGCATGGTCACCACCGGAAGCCGTTTGCGTACCCGCCGCATAGAGACCCTCAAGATTGGTCTTCAGGTCCCAGTCAATCACCACGGCACCGCCGCTGCCGAATGCCGCCTCACGCCACTGTGGCGCTACGGCATCCCTTATGCCCATCCCAAACGCACCCCGCGCCTCAAGCATATCCCGGTCCGGGTCAAATCCCGCCCTGGTATATACGTCATAAATCGGGATACGGGTCTTACCTTCATGACCTACCATCAGGCCGAATATTGCCCTTCGCTCATGCCGGGGCATGCCGGGTAAATCGGCAAACAGCGGGAGTGCATATTCCCCATTTTTAATACGCTCGGGCAGGTCAGGGATGAGGTTGGCGCCAAGAAGTTCATAAGGTACATCAGGGCCATGAATGGTCAATCGCTGCCCGGGCGCCGGATGGCAGCGTTCCGACACCGTTTTCAGTACCCGCCCATCCCTGTCCACCCAGGGAATTTCTTTGCCGTTGGCATCAGCCATAGTACAGGGATACCAGGTATTGCCGGCATTACCAATGCCGTAACGGGGGTAGGCCAGGGGACCACCCATTGCCCGCCCGCTTCTCTCCATGAGCGTGCACTCTACGCCAGCCCGCCACGCCATAGCCGCTCCGTCACCGGCATTATTGGGGTCGCCATAGTTATGGGCAAACCCCTGCAATTCTGATGAGAATACCCAGAGCCCCGATGGTGAGCCACAGGTAAGCACCGTTGCCTTCGCCTCAAAGATATAGAACTCGCCGGTTCGCACATCGACTCCGGTGGCACCAACGACTCTGGCCCCCGGCTTGCCTCCTTGCGTAAGCAGGCTGGTTGCCATGATGCGGTCGTACATGGCTATACCCAGTCGCTTCATCTCATGGTACAGGGCAGGCTTGATGTTCGCCCCCTGGATGCGTATGCAGTGCTTATTCTCATAATCATAGGCAAACATCAATTTCGTCTCATCGTCCCTGAACTCGGCACCAGCGAATTCGTCATCGACGTCTCTGACCTTTACCCCCATCTGCTCTACGTCGAAAAGGGTATCATAGCTTTCTTTGCACAGGATGTAGCAGGTAATCCCGTTGCCATATTCGCGGGTGCCGTAACCGCCAAAGGCTTGAACCGCCTCCATCATCTCTTCCGGGGTAACCTTAGAACAGGGGTTGGTACAGGCTGCATGCCAGTGGTCAACCCCGGCCCCGCCGGAACCGCTCCGTATCACCGGGCCTTTGTCGACCACGGCTACCCTGGCTCCCCGCCTGGCGGCATTAATTGCGGCGTGGCATCCGGCAATGCCGCCACCAATAATGAGAACGTCAGCGCTGACTTCGGTCTCCCTGCCATACTGTACCGTATATGGCCATTCAACTTCATTTCTTCCCGATATTATTTGGTAACCAGACATAACCCCTCCTTAATTAAAGGGAAAAACTCCGGTTCATCGCACGTGTCAGCCGTCACGATGTATCCCTATTTTCCACCACGATATGACGAATGTCAATACAATAAATTATATGATTGGCAATTCGTGCATATTTTGTTAATATATAATCAAAGTGACGATTATATTATTGTATTATGTTATTTTGAGTAAAATAACGATAAGCTTGTTCGTCTGGCTAATCTTGTTTTCACCGCAAAAGTCTGGTTCACGCAGGAAAAAGACATACCGTTCATGGTAAAGTAAAGGAGAGACAATGGAAGAAATCAGTATTTCTCAACTTTATGCGCGGGGCAAAGAGAACCTGGAAAAAGCGGGGTACCGGAGAGCCTGGTCGCCAGAGAGCAACCTTAATGCGTCCATCCCCGCCAACCGGAGATATCTTGACTCTCTTTTCTTTGTCCCCAAGTTCTTAGACCCGGTGGATGTGGATACCAGCCTGACTCTTTTTGGCATCAGGTTAGCCACACCGGTCTTTGCGTCCTCGCTATCCGGCTTTCATCAACTCGGGAAAACCGCCTTAACCGACATCGCCGAGGGGATAAAGAAAGCCGGCTCCCTGATGATGCTGGGTATAGGCGGTTCCACTGAATTACAGCGCGCTATCGACACCGGCGTACCCGTGGTCAAGATAGTGAAACCCTATCGGCGAACGGAATTAATCTCAAAAAAGGTCCGGGACGCGGAGCGCCGCGGCTGCGTGGCCGTGGGCATGGATATTGACCATTTTTACGGCCGGTTAGCCATTGATAAAGTAGATAGAGATGATATGTTTGCACCGCAAAATACGGAGGAATTGAAACATTTAATCGCTCAGACCAGGCTGCCGTTTATCATCAAAGGGGTGCTCAGTGTTGCCGATGCGCTACGAGCTGCCGAAATAGGCGCCTCAGCCATCGTGGTGAGTAACCACGGCAGCGGCGCCGTTGATTTCACGGTTCCCTCCATGATGGCGCTCCCCAAGATCATGGAGAGCGTTGGCGGCTGTCTTACTGTGCTCATTGATTCCGGATTTAAAACCGGCAATGATGTCCTCAAAGCGCTGGCTTTCGGTGCCAGGGCGGCGGGCTTTGCCAGCTCACTACTGCTGGCATGGGGAGCCGGTGGCTCCTCAGGAGTGGAGCGTCTTATCAATCTGGTTACGGCGGAGGTAAGACGGACGATGGCTGTCACCGGCTGTGCCAATCTAGCCTCGATTGACCGGTCGATAATCATCGAGGCACCATAATAAAAAATAGTCCCCCACCGAAAACCGTACCGGGCTATTCCCGGTGAAACCCGTTGTTCGCCATGTGACGCCGACGACATTATAGCGAAAGTAATGATTACCGATGACCAGCGAAAAACAGTCTAACTACCGATGGTATATCCTCGCCATAGCGACACTGACCTTATCTCTGGTGGCATCCGCGCCGAGACAGTGCATGCCTGTCCTGTTCAAGGAGATATCAGAGGATCTTGGCCTCGACCTGGTTCAGGTGGGTACAGTCTGGGGAATGAATGCCCTCGCCGGTGCTGTGGCCGGACTCCTGGGCGGACTGGTGGTTGACCGCTTCGGGATAAAACGTACCCTCGTCACTGCCTGCCTGTTAATCGCAATAGTGATAGCACTGAGAGGATTTACCTGGGACTTCATGAGCCTCTCAGTAGCCATGTTTCTTTTCGGGATTTTTGCTTCACTGGTACCGAAAGCCGGGCATAAAAGCTCGGCAATATGGTTCCCGTCCAATCGACTGGGTATGGCTAACGGTATTTTGTCAATTGGTATGACTATGGGTTCAATGATGGGCTCAATGATAAGCGCCACGATTCTGTCCCCGCTGCTTGGCGGCTGGAGAAATGTCTTCTTTTTGTACGCTGCGGCGCCTCTGGTCCTCAGCCTGCTATGGCTTACCACAGGTCGAGAACCGCACCAGGTTGAATCATCAGCCGAGGAAACTGGCACTGCGCCGTTCCGTACTACACTGCTCCGCATCTTACGCAACAAACAGGTCTGGATAATCGGCATAATCCAGATGGGTCAGATGGGAGCTATGCAGGGAGCAAACGGTTATCTGCCAATCTACTTACGGAATATCGGCTGGTCTCCGGTCACTGCGGACAGCATCATGGGCATACGCTCCGGAGTCATGACCCTGTTCACCATCCCGATGGTTATGCTGTCCGACCGGATGGGCTTGAGGAAAGGTCTACTCATTCCCATGCTGCTTAGCTCAGGTATATGCCTGGGACTGGTTCCATTTTTCGACGGCGCCACGTTATGGGCACTGCTTATTCTTGCCAGTCTCATCCGGAGCGGGCAAATGGCCTTGTTTTATTCCCTGATAACCGAGACCGAAGGTATCGGGGGACGGTATATAGGTACCGCGATAGGACTGACAAGTACGGTAAGCCAGTTGGGCGGCTTTTTCGCTCCTCCACTGGGCAATAGCCTGGCCCTTATTGAGCCGGGCATGCCCTTTATCTTCTGGGCAGGACTGTCGTTAGTTACCTTATTGGGTTTCTTTTTCATCAAGGAACGAAAACGGCCAAAGACGGGACATCCAGGAGACGCCATCATGCCCGCCGTGGATGGCTAGCTTTATTTTACCCGTCTCATTAACCGTAGCAAATGCTGTTATGTCAATCCCGGGCAACCTGGCAGAGTTGTGATTTAAACGGCGCAAAACCTGATATTGGGTCCAGGTTCCGATCATGGAAGAGGCGATTTCCACCTTGCCTGATGGCGTCTGAAAGCCGGACTGCTCATGGAGCCGGGGCGGCCGTTCCGGCAGGTCATACTTGATTCCCTCAGGATGCCATTTCAAATCGGCAAAGGTTATCCCGGCCGGCTCAAGCAAATCGTCAACGCACTTCTCAAAGTCGCCATCCCAGAATTCATTGCCCAAGCCAGGCTTCTCTGCCAGTTCGGCATAGATTTCCCATTCCGGCCGGCATTCGCCCACCGGCTACCACCATATGTTTACCTGATGAAAGGCTTCAGCCAGTTCGAAGTTCTCACCTTCAGCCATGTCGGCAGCCCGTTGCCGCAAATGCTGGTATAAATCAGGAACCCGTTCATCACCCACCTGACTCTGGTGACACCGGAGGGCAGCAATCTTGATGTCAAAGGTATCGGTGATATCGGAACGGTAATTCGGGTCTTCCGTCGCCCAGAACCAGGCCTCTTTGACCTTGTGCGGTTGCAGTCCCTCTTCCAGCAAATCGGGGTAGGCAAGGAAGTCCCGGGCGTAGGGGAAAATGGCATCGATGGTTACCTGTCCGGTAATGCGATGGTCCCGATGCCAGAGGTAACGGCGGTAGGGGTCGGTAGTAACCACTATCTCGGGGCGGTATTCTCTTATCCGGCGCACAATTTCTTTCCGAAACTGGGGGGTATCCTCCAACCCCTGGTCTGGATAGCGCAGAAAGACAACCTCCCTGACCCCTAAAAGGCTGGCGGCAGCCTGCTGTTCCTGCTCGCGGATAGTGGCCAGTTCCTCAGGTCTGACACTGGTGTCGCTGGTGCCCTTGTCACCGCTGGTGCAGACAATATAGACCACCTGCTTGCCTGCCCGCGTCCAGCGGACCACTGTCCCGGCAACACCAAACTCGGCATCATCGGGGTGGGGGGTAACCACCATAACATCAGCCCGCGCGGTTACCATACCTCAGCCTCCTTGATTCGGCAAGAACGCCAAGTATTCTATATCATCAACTCCAGCCAGCACAATTTTACCTTTGAGCTGTGACCCCGCCAATCAAGAAACCGCTATCGAGCCCACCGGCAGGGGATAATCAGCCATCACCCGCCGGCATTCGGCAATAATGGCTTCACCAATCTGGTCCCAGCCAAACCGGCGCACCGACTTCCGGATTGAGGCAGCCGAATGGTTATTAGCACCGGTTCCGGCAAGAAGTAACGCCATTTTCTCCGCCAGCTGGCGGGGAGTATTACTGTCGACAACGTAGCCGGTCTCTCCGGGGATAATAATATTCTTGAGGTCGCCAACATCGGTAGCCACTACCGGCGTCCCGCACGCCAGCGACTCCAGAGCCACCAGACCAAAGCTCTCATAGTAAGAGGGGACCACGCAGATATCAGCCAGGCTATAATAACCGGGCAGCTGCTCGTGTTTCACCAGCCCAAGAAAAGTAACCGCCCCGGCTATACCGAGCTCAGCGGATAGCTTCCGCAGTATTTGTATTTCCGTCTGGCTACTTTCATCACCGCCGATTATCACCAGTCTCAGCCTCCGGTTCCGAGGTAAAAAGGCAACCGCCCGGATTAGCCGGTCTATACCCTTTAACGGCTCAATCCGACCCACATAGAGAAGTATCGTATCATCGGTAAAACCCAGTCGCTGCCTCGCCGGCTTCTTACCCATAGGTCGGAACCGCTTCATGTCAACTCCGCACGGGACCACGCCAATCGTCTCCGGACTGGCTCCGTAGTAGCCGATGAGATTCTCCTTCTCCTTCTCTGTTGGCGCGATAACGCGCTGGCAGCTTCGCACCAGTTGCCTTTCAATATCGATACGCAGTTCGGGTTCGGTCTCCCCTATGCCGATAGCGTTCTTAACCGCGCCCAGGGTATGAAACATGGTAAGGTGAGGCACACCCCACCACTGCTGTAACTGTTGCCCCACTATACCCGAGAGCCAGTAATGGCTGAAGACCATATCATAGCGACGGTCATGGCTATTCCGGAAATCTTCGAGATTGGCGGCAAACTCAGGGAGATAGGGATAGAGGGCTAATTTATTCAACTCATCACTACCACCGACGGCGAGATGGATGAGCCGGGCACTAGGACCGAGGTCTATTATCTGGCTGTCATCAGGGTCATGCACCCGGGTATAAATATCAATACAGTGTCCCTGTTTTCCCAGTTCACGGGCGAGCTCCCGTATGTAGACACTCATACCACCGGTATCTCTGGTCCCCAGCATTCCAACGGGACAGCTATGAACACTGATCATGGCGATTCTCAATCGATGAGCTGGCATCAGGACTTTCTCCTTTCCAGTATCACTTAACCATGATCTGGCAGCGGGACAGGGGAACTTCTTTACCACCCAGTTGAGACTTGTAAGGTTCATCGCCTTTGAGGAAATCGAATCTCGGCATGCCTTCTTCAAGGCCATTCTTGATACAGAGCACCTTGCTCAGCAGTCCCACGCTCAAATAGCCATACCGGGCGTCGTACCCGCTGTTATAGAGATAGCGGCAGTCCTGGTAATCGAAATACATGACCATCGCCGTTGCCCGCCCGTTCAATTCCAGGATGCCCAGTCGCAGCAACCCGGCTCTGGACATGGTGTCCGCCATCGACCGAAAAAAAGACTCCATTCGACGGGTAAGGAAGATTGATTTGTCCTGCCGGCTCCCGGTAAACATCCGGAGAAAGTCATCCATCATCCCGTCCACCGCATCCACGTCCTGTATAACATGGTACTCGATGTTACCCATCTCCGACAGCCTTCTTAATTTACGCCGCACCTCGTGGCGCTGCTTGCTGGTCAATTGCTCCAGATAGTCCTCCCAGGTTGCCGGTAAAGCCAGCTCCAGAGTTACATCCTCCTGATGGCATTTGACCTGGTAACCCCGTTTCCGGGCAATGCCCACTAAAAAATTCAGCACCGTGGAGTCAGCCCGCACCGGGCCGAGGTCAAGACGGTCAATGCTGCTGGCTACCACATCGTCAAGAAGGACAGTGAAGAACGCCTCCTCCATTCCAGGCTGAACCACAAAGTCAAGATAATCGCAGACATCGGGGCTGCCAATGAAGGCAGCCGCTCCATCCTTCACCAGTAGCGGGGCTACACCAATGACCTGCTCCCCATTCCTGACCGCGCGTATATACAATTCCGCTCCGGGGTCAAGCTCCTGCCACCATACCTGCGACCAGTGAGGAAGCACAAAGACAGAGTCCCATCGCAAACGGTGTGATGAGTCAACCCAGTAGGAATACAGAGAGTCAAAGCTCTCCTGATTAATCGTATAACTCATACCCCTATTTTTCAGTCTAGCATTTCATAATTCCCAAATCAAAGCGGGCATCGGCCCAACGGTAACAGCGCCGGCACCAGTGTAAGGTATATTTTTTAAATTGCTCTCTTGACAGGACGTACCAGTCGTTCTAAAATACCTAGGAGACCTAGGTATTTTACACTGATAAGTAGAACCATGAGCCAGGCACTGCAAAATCCGCCATTAAACGAACTGTTCAATCTTGCCGGAAAGAGAGCCATTGTAACCGGCGGAGCCACTGGTATTGGTCTGGCCATTTGCCGTCGACTTACCGAAGCCGGTGCTGCCGTGCTCATCGCCGACACCAACCTGGAAGATGCCCGCCGCGCCGGTGAAGAGCTGGCACACAACGGATATACAGTTCACCTGGCCCAATGTGATGTGAGCCAGGAGAAAGCGGTACGGGACATGGTCGATACCGCGGTAAGAGAAATGGGCGGTATTGATATCCTCGTCAACAACGCCGGTATATATCCGCGAATCCCGTTTAGCCAGATGACCGCTCCCGAGTTTGAGCAGGTACTATCGGTGAACCTGACCGGTGTTTTCCTGTGTAGTCGCCACGCCAGTGCCAGAATGATAAAGCAGAGACAGGGCGGGAGCATCATTAACATTGCTTCCATCGATGCTCTCCACCCATCATCAACGGGGATGGCTGCCTATGATGCCTCCAAGGCGGGTGTCCTGATGTTAACCAGGAGCACTGCCCGGGAACTGGGGCAACACGGTATCCGGGTCAATGTCATCGCTCCCGGCGGTATCATGACGCGGGGCGTTATCTCACACCTGGGACGCCAGTCAAAAGAGACGGAGAAGGCTCAGCTAAAGGAACTGAAAGCGTTCATGGCACGCATGGCGCTGGGTCGGATGGGTGAGGCTGATGATATCGCCCGGGTCGCGTTATTTCTGGCATCAGACCTGTCGGCATATATGACCGGTAGCTTAATGGTAGTCGATGGTGGTTATCTCATATCATAACGCGTATCACCACTTAGTCATCAGACGAAGTGGCATATAAGGAGGCATCAAATGACAAAAGTGCTGGTTATGACCGATACCGTGGCTTGCATCCCGAAAAACCTGGCTGAGGAGCACCTGATTAAAGTGATTCCCGCCGCCAACATACTGTACGATGGCCAAAATTATATTGAGGGGGTAACCCTGAGCGCCACCGATGCCTACGAGCTTATCAAGAAAGACCCGGATAAATTTACTACGGCAGCACTCACCCCGGCCCATATCCTTGATGAATACCTCAAATCAAGCCAGGAGGCGAAAGAGATACTGCACATCACCCTGTCTTCGGCACTGAGTGCCAATAACAAGACGGCGAATCTGGCCTCAGAAATGCTGCAAAAGGACTCACCGGAGACCCGGCTAAAAGTGTACGATTCCAAAACCGTGGCCGGAGCACAGGGGCTTATCGTTCTCGCCGCAGCCCAGGCGGCATCGCAGGGAATGACCCTCGACCAGGTAGTGGATGTTGCCGAAAAAGTGCGACAGAAGACCACGGGTATCATGATGCTGGACACACTGCGCTACATCTACCGCACCGGACGCATGTCTAAAATGGCTTCTCGAATAGCCTCGTTATTTAACATCAAGCCTATCAACCGGGTGACCGGAGACGGCACCGTGGAGTTTGTTGACCGGGTGAGAAATCGCGAAAGCGGCTATCAACTGCTTATCAACTTAGTCAAAGAGGAGGCAAAGACTGATTCGCTGCATTTCATGATAATGCATGCCGCCGCACCGGAAATGGCTGACCGATTCAGTGAGCTGCTGAAACAAAACTTCAACTGCCTGAAAATTATTATCAGCGAATACAGCCCGGTAATGGGTTACGGAGCCGGGCCGGGAGCCTTGTTTGTCGGTTGCTGCCCTGAGTTAGACTGACTTTACACGGTTAACAGGCTGCACAACCGGGTAGAACAATGATGATAATGCCACTGTTTTTTAAGCAAGGACACCGGAGCTTACCATGATAAGCGGATGTGTGAGGTGTGAGCATGTCTGATGTGCTGGTAATGACGGACACGGTATCGGGTATTTCTCCCGAATTAGCCAAGGAATATAATATCAAGGTCGTCCCTGCCGCCAATATAGTCTTTGACGGTCACTTCTATCCTGATGGCCGAGGTATTAGTGCTACTGAGGCATATAAACTGCTCCAGAAAGACCCAGACAAATTCTCGGCGTCGACCCTTACTCCCAGCGATTTCGCCGGTTACTTCCGCGAGGCGAGCGAGGAGGCGAAGAATATCGTTCACATTTCCTTTACTTCAGCAATGAGCGGCACCTGCAAATTAGTTGCCCTGGCGGCGGAACTGCTCCATCAGGAATCACCCGAAATTGACGTACGGGTTGTCGATTCCAAAACCGCCGCCGGCGCACAGGGCTTACTGGCTATCGCCGCCGCCAAAGCCGCCCGGATGGGGGCAAACCTCGACCAGGTCGTCAGTGTCATCGATAAAGTAAGGCAAAAGACAGGCGGCCTTATGATGCTGGGCACCCTGCGCTATGTGTACCGCACCGGACGCATGTCCAAGACCGCCGCCAGAATCGCTTCATTTCTCAACATAAAACCAATAAACCGCATGACCGATGAAGGTAAGCTGGAACTTGTTGACCGGGTCAGAAAAACAGAAGAAGGTTACAATAAGCTGGTCAAGCTGGTTAAGGAAGAGGCAAAGTCTGACTGTCTTCATTTCATGGTATCACATGCCGCGGCTCCGGTAATGGCTGAAAATTTCAGTAAATTGCTCGAACAGAACTTTGATTGTTTGAGTCTGGCAATCAGTGAATACAGCCCGATAATGGGATACGCTGTCGGGCCGGGATGCCTGTTTGTTGGCTTTCATCCCGAGATAGATTTGTCCCATCGATAGAAATAGGCTATAATATCACTTCGGCGGGCATTTTTTCTGACCTGGGTTAGCACCGGTCATCTGCCAGCGCCTGATAAGCCCTATTTCGGAAAGTAGAGTAGTTTCGCGTACAATGGTGGATACAGAGACAACAACCAGTTCCAGGTTACCAACCCTGGAGAGATTTCGCGAGGTAAACAACACCTTTCCCAAAACCGGTCAGCTTTTGGAGCACAAGCGTAGCGGAGGTAAGGTATTTGGCTGGCTCTGCACCTATTCCCCGGAAGAAATCATGCACGCCGCCGGCATACTTCCGGTGAGAATTACCGGGTATACCCAGGAGACTGAGCTTGATGACGGCAATGCCTATCTCTACGTGAACAATTGCTCATTCTCCCGGAGCTGTCTCCAACTCGGTCTGAGGGGGGAATATGACTTTTTCGATGGCGTGGTGGGAGGCTCTACCTGTGATGGTGCCCGCCGCCTTTTTGACCTGTGGCGCCACTACATTGGAACTCCGTTCCACCATGTCCTCACCGTGCCCCGCAAGTATACGGAAAAAGCCCACGCGCTCTACCGGCGCGAGGTCACTGACTTCAAGCAACACCTGGAAGAGCACCTCGGCTTGGAAATAACCGATGAGGCTCTTATCGAATCTATCAAGCTGTACAATGAGTCCAGGCGGCTGCTCCGGGAGTTGTACAACCTGCGCCAGCAAGACAACCCGCCGATTACCGGCGCCGAAACCATGGAAGTCCTGAATGCCAGCTTCCGCATGCCCAAAGAGATTTTTAACCAGTGGCTGAAAGAGCTGCTCGACGAGATTTCGGCAGCGAATATCACGCACACCGGTCGGGCCCGGCTAATGCTGGTGGGCAGCGTCCTCCATAACCCGGAATTCATTAAGAACATCGAAGACCAGGGCGGGCTGGTGGTCATCGATGAGCTCTGCACCAGCACCCGGTACTGGGGTGACTCGGTAGTGCTCGACGGCGCCACATCGCCGCTGGAGGCAATCTCCCGTCGCTACCTTAACAATTTCCCGTGCGCCCGCATGTACCCCTCCGATGAGCGCTTTAACCGCATTATCGACTACGCCCTCGATTTCAAGGTAGAAGGAGTGGTCAGCGAGATTGTCCGCTACTGCGTGCCGTACTGCCACGACCTGCCGCTGCTCCGGAAGCGATTGCAGGAACACGGAATACCGGTGCTCGCCCTCGACGTGGAATACGGTACCGCTGGCTCCGGGCAGATTCAGACCAGGGTGCAGGCTTTCCTGGAAATGCTGGAGGCAAGAAAGAAATGACGGTTGTGGAAAATACGAACAAGATTCAAGCTATTGTACGGGCAGCCCGATTGATTTCACGTATAAGGCAGGCTGACCCGAAAACCCGCAAGAGCGAGATTATGTACTACGAGATGCTGGTCAAATACTTCGAACGCATCCTGAATGCCCGCGAGAATGGCGATTTCCTGGCGGCGCATACCGTATTCTTCCCCGCCGAGCTTATCTATGCCATGGATCTGGTGCCGATGCACAGCGAGACTACCACCTGGATGATCTCCCTGTTCACCGGTGAGTGCAGTGATATTTTACAGGCGGGAATTGAGATGGGACTAGCCTCGGAAATATGCACCGCCCACCGGGGCTTGGCCGGTGCCTTTGCCATCGGTTCCCTGCCCTACCCCGATGCCATGCTGTGGTCCAATATGGTCTGCGATAACACCGCCAAAAGCGGTGAGCTTATCATGGAGTTGTGCGGCTGCCCGGGGTTCTTTATCGACCGCCCCTTCAAAGACAGCCGGCATGAAGTCGAGTATCTGGCGGGGGAAATGGGCGATATGGTGAAATTCCTGGAAAAGCATTCGGGAAAGAAAATGGACTGGGACAACCTTTCGACAATTGTCGAGCGTATGGACCGCCAGATTGAGCTGGTACGCGAGGTCAACGAACTGCGCAAGGCAGTGCCGACACCGTTTCATTCCCAGGGCTTCATGGAGCTGGTGTCGGTCGATTACCTTTTCCCCGGTCAGCCGGAAGCGATCGAATACCTGGAAACCCTGCGACAGGAACTTGACGATGCCGTGAAGGCGGGTCAAGGTGCCGTCCCCCAGGAGCGTTTCCGCCTGATGAGCCTGTTCATACCCCCGATGTACCTCATGTCATTTCTGGAGAAGATTTCGCAGGAATATGGCGCGCTAAGCGTGGTGGAACCGTTCTTCACCTTCTGGGGAGAAGGGCGACTTGACCCGTCACGGCCACTGGAAAGCGTTGCCAAAAAGTCGTACATGATTCCCGAGATGCGCATGTACGGGCCAATGGACGAGCGGGCGCTGGGCGCCATTGTCGACTGCGCCCAGCAGTACAAGGTAGACGGTGCCATTTACTACGCCGATGTCGGTTGCCGCCATACCTGTGCCACGTTAAAACTGTTCAAGGATGTCCTGGGTGAAATCGACGTACCGGTATTGACCATGGACTGCGATGTCCTTGACCCTACCGTGACTACCAAGGAAGAATTCCGCGAGAAGCTGGAGCGTTTCTTTGAGCTTCTTGAAGACCGTTAAGTATCTAGTTTGGTGAGCTATGAAAGCAGTTGGTATTGATATCGGCAGCCTGACCACCAAAGTGGTCGTTATGGAAGACAACAAAATACTGGCCTCGGTCATCATCGATACAGGTGACGAGGCTGAAGACACGGCGAGGCAAGCCCTGGAGCAGACAATGGACCGGGCAGGAGTTGGTGGGGACGGCGATTACCACCTCGTTTCCACCGGGATAGGCGGAAAATCCGTCTCCCTCGCCAGGCAATCGAAGGCAATCACCACCTGCCTGGCACGGGGCAGTGCCTATCTGTTCCCTTCGGCACGGATGGTCATTGATATGGGGGCGGAGAGCAGCACCGTGGTCAAGCTGAATGAGCGCGGACGCGTGCTGGACTGGGCCAACCATGATAAATGTGCCGCCGGCACCGGTTTCTTCCTGCAGCAGATGGCCAAGCTGATGCAGGTGCCGATGGAAGAAATGGCCCGGCTTTCACTGAACGCGAAAGCCAGTGCCGATATCACCAGTACCTGCGCCGTCTTTGCCGAATCCGAGGTCATTTCCCACGTTCATCGCGATCCACCTACCCCCCGCGAAGAAATTGTTGCCGGCATCTACAGTTCGGTCATCAGCCGCCTCATGGCGCTGTGCAAACGGGTGGGCATTACCAGGGACGTCGCCGTTGCCGGGGGCGCGGCGCTTAATGTCGGGCTGGTTACCATACTGGAACGGGAACTCGGCTTCAATGTGCTGAAACCGGAGTCGCCGCAACTGGTCAGCGCCGCCGGAGCCGCCGTTATCGCCAGAGAAGCTATTGAGAAAGGCATGGGATCATGATTGTTGCTGGTATAGATATCGGTTCACGGGCAGCCAAAACAGTCATCATGAAAGACGGAGCAATTCTGTCGTCAGTCATCCGTGATACCGGACCTGAAAGCGTGAAGACGGCTTATATGGCAATCAATTCCGCTCTGGATGGCACCGGCCTGTCCCTTGACGACATAGAGTATACGGTAGCTACCGGCTACGGACGGGTGCTGGTACCCTTTGCCAATGAGAATATCTCGGAAATCAGCTGCCATGCCCGGGGAATAAGCTGGTATTTCCCGTCGGTAAAGACCATCCTCGATATGGGGGGACAGGACTGCAAAGCAATCAGCTGCAATGGTGCCGGACAGGTCAGCAACTTCGTAATGAATGACAAGTGCGCCGGTGGCACCGGCCGGTTCCTGGAGATGATTGCCGAGGTGCTCAACATACCACTGGCAGAGATTGGTGACCTGTCCCTGGAATCGAAGCAGGCTATTCCCTTCAATACCGTCTGCGCGGTCTTTGCCAAAACAGAGGCAATCAACTATCTCCGCCGGGGTGTCGACAAGAATGACATCCTCGCCGGACTGCATGAGGCTATCGCCATACGCTCGGTCAACCTGTTGAAGCGGGTATCAATAGAAAAGGACTTCACCATCACCGGCGGAATATCCAAGAACAAGGGCATGGTGCGCAAGCTTGCCGAGAAGGTGGGACTGGAACCGCTGCTCTGTGAAGACCCGCAGCTCTGCGGGGCGCTGGGAGCAGCCCTGTTTGCCGCTGAACGCTACACCGGGAAAAGCGCCCCATCCATGAAGGCGCAATACGGCTACTCCGACGCCAGCGGCGAGTATTTTATCACCATTGACAATGACCTGTGCAATGGCTGCGGAGAATGCGTCACCGCCTGTCCCGCCGGAGTTTTCACCGTGGATAAGGATGACAGCGGACAGCCGAAAGCCAGGGTAACCGAAGATGCCCGGAAGCGGCTCGCCTTCTTGTGTCCCGGATATGAGTCGTGTCGTCGTACCAATGAAGTGAATTGCCACAGCGTATGCCCCAGGGAAGCACTACAACATAGCTGGTAAGGCAGCTTATACGCTGTCGCCGGAAAGGAGAGGCAAATGGCCGAACCAATACGGATAGCAGTTGATACCATGGGGGGTGACTTCGCCCCGGGCGAAATAGTCCGGGGAGCCGTACAGGCAGCCAGGGAACTGGGGGTGGCCGTAATCCTGGTCGGCACCAAAGCCGATATTGACACCGAGCTGGCCAGTCTGGACACCACCGGTTTGCCGATTCGAGTCGTCGAAGCTACCGAGGTCATCAAGGACGGTGAAGAACCGGCTTATGCGGTGATGCGCAAACCCAATAGCTCGATAGCACTGGCCAACCGTCTGGTGAAAGAAGGGGAAGCCGAAGCTGTAATCAGCGCCGGCTCAACCGGGGCGGTCATGGTGGCGGCACTGCAGTACCTGGGGACACTACCCGGGATCGAGCGGCCGGTAGGCGGCGGTGCCTTTCTGCAACTGGCGCCCAGAACCGTGGTTTTGGACCTGGGAGCCAACGTGGGCTGCCAGCCGTACCATCTCGTCGACTTCGCGGTAGTTGGCAGCGTGTATGCCAGTACCTTCCTCGGTATCGATAACCCCACCATTGGCCTGCTTAATGTCGGAGCGGAAGAAGGCAAAGGCAACGACCTCGCCAAAGAAGCGCACCGCCTGCTGAAAAAGAGCGGGCTAAACTTTATCGGCAACGTGGAAGGACACGATATACCGGCGGGGAAAGCCAATGTCATTGTCTGTGACGGCTTTGTCGGTAACGTGCTGGTCAAGTTCTGTGAAGGTCTGGGCAGGCTTGTCGGGCACTGGCTTGCCAGAGAACTGAAAGACAGCCTCGAAGCATCCGTTCTGGAGGCAACTACCGGCAAGCTATTCCGCCTGATGAGTCCCGCCGTTGCCCTGGGGGGAGGCCCCCTGCTGGGGGTCAACGGCGTGGCAGCCATTGCTCACGGAGCCAGCCGGGCTCCCCAGATTGCCGGCACTATCAAGCAAACCAAAATGGCCGTCGAAAGCAATTTCGTGGCAACGCTCCGGGCTGAGCTGGAAAAAGCCCAGGCGATAATTGTACGAGATAAAGCCGAGTAGCCGGTCAAAGCCAGCAACCAAAATGGCAAGAGGAGACAAGATGTCAGCATTTGATGAACTGAGAAAAACCATCATCCGGGTCACCCGCTGCAGTGAAGATGCTATCGCCATGGATACGGCGCTAAAGGATATCAAGGCCGATTCCCTGCACTGGGTGCAAATTATCGTGGCTATGGAAAACGCCTTTGATATCGAAATAGATTTTGAGAAGATGAAAGAAATGACCACCATAGCCGACTTTGTTCAATACGTCGAGAGTATCAATACATAAACCATAATTCTATTCAAATCAGCAATAAGTTTACTGATAGAACGCCTTACTCCGCTGGTACCTGCAAGAATAAGAGAGAAACGTCTTAGACTCCCAGCCGAATAATCAGTCAAATCATCACGCCGCCAATTCCGGCAATCCTTTGTCGCCGCTACAGTTCTTTTTTTACCACTTTGTAACTTTTTTTTACTCAAATGTTGACATGCACATTTCAGAGTATTAATATAGTACACAACCATGTCAATACCCGTATGCATGTATGCACACTAAGCGATATTGCTTACCAGTCGCCGTAATAAAAGTCACCACCAGCCAACTGGCTATGACAAATCCAGGAAAATACAATCAATGAAAGGGGGAGATTAAAACGACCTGACGAGAATTATAATAACGGTTGATTAAATCTATAGCAGGGAGGCGAAGATACGTTGAAAAGAAGTATCTGGACATTTGTCGCACTGGTAATGATGGTATCACTCCTGTTTGCCGCCTTTGGTTGTGCTCAGCCAGAGCCGGCACCAGCTCCAGCCCCAGCTCCAGCCCCAGCCCCAGCTCCAGCCCCGGAACCGGAAGTAAAAACACTGAAAATAGGCTGCTTGGTCGACTTTAACTACCCGATAGGGGTGGATACCAAGAAGGAACTGGAAGCCCTCATACCCGTATTCAATGAAAAGGGCGGACTGGTTATCGGCGGCGAAAGGTATAATATTGACCTGATCATATACGACAGCAAGATGAGCGCCGAAGCCGGGCGAGCCGCCGTGGAAAGACTGGTCTACCAGGATAAGGTCAAGTTCATCCTCGGTGACGAGACCACCGACGCCTGGATACCCGTTACTGAAGAGAACCAGGTAGTGGTGGTTGGCACTTCCCCATCCCCGGCACTGCTCAGCCCGGACCTTAAATACGTTTTCCAGGCTTCCTCGCTGCACACCAACCCGCCGTCGGTATGGGGATGGTTTATTGATAATTTCCCGGATATGAAGACCGTGGGTGCTTTCTTCTCGGATGATATGAAAGGTCATGCTGAAGCAACTCACCTGGAGCACCTGTGTGAAGTCTTCGGTCAAGAGCTACTGGGTATAGAGTTCTACCCGCCGGACACGACCGACTTCAGTGCCTTCGCCACCAAGCTGGCGACCTTGAATCCGGACGTGTACACCACCTGCGCTGGCGGTCCGGTACAGGACGCACTCGGCTGCAAGTTCCTCCGCGAAGCCGGCTGGGAAGGGCAGATATTCTTCTACGTTGCCCTCAGCCCGCAAGCCATGGGCAAAGTAATCCCGCTGGAAAACGTGGAGGGTGCCATGGCAGTCATGGTAGGCACCGAGTTGCCTGAAATGCCACCTATTGCCAAGGAAATATATGATGCTTACGTAGGCAAATATGGAGAATGGACTAACCCGGTAATTCTGCACGTTAATGACTGGTACTGCTTGATAGCGGCGCTGCAAAAAGCCCAGAGCCTTGACCCGGATGCAGTGGCTGCGGTAATCGGCAACGGCCTGGAATTCGATTCGCCACAGGCGCCAGCCGTAATGATTAGCCGTCCGGACGTGGGCAACGACCGAACCGTGGATGCGCTCTTCGAGTCCTACATGGCCAGATTTGAAGGCGGTAAGGCTGTCCATATCGACACCATAACCAAAGAACAGGCGATGAAAAACATCATCAAATCCCGCGGCGGCTAACCTGTTAAAGTACCGGCATTCTTCCGCAACTGCAGTAGCAGCCCGCTTTCACGAGGAGGCGGGTATGCATTAGCGAGAGTGAGTTCCGAAAGGCACCCCAACTGGTTATGGTCTCCCGGGGTGCCTTGTCGGATGATTTGAGGGGAGTAAGCATGGCATCCGCAATGGGACAGCTAGTCATTGATGGACTATCTATGGGGCTGGTTTACGTGTTACTGGCCTCAGGTTTGAATCTAATCCTGAGCACCCCCAGGATACTGTTCATTGCCTACGGTCAGCTATATATGATAGGGGCTTACATCGTCTGGTACCTGATGGTACCGTTTGAACTTCCCTTTTACGTAGCTTTACCCGCGGCAATGATAGTCACCGCCATACTGGGGGGAATAATTTATAGAGTTATTTTCCAGTATATTCAATACAAGGAACGACAATTTTTAACCAACATAGTGGCTGCCACCGGCTTGATGATGCTGATGGCACAGGCAGCCTTCTGGATTTTCGGGACCGAGTCCAGAGGCGTACCCTCGGTATTTGCCGGAATGCTTCACATCGGCAATCTCAACCTTTCCGTGGAGAAGCTTGTACTGATTATACTGACTTTAGCCGTACTTGTCGGCTTACACCTGCTTCTTCAAAAGACAAGAGTGGGCCGAGCCATGCGCGCTGTCTCCTTTAATTCTGACGTAGCCGCTCTACAAGGCGTCAACCCAAACATCACCTATATGGCCACCATGATGGTTGGTTGCGCCCTGGCTGGCTTTGCCGGGGGAATCATGGCACCTGTATTTGCTCTTTCCCCTACGATGGGCGGCATAACCTTGCTGGTCCTCCTGGTGGTAATGCTCGGGGGAATTGGCAGTATGCCCGGCGCTATTATAGCCGGCCTCATACTGGGACTCACCCTGAGCTTCGGGCAATATTTCGGCGGTGAAGTTGGCGCTTACATCGGCGCTAAGGGCAGCGGCGGCGGTCTGGCACAGATATTCTTCTTCATTGTCATTGGCATTATTCTATTTTTCAGGTCGGGAGGTTTACTTGGACAACCCGGTGAAGAAATCCCGCTTTAGACGGATAAATTCGCGCTCTGGCAGGGTGATCGGTCTGGTCATCCTGGGAATAGTCCTGGTTCTGGTGCCAGTCTTCGTGGAGAGTCCCTACTATGTCCATCTGCTAATTATGGTCGGTATCAACTCGGTACTGGCTATGACCTTTATTCTCATGCTAAGAACGGGGCTGATTACCCTGGCAATAGCCGCCTTCTTGGGAATCGGGGCTTATACCTCAGCTTTGCTGGCAATGGAACTTAACCTGCCCTTCTGGCTTGCTTTACCCGCATCCACCGTTATAACCGGTATTGTCGGCTTCTTCCTTGGCTATCTCATGGTTAAGAATTCCGGGTTTAGCTTCATCATACTATCCCTCGTGGTCGCTTTCGTCGTCTACCTGATATTCGGTACTTTTGATTTCTTTGGCGGCTATATAGGCATCGTCAACATTCCCCGCCCGGAACCAATCCCCCTGCCCTTTCTCGCTCCAATAGAATTCACTTCCAAGACGCCCTATTACTATCTGATGTTGTTCTTGGTATTGATAGTGGTACTGGCATTTTCTGCCTTCTACAACGCCTGGACCGGTAGAGCCTGGAGAGCCATCGGGCTGAGCCCACGCCTGGCTGAATCGCTGGGAGTAAGCCTCTTCAAATACCGGCTACTGGCATTTGTTATTGCTGCCACTGCCGCCGGTCTAATGGGTAGCTTTTATGCCCACTACTTTCAGGCTCTCGTGCCTTCTACCTTTGGCCCCTTTAAGACGATTTACGTTCACTTATACGCCATTCTAGGCGGAATAGGTTTCCCCATTGCCGGGCCAATATTCGGCTCACTTATTATGACCATCGTTCCCGAGGTTCTTCGCGTCACCAGGAGTGTTGAACCAATGATTACCGGTGCCTTGGTGATTATACTGGTGATGTTTTTACCCAATGGACTGCTGGGCTTAACAACTTCATGGCGAAGCCTTGCCCACCCTTCGCCGAACATTCTGAGAATAGGCAGGTGGATTAGAGCACAGCTACCAATCAACAATCAGGATCAGAGAGCAAGAAATGGAGACAGTACTCGAAACTAAAAAGCTAAGCAAGCATTTTGGCGGTCTTGCCGCGGTTAACCAGGTAGACCTCGAGGTCTATAATGGCGAGATACTGGGACTGATCGGGCCGAACGGAGCGGGTAAGACCACCTTCTTCAATGCCATTAGCGGCTTTTCCCCACCGACCAGCGGTACGGTGATATTCAATAATCGGGATATTGCCGGACTTCAGACACATGATATTACCAAACTGGGAATAAGCCGGACTTTCCAGGCATCAACCCTGTTTATGAAGATTTCAGTCCTGGAGAACGTATTTACCGGATTCCACCTGAGCTATCAGACCAGCATCTGGAACCGGCTATTCCGCACACCAACCGGACTCAATGAAGAACGGGAACTGAGGCAAAAGGCTATAGAGGTTCTGGAGTTTATGGGCCTGGCCCACCTGAAAGATGAGATAGCCATGAACCTGCCCCACGGGCACCAGCGAACGCTTGGCGTCTGCATGGCTCTGGCCACCAATCCCACACTGCTCCTCCTCGATGAACCGGTGACCGGTATGAACCCGGCGGAAACGCGGACAATGATGAACCTGATCCGGCAGATACGAGACAAGGGTATTACCATTGTGCTGGTCGAGCATGATATGAAGGTTGTCATGAATATATGCGACCGGATAACGGTGTTAAATTACGGACGGAAAATCGCCGAGGGACTACCCGCCGAGATACGGGAAGACAAAGAGGTAATCAAGGCATATCTGGGAGAAGCGAGGACATAAGCGATGCTGCTGGAAATTAAGAATCTCAGCGTACATTACGGAATGGCCGAGGCACTCAGGGACATCTCAATGAGCATTGCTGAAGGAGAAATCATCGCCCTTATCGGCGCCAATGGTGCCGGCAAGACAACCACCCTCAGGACTATCTCCGGGCTCAAAACACCCACCTCAGGCGATATATGGTTTCAGGACCGGCGAATAAACAGATTACCCCCGCACCATATAGTTAAGCGCGGCATTGCTCATATCCCCGAAGGCAGGGTGGTCTTCGCTCCCATGACAGTACTGGATAACCTGAAAATGGGGGCGTACCTGCGCAAGGACAGGTCGAAGGTAGCCGAAGACCTTGAAGACATATACCGGCATTTTCCGGTTTTAAAGGAACGGCGCAAGCAGTTATCCGGCAGCCTCAGCGGCGGCGAGCAGCAAATGCTGGCGGTCGCCCGGGCGCTCATGTCCAGCCCACGGCTACTCCTCATGGATGAGCCAAGCATGGGGCTGTCTCCGGTGATGGTGGAAGAGGTAAGCAATATCATCCGGGATATTAACCAGAGCGGCATTAGCATTGTCCTGGTTGAACAGAATGCCCAGATGGCACTGGAACTGGCCAATAGAGCCTACGTGCTGGAAGTGGGCAGAATAACCATTGAAGGTGACGCCAAGCAGCTTGCCAATGATAGCCGCATCAAAGAAGCTTATCTTGGTGCCTGACCGTTATCAGGGAGTAGCGCACTATCAATAACAGGAGGAATAAAAGCCATGAAATGGCCCTATCCGGTACAATACGGTAATGAGCATCAAGTCGACACCGATGTTCTCGTCCTGGGTGGAGGTGTTGCCGGTTGCCACGCCGCAATAAGTGCTGCCAAAAAGGGAGCCAGGGTCACGGTGGTTGACAAGGCTTCAATCTACCGGAGCGGCTCCGGAGGCGCCGGGGTTGACCACTGGCACGATGCCTGCACCAACCCGTGCTGCCAGGTTAGCCCGGAAGAAATGGTTCAGTCAGGTGCCGCCCATGCCTCGGTCATGGGCGGTTATTTTATCGGACATACGGCATACATTGCCTGCAAGGAAAGCTGGGACGCCCTTCTCGATTGCGAGGAAATGGGACTGCAGTTTCGAGACATGGACGATGAGTTCGCCGGCTCCGATTTCAGAGATGACGAGACCAAGGTAATGTTTGCCTACGACTACAAAAACAGGCACACCGTACGCGTCCGGCAGGGAGCCAACATCAAGATCGCCCTTTACAATGGATTGAAGCGTCTTGGCGTGGAACTCCACGAACACATCATGGTAACCAGCCTGCTCACCGAGGGGGGCAAGCCAGGTGCCCGGGTTATCGGTGCCACCGGAGTTCACACCCGGACCGGCGAATTCTACGTCTTTACGGCAAAGGCTACCATACTGGCTACCGCTCCGCCATCCCGTATCTGGATATTCTCCACCGAACTCAAAGGCGGTAATGACGAGCACATGGACCCCAATGACTCCGGCGACGGTCACGCCATGGCCTGGAAAGCCGGGGCAGAGTTCGCCCTGATGGAAAAGAGTGGTGGCGGTGGCCCGGGCGGACCCTTCGGTTACCCGGCTTATGGCATCGGTAGTGCTCACAATACCTGGTTTGCCTGTACCATCGTTGATGACAATGGGAAAGAAGTCCCCTGGGTAGACAAGGATGGCGGGATACTGAAGACGGTATCAGAGCGGTACCATCCGGCGCCGGGGCAACAATTCTTTGTCCTTAATCCGGGCCCCTCACCCGAGGCATACCGCTTCCCCTTCCTCATCCCCGACCTCTACGAGCGTATCATAAAGGGGGAATACACGCCCCCGTTCTATGCCGACTTACCCGGCATGCCGGAGCAGGAGCGACGGGCAATATTCGGCCTCATGGTCGGTAATGAAGGCAAGACCCGCATCGCCATTTACGATTTATACACCAGGGCAGGTTTTGACCCGGATAAGGATATGCTGCAGGTCCCCGGACTGGGACCGGTGAGAGTTCCATCGGGAGCACCACAGTGGCGAAACGCGTCCGGCGGCGGACTGGTGGTCGATTGGGATATGAGAACCAGTCTCGAGGGACTGTATGCGGGGGGGACGAATATGGCAAGTTCGGGCCATGTTGCCGCCACTACCGGCGGGAGATACGCCGGCCGGAAGGCAGCCTCGTATGCCAGGACCGCCGCTGAACCGGTCATCGACCGAAAACAGGTGGGAGAGGAAAAGGAGCGCGTCTACGCGCCGGCAAAGCGGACCGACGGCATTGGCTGGAAGGAGTTACAGGCTGGTGTCTGCCGCATCATGCAGGACTACTGCGGTGAATATAAAAATGAGGAAACACTGGAATTGGGGCTGAGATGGCTCGATTCCATTGAAGAGAGTGAAGGCGCCCGGACTTGTGCCAGGAATCCACACGAGCTATGGCGTATACTTGAGGTCTTCTCCCGTCTTACCGTGAGCCGAATCATCCTTCACGCCTCCCTGGCCCGCCAGGCAAGCAGTGCCATACTGGACTTCTGGCGAATCGACTACCCGGAAGTTGACCCGCCGGAGTGGCAAAAGTTGGTCACCGTGAGACTGGAAAACGGAGAAGTAAAGGCCGGTGAGCTACCCCTCGACTATTACCTTCAGTCACCCTATGCCCCCACGTATGAAGAAAATTACCAGCGACACAGTGACCTCTAGGATATAGGCGGTTCCAACCGGGAACGATTACTGAGGAGGCACCTATGAGCACACAGTATCGGTGTTGTCCCGGATATACTCTCTACTGTCCTGACCCACGAGACGCTCTACCCGGTCAACATGTCGTCCTTATCGACATGGACTATACCGTGGTGCATGAATGGTCGGTCATTGGTCACCCCGCGGTGCTGCCCGGTGGCTCGGTACTCGGCAGCAGAAAGCCGCATGATGACCCGGATAAGGATACCAGGGGCGAATCAGACCAGATCGTCCAGGAAGGCTGGCACGGTCAAGAAGAGTGGTGCTTCACCAACTGGGACGATAACGGCACCGGTACCATGATGGCCCGCCAGCACCATGACCTGCAGCGTGAAGGCAATCCCGTGGGATACTACGCTCCCGGTCAGGAATTTATAGAACAGGGCAAAACGCTGTTGCTGGCCCACAAGAACAAGCTCGTCAGTGAAATAAGCGGCCTCGAACTGATTGACGACGTTATCTATGAGGTTGACTGGAGCGGCAACCTCACCGGCTTCGAATGGCATGCCGCTGACCACTTTCATGAAATGGGTTTTGACCGGTCAGCCACGGAAGCGATATATAACGGGCTGGGGCGAAGGGAACCCGACACGGCTTACGACTGGCTGCATACTAACAGCATGTCTCTCCTGGGCAACAACCACCGGTATGATGAAGCCGGGGATGAGCGCTTTCACCCGACGAATATCATTATCAGTTCCCGCCACGCCAACTTCATCGCCATTATCAGCCGCGCCACCGGTGCCATTGTCTGGAGACTGGGACCCGATTTCACCGCCGATGTCCCGGAATATCATCTCGGCCAGTTTGTTGGGCAGCACCATGCCCACATGATTCCCCGGTATCTTCCCGGTGAGGGCAACATCCTCATTTTTGATAATGGAGGCAGGTCAGGATATGGCGGAACCACCGGCTTCCCCCGATATACCAGAGAGTATTCCCGGGTTATCGAGTTCAATCCGGCTACGCTGGAAATTACCTGGCAGTATACGGCGGATAATTTTTTCAGCCACTTCATCAGCTCCGCCCAGCGGCTTCCCAACGGGAATACCCTGATTACCGAGGGGGCGAAAGGGCGGGTTTTTGAGGTTACTCATAATAAGGATATCGTCTGGGAGTTCATCTCCCCCACCAGAGGCAAGAGCAGTAACTACGTGTACCGGGCTTACCGCATCCCCCCGGAATGGATACCCGGCAACCCCGCCGGCTATACCAAGTGGGCTGATTTATACCAGCAATAGCCCTTTGTCATATTTTTTTTATAAAAATTCACCTTTAACACTTGCCAAATAACCATATTTATTGTTAAATGATTATGGTGGTTACAATAAAGGTCTATCTCATAAGTGGTAAACGTTCAACATGGTCTTCCCAGTGGTTACTGGCTTAATGGATGACCGTAGTTAACCAACTAATTGAAGAGAGGAGGTCATCCATGAGCTTCGAAGACAAAACCCTCGAGTGCTCTGACTGCGGAGCCACTTTCACTTTCACTGCTGAGGAGCAGGAATTCTTCGCATCCAAGGGCTACACCAACGAGCCCAAGCGCTGTCCGTCATGCCGTCAGGCAAGGAAGTCACAGCGCTACGGCAGCGACTATTCCTACCGACCTCGACGACAGATGTACCCGGTGATCTGCGCTGAGTGTGGCAAAGAGACAGAAGTGCCCTTTGAGCCACGGGAAGGTAGACCAGTTTACTGTCGTGATTGCTACGCAAAAATGAAAATGAACAGCTAGCCATAGTGGCAGGCAATCAACACACACGGGCCGGTGATTATCCGGCCCGTGTAGTTTTCTGGCGGCGGAGAGGTATCAGCATCAACCGATTACCCTCAAGGATGAGCCAGAGAATGGTGCCAGGCTTGGGCCTGGCCAATTACTATAAACCATGTCCCAAAGCATCTCCCGTTCTATGCGGCGACTACCAGAACCATGGCACCGTGTTCGTTTTCATAAACAGGGAAATTCTGCTATACTGACTTAAATCCCGTCTTTACCGGCAGTTATTACTATCGCCACTGGTGCCGGGTATTTCCGGGAGATTCCCCGAAAGATAACGGAGACACTACATGAACCTGAAAGCTATGCTGGAAAATACCGCCAAACACTACGCTGATAAGACAGCCATCGTTATGGGTGAGCGGAGGATAACCTACGCTGAGCTGGACAGGTCCGCAAACAAGGTTGCCCATGCGCTGCTCCAATTGGGAGTGGTGAGGGGCGACCGCGTGGCTCTCATGCTCGCCAATAGCCCGGAATTCGTTATCTGCTATTTTGGCAGTATCAAGGCCGGGGCGATACCGACTCCGCTGGACATCCGGCATAAAAGTGAAGAGCTAGCCCGTCTGTTACATAACTGCCAACCAAAAGTGCTGATAATCGGAGATTCCCTTCTGGAACCGGTAATCCCTGCCCTATCCCGGTTTCACAGTATAAAGCACATAATAAATGTCGGCGCTACCCACGATGGAAACTTCCTCAGCTACCAGACTATTTTAACAACCAGCCCGGCATCAGCAATTGATCGGGAACCGGCACCAGATGACCTCGCCACCATTTCCTATGCCGGCGGACCGACCGCTCATCCCCATGGAGCCATGCTTACCCACCGTTGTCTGGCGGCGGCGGCGGACAGCTACGCTGCCGGATTCCGGCAAACCGATAGAGACGTATCAATGCTCTTTTCGCTGCCAATGTACCACATGCTCGGTCTCGCCTCGGTGCTGCTGGCATCAATTGCCCGAGGCAGCACGGTGGTCATCGTACCCGGCACCGGCCGGTCCATCGGCAGCTTTTTTGAAACTGTGGAGAAGGAGCGGGGCACCATTTTCCTGGCCGTACCCTACATCTACGCGCTGGCGGTAAATGTCGCCAGGCGTGAGGGAATCACCAGTGACCTGAGTTCGCTGCGCCTCTGTGTAAGCGGCGGAGCCCCACTACCACTTACTATTATCCACCAGTTCCAACAATATTACGGTTTCAATATTATTGACGTATGGGGGCTTACCGAAGCCGTGGCTCATGTAACCTGCAGCGCCGATGGTACCAGCAAGCTCGGCTCAACGGGAAAGGTACTGCCCGGCTGGGAGATAAAAGTCGTGGATGATGACGGCACCGGACTACCTCCCAATCAACCCGGTGAGATACTGGTGAAAGGACTGATTACCCGGGGATACTACCATAATCCTCAGGCAACCGCAGCAATCATCCGGGACAACTGGCTGCAGACCGGCGATATCGGAAAAATCGATGAGGAAGGCTATCTCTATATTACCGGCCGAAAAAAAGAAATGATAATCTTCAAGGGAGAGAATATTTATCCGGGTGACATTGAGCAGGTGCTGTGCGACCACCCCAAAGTAGACCGGGCCAGAGTAACCGGTATTCCCGATGAGCTGCGCGGGGAGACTATCCGGGCCTTTATCGTCCTTAAACAGGGAGAGACCGTTACCGAGACCGAAATCAGAAAATTCTGTCAGCCAAGACTGGCCGATTACAAGCTACCCCGGGAGATTGTTTTCACCGATGTGTTACCCCCGCCCTCTCCTTCCCAGATATGGGGTTAACCGCGCGAACTCCCGGACTATACACCCGGCGGCTCGTGACTGCCTTCACACAATGGCAAATATACTGAGGTTCCAGAGCACAATGCCCGTATATACCACCACAAAGCAGGAAGTGGCAATAAAGGCTACCCTGGGATATCGCCTGTAGATGTCCCACAGGATAATCGCGCACAGGAGCGAACCAACTACCTTAAGCACCAGGAAGCCGACATCACCGACTATCGGCTGCAAAAACGGATTTGCCTCCTGCGCCCGCCCGTCATTAACCAGAAACTGGGTCAGCAACCCGTCAGCAATAACCAGTAAAACCAGAAAACCAAGAAGATATCTCATCTCTCCTCATAACCTGACGGTTAGTTCGATAAAAACAATGGTAGCACATTCCCGCGGGTTCCGCCAGTGCCGTTTAGATGAACACCTGTAACGCCGCCGGTAACAGATAGATACGGGCCGGTACTTCCCCCAGTAACTCGCCATCTGCCTGGAGCGGCAGCGGCCGTGCCGACCGTATTTCCACTTCTCTGGCCCGCTTTATGGCTACTTTACGATGGGTGAGATGAGTACCTTTGTAAATCCGAGGTAACGACCAGAGAAGGTCTGGTTTACTCAAATCACCCACTACCAGCACATCCAGAAGACCGTCGGTAAGGTCAGCGTCAGGTGCCGCCATCATTCCACCACCCCCGTACTTGCCGTTACTCATAAGTACGGTACAAATCCGGCTCTCCACCGCCTTACCGTCGATAACCATAGTAATATCCTGATTTTTAAAACACAGCAGGGCGGCAAGCAGCCCCATAAGATATGATGACATGCTGCCCAAAGATTTAAACTGCTGGGTGGTACGCCTGACTATCTCAGTATCAAAACCCATACCGGCAAAGTTTACGAATAAGCGCCTGGTCAGGTGAGCATCATTCAGGTACTCCACCACCCCCACATCCACCGCGAGCTTTCTGGAATTCATCAGACACTCGCAGGCTTTTTCATACTGGTGCGGTAAGCCGATGGTGCGAATGTAGTCCCCACCCGTCCCGGTGCCAATAATACCCAGGGTTATTTCACTCATGCTGCCAGCCTCATGAATACCATTAACCACCTCGTTAATAGTACCATCGCCGCCTACGGATACGATTCGATCGAAGCCCTTTTGAACTGCAAGCCGGGTCAGTTCGATAGCATGGCCGGGTGCCTCGGTTAAATCATGCTCAAAGCGCAACCCCAGGTGCTTTAAATGCCCCATGATATGGGGCCATTTTCGAGCTGTACTTCCCGCTCCGGCCACCGGGTTTACAATAACCTTGGCGTATGACAAGCTTAAAGCTCCTTTCTGACTAGCTCCACTCGGTTGTTTCCGGCCAGACCCGGGCAACTTCTCCGGACAACAAACGGTACTCCGCCTTTTTCAGGCCCGGGTCAACCGCAAAGAGCTTTATCGCCTCAGTACGGGCGAGCTCAAGCAGTGCCACATCCGACAGTCGGGCCATACGCAAGTCAGGTAGCCCGCTCTGCCGGGTGCCGAAGAATTCCCCCGGCCCCCTCAGCTTGAGGTCCTCCTCAGCCAGGATAAAACCATCCCATGTTTTCTCTATTATGTCAAGTCGTTGCTGGCCCACCTCGGATGGGTTTTCCGCCAGCAGCATACAATAGCTCTGCTCATGACCCCGCCCCACCCGGCCACGGAACTGGTGTAACTGTGAAAGACCAAAACGGTCAGCGCTCTCTACCAGCATGACAGTGGCATTGGGGACATCAATGCCTACCTCCACCACCGGTGTTGTCACCAGTATATCCAGCTCCCCGGTACGAAAACGCTCCATTACGTCATCTTTATCCCGGCCTGACATGCGACCGTGAAGCAGGCCGAGTCGCAAATCAGGAAAGACCTCCTGTGACAGGTGCTCATATTCCACCACCGCCGCCTGAGCGGCAATCGCCTCCGATTCCTCAATCAGGGGACAGATAATGAATGCCTGTCTACCCCCGGTTACCTGGCGGCGGAGGAATCCATAGGCGGTATCCCGCTGCTGTGGCTTGAGCCATCTGGTCTTCACCACCTGTCTCCCCGGTGGAAGCTGGTCAATTACCGATATATCAAGGTCTCCATACAGCGTCAACGCCAGTGTCCGGGGAATGGGCGTTGCCGTCATGACCAGCATGTGGGGGCTGACCCCTTTCTGCCTCAGTGCCGAGCGCTGCTCCACCCCGAAGCGGTGTTGCTCGTCCACCACCGCCAGCCCCAGCCTCTGGAACTCCACCCCTTTCTGCACCAGGGCATGGGTACCGATGACAATATCAACCATCCCGTCATTGATAGCCTGCTGGATTTCCTGCTTTCGTGCCTGGCCAAGCTCGCCGGTAAGCAGCGCCACGACGAGAGGACGGGGCAAAACACCGGAGAACCGGCGTATATAACCATCACCCTCCGCCTGCCCCACACCGGATAACAGTTCACCGATAGTAATAAAATGCTGCCCGGCCAGAATCTCGGTTGGCGCCATCAGGGCTGCCTGATGCCCATTGGCGGCGGTGACGAGCGATGCCATGGTAGCCACCACCGTTTTACCGCTGCCCACATCCCCCTGCAACAAGCGACACATCGGCTGCGTCTGGGATAAATCAGCCAGTATTTCCCGCAACGCTTTCCGCTGCGCGGCGGTCAGCTCAAATGGTAACGATCGGGAAAAAGTCTCCAGCAGCGAGTTGTCGACAGCCAGCGGCGGGCTCGGCTGACTTCCCTGCCAGTCACGCTTTTTGCTCATTACCCCGAGCTGGAGAAGGAAAAGCTCATCAAAGGCGAGGCGTACCCGGGCCTGGTTCTTGGCTACCTCGTTTTCCGGGAAATGTGCCTGGTTGATTGCTTCGGGCAGCTCCATAAGCCGGCACCTCTCCCGCAACTCTGCAGGTAAAAAGTCTGCCACCTGCCATGCCCACTGGTCCACGACCTCTTTCATCAGCTTTCTTACCTGGCGGGGACGGAGCCCCTGGGTAAGCGGATAAACGGGAACCAGGCGCGCGGTATGAACCAGGTCCTTATTCTCAATAATCTCCCATTCCGGCGACTGAAACACGTGGCGGCCCTTGAACAGGGTGACCCGGCCACTCAGCACCACCCGGGCATTGGTGTTCAGCTTCCTGGCCAGATAAGGTTGATTAAACCAGACCACCCGGACATTACCCGTCTCATCGCCCACAATCGCCTCCGTACCCTGCCGCCCGCCCAGCGTGGTAACCTTCGCCTGCCACACATTGGCGACTATGGTCTGCTCATCTCCTTCCCGCAACTGCGAGATGAAATTGAGCTGACTGTAGTCCATATGACGGTGCGGAAAGAAACGGAGCATATCCCGAATGGTGCGTACCCCCAGCTTGCCGAATTTTGCGGCGAGACCGGAGCTAATACCCTTAAGCACGGTAATTGGCGAATCGAGATTATGTTCCGACACATGCGTCGCTGTACGACGTGGCTTTGCCGGTGATTTTGCCCGTACTGCAGGCGTGCGTTGGCTTGCTGACTCTCCCGCTTCCCCTTTTATCCTGCCCGCTGACTCATCCAGTAACTCAAAAGCCCTGCTGACCCATTCCCTTCGCTGCGGCTTGGTCATCGCCGCATAGCCGGAATTGACCAGACGGTGGAAATGACCTGCCAGGCGAGGGGCAGGGATTGATTCGACAACCTGACCAGCCCAGTTGTGTAAAAACCTGTCCAGACCACCAATTACCGCCGAGTCCGGATAACCCTTCTGCTGCTCAAGTGCAAGGATTTTCCGTAGCGGATCAACGTTTACTGACAATGCCGCGCTTCCGTAGCCCGCAACTATACATCGCGGTAAGAAAATCGTAATTTCGGTATTGATATGGACGGTAAGGAGAATTTCTTCTTCGCCGGCTCGCCGGCAGCAGTATCCTGCGCAAGACCGGTTACCTTCTCCCTCAATGCCACCAGCAGGGTGCCCGGTCCACCGTGAACCCCCAGTGCCGGACCCAGTCGGCTGACATGAATTCTGTCTTCAGCAAGGGTTGAGGTGAAGCGTTCCCGGAATGAACCGGCTTCATCCGGTGTGGTGCTGTGTACAATCGCCAGTTCCTGAAGGTTTAATGCGTTCCGGACAGCCCCGGCAAGCCTCTCAATCCCTTTGGCACGGGTACGGGCTATTCCCATCGGCATTATCTCACCACCACGCATGGTAAGCAAGAAACGGACATTAAGCAGGCTGCCCAGCAGCCCTTTGGCTTTGCCGAGTCGTCCACCTAGAAGCACATACCGGAGTGTGTCCAGAAGCCCGAAGATACGGGTGGAGGCAACTGCGTCTCTGACCTCATCCAACACCCTCTGCAAGTCCTCACCGGCCCTGGCGAGCCGGGCGGCGGTTATGGCTATTAGCCCCAGGCCCATGGACACGGAAAGCGTATCAACTACCTCAATAGTACACTTACCCCCAACCATATCCCGGCCCCGCAATGCCGCCTCATAGGTCCCGCTTGCCTTACTGGAGAGATGAATCGAGACCACCTCATCATTCTCCCCGGCGATTTTACTATAGACCTCGGCAAAATCTGACGGCGCCGGTTGAGAGGTGGTGGGGTGTGCCGGGCTTTCGACGAGCTTCCGGTAAAACTCATCGTGATTAATATCCACTCCATCCCGATATACCCTGTCCCCAAACCGCAGATAGAGCGGGACTACGGTAATCCCCAGTTCCTCAGCCACCTCAGGGGGCAGGTCACAACTGCTGTCGGTAACTATCTTGACCGGCATTACTTCGTTTCCGCCTCTAGAACGGATACGGAAAGGACATCCGGACCGACATACGTTCCGATTACGGGGCTGACCGTTGACTTATAGATACGCTCTTTGGGATAAACAGCGCGCAGGCGCTTAATTAAATCATCAGCTTCATCCGGCGTGGTGGCGTATTCCACGGCCAGTTCCTCAATAGCGGGGGTGCCGGCAACAAAATTGACCAGGTAATCAACGCCCGCTGTCCGTGAGCGTACCCTGGTCACCGGATGTACCTCACCGTCTTTCAGGGTAAGTATTGGCTTGATGGAGAGCACCGAACCCAGTAGACCCTGCGCCTTGCCGATGCGTCCCCCCTTGGCCAGATATTTGAGGGTATCAAATGTCATAACCGAGTGCGTCCGCTTCATCGCGCTGTGCACCAGTTGGACCAGCTCGTCAAAGCTGGCTCCAGCCTTCAGCGCCTTGACCGCTGAGACAACAATCAGGCCCAGCCCCATCACCACCTGCTGGGAATCAATTACCTCGATACGGCACTTATCCGCCACTGCACTCTTGGCTTGCAGGGCCGATTGGTAGGTGCCGCTCAGTTTATTGGACAGGGTAATTACCAGGAGTTCATCAGCCTCCTGAGCCAGTTTGTTATAGACCTCGGTAAAATCAGCCGGGGTCGGCTGGGTAGTTGTGGGCCACACATTACCATGCACCAGCCGGTGGTAGAACTCGTCAGTGGTAATCTCAATTCTATCCCTAAAGACATCTTCCCCGAAACGCACGTAGACCGGCACCACATTAATCCCCAGTTCGTCAACCAGCTCCCCGTCAATATCAGATAAGCTATCCGTGATAATTTTTACTGTCATAACACCACCTTTTACTCCACTGAGATTATGCAATTATAGTGGGGCTGCCCGCCCTGGACGATTTCAACCTGCAGGTGAGGGTACTGCTCGCGGATACCGGCACTTACCTGCTCCGCTTCTTCTACCCCGGTATCCGCGCCATAGTAGATGGTAACCACTTCATACTTGCCTAAATCTAACCTGGCCAGTGTCTGATTAATAGCATCCATGATATCATCAGCAACCGCCACCAGGTCACCATCCAGCAAACCTATGGGCTGCTTTCTCTTTATTTTCAGACTGCCTATCTTGGTCGTGCGAACTGCCCGGGTAATCTCGATAGACCTGATGGCTGATACCGCCTTTTTCATAATCTGCGTGTTGGTCGGCAGGTCAGCCTCATAGTCGAAGGCGAGCAGCGCCGCCACTCCCTGAGGAATTGTCTCCGTCGGCACCACTTCAACAGTTCTCTCAGTCACCGATGGTAACTGATTGGCGGTGAGCACAATATTTTTGTTATTCGGGAGAATAATCAGTTTCTCTGCGGGCACCGACTCTACTGCCTGGAGCAAGTCTTTGGTGCTCGGATTCATGGTCTGCCCGCCGGGGACCACACAGGCAGCGCCGAGGCTGTTAAAGACATCGGCAATGCCATCCCCGGAAGCTACCGCGATGATGGCAATATCCGCCACCGGGGCTTTCTCTTTCTGCATGTCCAGCCAGTCCTGGTGCTGCTCATCCATGTTCCGCATACTTGCCTGATGAACGGTTCCCATCTTGGTGGCATACCGGATAACCTTGCCCGGGTCCACGGTATGAATGTGAATCCTGATCGCAGAGTTATCACCCACCACAATAAGGGACTCCCCCTCTTTTTCCAGCTGCTTTCTAATCCGGTCCGGGTCAAGCGTTTCTCCTTTGAGGAGAAACTCGGTGCAGTAGCCGTAGGCATCCTCGTCAGCCACCAACGCCTGTGGCAATCGGGTACCCGGAGCCAGGTCACTGACAATAATATGCGGCTTGCGGAACGGTGCCTGGTCCACCTCACCATTCAGGTAACGCAGGGCACCCTCAAGAATTGTGTACAGACCCTGCCCGCCGGCATCCACCACCCCGGATTCCTTCAGCACATGGAGGAGATGGGGGGTATTGGCTACCGATTCACCGGCGGCGCTTACGGCTTGTTCCATCACCGAGAGCAAGTTGGTGGTGCCACCGGTAACATGTTGCTGTACCGCCTCGGCGGTTTCCCGGATAACGGTGAGAATGGTCCCTTCTACCGGATTGCTTATTCCCTTATAGGCAGTCGACGCTGACTGCTGGAAGGCACCGGCCAGGTCAACCGCGGTAATGGTATCCTTATCGACCAGACCCTGTGCCAGACCACGCCATATCTGCGAGAGTATTACTCCGCTATTCCCCCGCGCCCCCATCAGGGCACCCCGCGCCATAGCTCCAGCTACGGCGGAAGCACTATGGTCCGGAGCCCGGTAGGATTCTTCCAATGTCGAACGCATGGTAAGCAGCATATTGGTACCGGTGTCCCCGTCAGGAACTGGAAAGACATTAAGCGCATCTATATCGTTATAGCTCTTCTCCAGCCAACCGGTGGCTGCGGCAAACATCTCCCGCAGTGCCTGACCACTGAGCGTATCAATCTGTTTCATCCCACACCATCCTTGCCAAATGTAGTTGACTTATGATACTATTATTATCAGCATATTTCAATAGGGTTGATAAACAGCCGAGGGGGAACAACGTTTGAAGTGTGATTTATGTGGTAAAACAGCACAATTCGGTCATAATGTGAGCCATTCCAAGCGGCATACCAACCGCCGCTGGGTACCCAATATCCACCCGACCACCATCATCATTGACGGACAGAAGAAACGGGTAAACCTGTGCACCAGGTGTCTTCGCACCCAGCATAAAGTGGTCTAAACCCGGTAACTTCCCGGTCATAAAGTTATTTTTCCTCCCACCTGCATACTTTAACTCTATTGTACCTCAAGCAGTCTCTTGGCGGCAGCCAATGCCTGCTCCACCTGTGCCGGTGCGGTACCGCCGGGAATGTCCCGTGCTGCCAGTGACGACTCTACAGTGATGGAATAGACATCATCGCCAAATAAGGAGGAGAATTTCTGGTACTCAGTTCGGCTAAGCTGGTCAAACGTTTTCCCGTTTTCTTCAGCATAGCTGACCAGCCGGGCGACAATCTCATGAGCGGTACGGAAGGCTTCTCCCTTCCCGACCAGATAGTCAGCCAGGTCAGTAGCCAGAATATAACCCCGGCGCACCGCCGAGGCAAGGCTCTCCGTCTTCACCCGCATGGTGGCAACCATACCGGCCAGTACCTCCAGAGTGGCGAGCAAGGTATCCACCACAGCAAATAAGCCCTCTTTATCCTCCTGCAGGTCCCGATTATAGGCAAGCGGCAGCGCTTTCATCGTTGTCAGCAGGGCGATTAGATTACCGTAGACGCGCCCGGTTTTCCCCCGTACCAGCTCGGCGACATCCGGATTTTTCTTCTGAGGCATAATGCTGCTGCCGGTGGCATAGGCGTCATCAAGCTCAATGAAATCAAACTCCGCGGAAGACCAAAGAATAATCTCCTCCGCCAGCCGCGACAGGTGCATCATATCCATACTGGCAGCCGCCTCATATTCCAGCACAAAGTCCCGGTCAGAAACAGCATCAAGGCTGTTCCGGCTCAGCTGACCGAATCCAAGCTCCTGAGCCAGGAATTCGCGGTCGACCTTATACGCCACACCAGCCAGCGCTCCACTGCCCAGCGTCATGACATCGGCGCGCTTCAGGCAATCGGTAAACCGCCCGACGTCACGCTGCAGCATTTCGAAGTAAGCGAGCAGGTGATGTGCCAGCAGTACCGGTTGTGCCGACTGTAAATGGGTGTAGCCGGGCATCACCACCGTCCGGTTGTTTTCAGCCAGGGTGACCAGTGCCCGCTGCAACTCCCGTATCCGGACAACGGTGTCATTAACTGCCTCCCGGATAAACAGGCGCAGGTCAAGGGAAATCTGGTCATTCCGGGAGCGGGCGGTATGCAGCTTGCCGCCCACCGTCCCCACCTTTTCCATGAGGCGGGCTTCAATATTCATGTGGATATCTTCCAGCTCCGTGTTGAACTCAAACCGGCCCTGCTCTATTTCCTCCTGTATAGCGCTGAGACCGTCGGTGATAACCCGGGCTTCCTCGACAGAAATGATGCCCTGTTTCGCCAGCATTCCGGCGTGGGCTATGCTCCCGGCAATATCATGGCGATACAGACGCCAGTCGAAGGGAATTGAGGCAGTATATTCCGCCACCCGCTTCTCCGCTGGTTTATGAAAACGACCCCGTATCTGGCTCACTTATTTCCTTTTTTCTTGAATTCACCGGTGCTTTGCACCTGTGTCTGCGTTTTTGCCGGCAACCCCCAGAGGTGGATGAAGCCCACCGAATCCCGCTGGTCGAAGATATCACCCCGGTCGTAGGTCGCCAGGTCATGGCGATAGAGTGAGTACGGCGACCTGCGCCCCACCACCTGGCTGCCCCCCTTGAATAGCTTCATGCGCACGGTGCCGCTGACAAAACGCTGTGATGACGCCAGGAACGCGGTCAGGTCTTCCCGCAACCCGGTGAACCACAGACCGTCATAAACAAGCTCGGCAAACTTCGTTTCGATAGCCGGCTTGAACTGTAGCTGAGTCCGGGATAGCGTCATTGCTTCCAGCGCCCGGTGTGCCTGGATAAGCACCAGCGCCGCCGGAGCTTCATAGATCTCCCGCGACTTGAAGCCAACTACCCGGTCCTCAATATGGTCAACCCTGCCTATACCGTGCTTGCCAGCCAGGTCATTCACCCGCTGGACAAGCGCGATACCGTCCATCTGCTTACCGTCAAGAGCCACCGGAATACCCTGCTCAAAGCCAATCTCGACATATTCCGCTTTGTCCGGCGCCGCCGCTGCCGGTCTTGCCCAGATGAAAGCCTCATCCGGCGGTTCCTGCCACGGGTCCTCCATAACTCCGCATTCAATAGACCTTCCCCACAGGTTCTGGTCAAGTGAATAGGGGTTCTCGGCGGTTATCGGCAGTGGGATGCCGTGACGCTCCGCATAGGCGATGGTCTCGTCACGGGTCATTTCCCATTCCCGAGCCGGGGCAATTATTTTCATCTGGGGAGCCAGCGCAGTCACGCTGACATCAAACCGCACCTGGTCATTTCCCTTACCGGTGCATCCGTGGGCTATTGCTGAAGCCCCTTCCTCCAGCGCCACCTCCACCATCAGCTTGGCCATCAGCGGTCGGCCAAGTGCGGTGGCCAGCGGATACTGACCTTCATATACCGCATTCGCCTGGAGAGCCGGAAACACATATTCATTTATAAACGTTTCCCGGGCATCCATGACCACCGCCTTTATTGCCCCCAGTTTCAACGCCTTTTCCCGAATCGCGGGGAAATCGGGTTCATTGCCCACATCAACACTGAAGGCAATAACATCCAGGTTATATTTCTCCTGCAGCCACTTAATCGCCACGGAAGTATCGACACCACCACTGTATGCTAGCACTACCTTCTCAGCCACTATGACCCCCTGTAATCAATTATTTCCTGCTGCTTAATATTAAAATTCTCATCCAGAAACCGGGTTATTTGCCGACACACGTTAGCATAGTGCCACGAGTAATCATGCCCCGGCGCCTTGATATGCTCCAGTATCGTCCCTGACGGTATCTCGTCTGAGGACAAACCGAGCATGGATTTGAAGCTGGCGGAGAGTATCGCTCCCACATCCAGATGACTGAACGTATCGGGGACTACACCATTATCATTTAACACCAGCGTCCGCTCCCGCGGCATCGACCGGTACCAGAAAGGCGTACCGGTCTGAATGCTGTAGACCTGCGGATTATCCTCCAGAATAGCCATGGCTTCATCAGAAACCACCGAGCCGTTACTCTCTCCGGCAACAATTACCTGGAGATGGGGAACATGGGCGGTGAGAAAGTCAACCCGACAGGCGAGGTCTTTCGCCTTGGACGGATAGTGAGTCGCTGCCTCGCCAAACTCCTTTAAGACTCCCCGCACCGTGTCACTGGTGCGCCGGTAGTTCAGTACGACCGAATTATACCCCATACTGTCCAGCTCTGATTTAATGCCGTCGAGAATGCTGCCCCAGCCCGGTGAGTCCTCCGGTAGGTTCCATCCCCAACCACCCGAGTTAAAGACTACCATGATATCCTTATCCTGCACTTCAAGATAAGACGCTACCAGCTGGTCGGCAAAATCCTCATATCGGTCACGGCTATCCCCGAAAAGCTCTTTCCCCAGACTGACCGCATCCGCAGCTACCGAGTCCGGAACGGTCGAAAGGTCATACGTAGCCAAAATGAGCTCGCCCGCCCCGACTATATCCGCGATACCGATATCCATATAGGAGAAAGAAAGTAACGCAACTGCGAGCAGCATCACGGCTACCAGTGCCGTGAATATTGCCAGTCTGCGAAGCCTAGCTGCCATTTTCATCCCCTGTTACCTAAAAGCGCAGAGCACCACAACCACCCAACCAACCAGCATCTATTCCCTATTCTAGCAATATCTAGTTAATAATACCAGCTATTACCCCATCTATAATGTCTATTGCCTCATCAACCTCGGCATTCCCGATTATCAGCGGCGGCATGAGACGCAGGACGTTGGGCTTCAATCGGTTTACCAGCAATCCCTGCTCGAGACAACCGGTCAGCAGTGCCCCGGCGATTTCCCGGTCGAACTCAACGGCAAACAGCAGTCCTTTTCCTCGTACCTCGCTGATACAGGAATAGCGCCGCTGTAAACCTTGCAGCCTCTCCAGCAAATAGTGCCCTACCCCTCTCACCTGTCCGCAGATATCATTGTCCAGGATAAACTTCACCGTGGCATAAGCCGCGGCGCAGGTCACCGGATTGCCGCCAAAGGTAGAGCCATGCTCCCCGGGAACAAAGACCGACGCGCTGTCTTTCGCCATAATGGCTCCAATGGGCACGCCACTTCCCAGACCTTTGGCCAAAGTCATGATATCCGGCTCAACCCCGTACTGCTCATAAGCGAACAGTGTCCCCAGCCGGCCGATACCGGTCTGGATTTCATCCAGAATGAGCAATATCCCTTTGCGGTCGCACCACTCCCTGACCTGCCTCAGGTATTCGTCGTCAGGCACATTGACACCACCCTCTCCCTGCACCGGCTCCAGGATGACGGCACAGGTCTTATCAGTGGTCGCCCGCTTTATCGCCTCAATATCGTTATATTCCACATTGACAAATCCCGTGGGCAAAGGAACATACGGCTGTTGAAACTTGGCTTGCCCGGTGGCGGCTACCATGCCCAGGGTTCGGCCGTGAAAGGAGCTAAAGGTACTGATAACTTCATAGGCCCCCTTCAGGTAGTGCTGCCCGTAGCGACGGGCCAGCTTCACCGCTCCTTCGTTAGCCTCAGCACCGCTATTGCTAAAAAACACCTTATCCAGGCAGCTATTCTCCACCAGTATTTCAGCCAGGTGGAGCTGCGGTATGGTATAGTACTGGTTTGACACCTGAATCAGGGTGCGCGCCTGCTCGGCAATAGCATTGGCCACCACCGGATGGCAGTGCCCCAGGCTATCAACCGCCCAGCCCCCGACAAAGTCCAGGTACCGTTTGCCGAGGTCATCCCACACCCGGGCACCCTCTCCCCTGACCAGAGTGAGCGGCACTCGTTCGAAGGTATGCATAAAATACTTGCGTTCCATTTCCGTCCAGTTGCTCATCATTACTCCATCATTTACTTATAATAGTCCCGTTGCCCTGTCCCTCTATTTCCCGGAGCAGGGCATGCGGCTGCGTGCCATTAATGATGCGAGTCACTGCGTCCACCGTGAGTGCCCGCAGGCAAGCGCGGATTTTGGGAATCATACCACCTGAAGCCACTCCCGAGCCAATCAATGCCTCAGCTTCATCTGCCGACAACTGGCCGAGCAATGTACCTGCCCGGTCACGTATACCGTCGACATCGGTCAGGAATACAAGCTTCCCGGCACCGAGCGCGGCGGCAATTTCACCGGCAACATGGTCTCCATTACTATTAAGCAGCGGCGGATCATCACCGGCTCTCCTCGAATGAAGCGTCAGCGGAGAGAGAACCGGTATGTAGCCCGCCTCCAACAGCGTCCTTAATAGCCCGGTGTCTATGTCCGTCACCTCCGCCACATAGCCCAGTTCCTTACTCTTGATACGGCCCTGAATAAGTGCTCCATCGGCACCGCTCAAGCCAATAGCCCGTCCGCCGGCGCAGTTTATACCGGCCACAATTTCCTTATTGGCCAGACCGGCGAGCACGGCGCACACCACGTCCAGCACTTTCCGGTCGGTAACCCGCTCACCGCGGACAAACCGGGTGGCAATGCCCATTTGTTCCAGCCACTGGCTCACCAGATTACCACCGCCATGCACCACCACTATGGCGTGACCCTGCTGCTGGAGCGCCACTATATCTTCGATAGTGGTATCCCGACTATCAAAGGCGGAACCGCCCATTTTCACGACAATTATTTTGTCCAATATATTTCCTCACCGTCAGGTGGTATACTGACTGTTAATGGTCACATATTCTTCGGAAAGGTCACAACCCCAGGCAGTAGCACTGGCGCTCCCCATATTGAGGTTTACGGTAATCTCTACCTCGCGGCCACTCATGGCAGCCACGGCAACCTGCCGGTCAACCGGCAGGGCAACCCCGGACTGAAACAGGCATACCTTGCCAAAGCAAAGCTCAATCCTGGTCTCATCCACTTCAATCCCGCACCGCCCCAGGGCGGCGATAACCCGCCCCCAGTTCGGGTCACTGCCGTGTATGGCTGCTTTTACCAGCGGTGAATTCACCACCGTCCGTGCCGCCACCCTGGCTTCAACCTGGTTCCTTGCCCCGGTAACGCTCACCTCAACAAGTCTGGTAGCCCCTTCCCCGTCACCGGCAATTGCCCTGGCCAGATAAACGCATACCTGATTGAGCGCCCGCTGGAACATGTCTCCCGGCGGACTGCCGGCTGAGACAGGTTCAGTGCCAGCCATACCGTTCGCCATAATCAGCACCGTATCGTTGGTGCTGGTATCTCCGTCAATTGATACCATATTAAAGGAGATGTCTACCGCCCGCCGCAAGGCATCGCGGAGAAAATCCACGTCCACGGTGGCATCAGTGGTTAAAAAGCAGAGCAGGGTAGCCAAGTCAGGGTGAATCATCCCGGAGCCCTTGGCTATACCACCGATGACAAATTGCTCATCAACCCTTATCGCTGCCTCCTTGGGCACGGTATCGGTGGTCATTATCGCCCTTGCCAGCTGATGCCCCCCATCCCGGGAAAGGGTAATCCGGCTCATGGCGCTTTTTATCCGGTCCATGGGCAACCGCTGACCAATCACGCCGGTACTGGCTACCAGGACATCCTCCGGCAATACACCGGTTCTCTTCGCCGCCAGCACCGCCATTTCTTCAGCTTCAGCCATACCCGGCTCGCCGGTACAGGCATTGGCACAGCCGCTGTTTACCACCACTGCCGCCGCTTTCCCACCGGCGACCCGCGGCTGCGACAGGAGCACCGGCGCTGCTTTGATGTGGTTCCTGGTGAATACCGCTGCCACCGCACCGGGTGTCTCTGAAAAAAGTATACCGAGGTCCAGTTCATCCCCAGGTTGTTTCTTTATACCGGAGGCGGTAGCCCCGGCTCGGAAGCCCTGTGGTGAAGTAACACTACCCTCAGGGAGGAAAACAATCTCCGTTACCACTACAAAACTATAGCACACTGGAAAGCGCCAGACAATTCCGGCACAGACCGGCTTGAAAGGTGTATTTATTTGAGCTACAATGTGCTCGATTTATTAACCAGCCACCGGAGAGGTCAGCTATCCTGGCTTCAGGGCAAGCCAATAAAACAAGATAGAAAGGAACAACCATGGAAAGCAAAACAGTCTATTTTGATGAACCCGGAGCCGTGAATACCACGGAGACCCTTCGCCTCGCCCGGCAGCGGGCAGACGAGCTTGGTATCAAGACGGTGCTTGTCGCTTCAACGTCCGGCGCAACTGCGGTCAAGGCAATGGACGTATTCCAGGGGCTGAGGATAGTTGTAGTCACCCACTCCACTGGCTTCATTGAAGCCAATACGCAGGAGTTCACCGAAGAGAACCGGAAAATTGTAGAGAGCAAAGGCGGCATCATGTTGACCACTACCCATGCCTTCGGTGGCATCTGCCGGGCCATGCGGCAGGGAGAAGTCCCGCCGTTCAATGCCACCTATGTGCTCGGCGACATAATCGCCCACACGCTACGGACTTTTGGCAATGGCGTAAAGGTAGCCTGCGAGATATCGCTCATGGCGACCGATGCCGGGCTGGTCCGCAACGACGAAGAGGTTATCGCCATAGCCGGGACCGGGCGCGCCGGCAGAGGTTCGGACACCGCATTGGTATTGAAGCCAGACCATGCCCACCACTTCTTTGACCTCAGGGTGAAAGAGATACTCTGTAAACCACGCTTTTAACCATGACCGTTAATAAGTGAGGCAGTGCCGTTGGCACTGCCTCCCACCGCCGGTCAGCGCCCTATGCTACGCTGAAGTTTCCTCTTCATCACCACCCCAATTTTGCATCATCTCTTTAATTCGCTGCGCCAGTTTCGGATTGGACCGCAGCCGCTCAATAAAAATGGGGCAGCCCTCCAGGAGCGAGTTCTGTGCCGAAGTAGCCATACTGGATAGCAGGTTCTGTAAACCGAGGTCAATCTGCTGGGAAGCATTGATACCCATCCCCGGCGCTGTCGATTCCAGCTGGCGGCGAATGTCCTCGGCGGTGAACCGCATCGGCATGACACAGCTTTTATACCACGGGCACTCCTTGCACTGGACTATCCCATAAGCTTCGTTGAGAATATCCCCCATCACTAACCCCCCTTTTCACTCTTCATTGAGTATTGAATTTATCAGGCGCCAGTCGATGTCCTCTTTGCTGGCAAAGGTACCTATCTGCCTATCTATCATTATACCATTTTTATCAATGAAGTAGGTGGCCGGAATTGCCCGTATATTATAGTGCCCGGCTGCCTCCAGATTAACATCAAGCACCACGGGAAAGGACAGGCCGTAGTCATCGACAAACTGAGATACTGCTCCGGGGCTTTCCCCCAGGTTGACCGCCAGCACCACCAGTCCCTGGTCAATCCACTTCTCATCTTCAAACACTTCCTGGAGAAACGGCATCTCAATCCGGCATGGCCCGCACCAGGTTGCCCAGAAATTAAGCAGTACCGGTCTCCCCCGGAAATCACTGAGGGATACCTCTTCCCCATCAAGACCCGGCAGCCGGAAGTCGGGCGCCTGGCTACTTTCCTGAGTTCCCGGGGAGGGCGCCCGGCTACTTTCCTGCGTTCCCGGAGAGGGCACCTCATCAGACGCGCAACCCCCCACCATTACCCCGGTAACCACCAGTGCCATTATTACCATTAATCTCAGCACGACAGCCATAACTACCCCCTGAACAGTATTCATACCGTAAGCGACGAAAGCCAGCCCAGTTTATTGGTCAGTACCAGTATCCCCACAATGAGCAGCAGCCCGCCACTGATGACGTATATCCAGCGGGAATAGCGGGACAACCGCTTCAGTAACGGTCTCACCGTATCAAAGGCGGCACCCATAATCAGGAAAGGAAGCCCCATTCCCAGGGAATATATCGCCAGCAGAGAAGCCCCCTGCCAGGCGGTAGCTTTTATTGAGGCAAGCGCCAGAATACCCCCCAGCACCGGCGCCACACACGGTGTCCAGCCCAGGCAAAAAACCGCCCCGACAAAGAAAGAGCGCAGGTAACCGCTGGTAGCACCTACCGAAGACGTCAGCCGCTTTTCATAGTTCAACCAGGGTATTTTCAGCGCCGCCAGCATAAAAAGACCCAGGGCAATCAGCACGCTGCCGGCTATCGTATTGAGCAGCGATGAACTCAGGTTTATGGCATAGCCGGTCAGTCCGGCGATGGCTCCCAGGAGGGTAAAAATCACCGAAAAGCCGACGATAAAGCTGAGGGAATGCAGGAAAAGCGGAACCCGCACCGTTCTTACCCGGTCGTCATAGACATCCGGCCCATAGAGGCTGGCCAGGTATACCGGCACCAGGGGGAGCACGCAGGGCGAGAGAAAGGACAATATACCAGCGCTAAAAGCAACTACCAGCGATATATTATCAGTCACTACCATTTGATTGTATAACGTGTCAGCCAAAATTTCCACAAATATATGGGTTACCCCGGTACCGTTGCCGATAATACGCCCTAGCCTTCGGGCATTTCTTCCGGTATAATGACGTTACCAGGATTTGCACGGTGAGAAATGAAGGTTATCGGGCTAACCGGGGGTATCGGCAGCGGGAAGAGCACCGTAGCCCGGTTCCTGAAGGAACTGGGCGCTGTTGTTGTCGATGCTGACACTATAGGGCACCAGGCTTTCAAGCCCGGCAGCACGGTCTGGGAGCAGGTGGTGCGTGCCTTCGGTCAGCAGATTGTGGCTGACGACGGTACCATAGACCGTACCCGGCTGGGCAAGCTGGTTTTTAACGATGATGCCGCCCGGGCAAAACTGGACCGTATAATGCACCCGCCGATGCTGGCGATGGTCAAAGCCCGCCTCGACAGGTACCGCCGGCAGGGAGCCGGCATCGTGGTGCTGGAGGCTCCCCTGCTGCTGGAAGCCGGCTGGCAATCGCTGGTTGACGAAGTGTGGGTTACCGTGGCTGAGGAGAACACCGTACTGGAACGGACCGGGAAACGAAGCGGGCTCCCGGCAGATGAAGTCCGGGCGCGAATCCACTCCCAGCTTAGCCCTCAAGAGCGAATGCAGTCCGCCGACATCGTAATCGACACCGAGTGCAGCCTCCATGAGTTAAAGGTAACCGTCAGGGAGCTATGGGCAAGACAATAGTGAGGTGAAAGGGGGTGTGAAGCATGCCGGGATGCCCTGTTTGCGACTCATTAGCACAAGGTAATTTGACTAATCTTATAATAGAAAACAGACATGCGGTAGCGCTTGCTTCGGACTCTTTTAGAGAAGGGCATTGTGTGGTCGATCTTAAGAAGCACAAAAAGTCCGTATCTGAAATAGACATGGATGAATATAATTCGATTTGTGAGATAATCATTAAAGTCTCAAAAGCTTTAGAAAAGAAATACGACTGTGACAAAACATACCTGCTGTCCATTGGTGACAAAGTCGAACATATTCATTTTCATCTGATACCAAAGCATAAAGACAAATGCTCCATGGGCGTGTACTGTTTTGACAGGTTACAGGAAGTTGAAGGGGTAAGAAAGCCTTCAGACTCTGAATTAAATGCATTAGCCGGTGAGATTAGAAAAATCATAGATAGTTCATAACAGTCTTCACTATTTTCCCCATAAAACAACCACTTTGCTCCGGTTCTGGTTTTTGGTTGTTACGACATGTGAACTTCAGCCCCCGGTATTTATTATAGGTGCCCCTCTTTGTAGGCTACTCCGCGACTAAATCCCTCCCGGTCTCCCTTTATTATAAGGAAGAAGCTATGCCCACACGGTGAGTTTCAGAGAGGCAAAGCCTCTCTTTTCTTTTCCCTCCCCCTCTCCTTAAAAGGAGAGGGGGACACAGGGGGTGAGGTCACCCTATTCTATAAACATGGGGAAAGGGGGAAGGTATTTTTTTGAGCCTCTTTCTTATCTTTTCCCACCCGGGCCACCCTCGCACCATCCGAGGCTTATCCCGCAGTGTTTTCCACTTTGCAAAGAGGGACTAAGGGGGATTTCCACGAAGGGCAGCGGGGAGGATTAGACAAGAAAGGGTGCTTTGCCCTCGAAAAGTTGACGCAGCGCGCCAAAGCTGGTAAAATATGAATCTTGGAGGCTGAAAATTTACGCTATTATTGAAACTGGTGGTAAACAATATAAGGTAGTCCCCGGTCAGGTCATTGATGTTGACCTGATGGATGTTGCCGAGGGCAGCACTATTGAGCTGGACAGAGTCCTGCTCATCACTGACGGCGATGCGGTAACCGCCGGACAGCCGCTGGTTGACGGGGCAAAGGTCATTGCTACCGCGCAGGGAAACGGCCGGGGAAAGAAAATTATTGTATTTAAATACAAGCCCAAGGTACGGTACCGGAAAAAGACGGGGCACCGCCAGTCATATACCCGTCTTGCCATTGATAAAATAGTTCCTCCCGGAGCAGTAGAGGCGGTTAAACCGAAACGGACCAGACGCCGGAAAATAGAGGTAGCCACCGATGGCACATAAAAAGGGAGGCGGCAGCAGCCGCAACGGTCGGGATAGTCAAGCGAAACGGCTCGGCGTAAAGAGATATGCCGGGGAGAAGGTTAACGCCGGTACCATTCTGGTGCGCCAGCGCGGTACCCGCATTCACCCCGGAAATAACGTGGGACTGGGCAGGGACTATACCCTTTTTGCCCTGGTCGATGGCGTGGTGAAATTCGAACCGGCCAGCAAGAACCGAAGAAAGGTCAGCGTCTACGCAAGCTAAGCCATGAAGGACAAGATTCACCCCAAATATTATGACGACGCCCAGGTTATCTGCTCCTGCGGCAACACCTTTACCACCGGCTCCACCAGGAAGCAGTTGAAGGTTGAGTTGTGCAGCAAGTGCCACCCGTTTTTTACCGGTCAGCGCCGGGTGGTGGATACCGCCGGACGCGTGGAACGGTTCAAGCGACGCTACAATATAAAGGACTAATGATAGCCAGCAGAACCACACCGGAGCGGTACAGTGACACCGCTCCTTTTTGTTTATAAACAATGGAAAGAAAATTTAACTACGGTGGTCAGGCGGTTATTGAGGGAGTGATGATACGGGGGCAGAAAGCCTCGGTAACCGCGGTGCGGCGCCCCGGCGGTGGCGTAGCCATAGATGTCCAGCCCCTGCCGGCAGTTTCCACCGGATGGATGCGCCGAATCCCGCTGCTGCGAGGGGTTGTTGTCCTGATTGAGGCCATGGTACTGGGCATCAGAAGCCTTATTTACTCGGCAAACGTATCCCTGGAAGAAGAGGAGGAGCAGCTTACCCAGAAATCGGTGTGGGCAATGCTCGCCGCCGCCCTGATTCTGGCCGTCGGCCTGTTCTTCGTCGCCCCGCTGTTCCTCACCAAGCTGGCCAGCCCGCTGGCAACCAATACCGTTGTATTCCACATCGTTGAAGGGGTTATCCGGCTCGCCTTTTTCCTGGCGTACCTCTGGCTCATTTCCCTCCTGCCCGACATCAAGCGGGTCTTCACCTACCACGGTGCCGAGCACAAAACGGTAAACGCTTACGAAGCCGGAGTCCCGATGGAAGTCTCCGCAATCAGGAGTCACAGCACGGCTCACCTGCGCTGCGGTACCAGCTTCATCTTTATTGTGCTGATTATCGCCATCGTGGTCTTTGCCGCCATCGGGCGGCAGGAACTGTGGATAATGGTGATAACCCGCATCCTTCTCATCCCGGTTATTGCCGGACTCAGCTACGAGGTTACCTACTTTGGCGCCA
>CAYXWH010000003.1:0-82075 GCA_964468755.1 uncultured Dehalococcoidaceae bacterium
TGAGTAAGGTTATGACCAGTTAGACGGAGTTTCATCTATTGATATCTTTGGTGGTTCTACCTGAAGCTAGTGGTGGGGAAGGGGTATCAATAGGTAGAACTTTTCACGTGATATTTCAATTGCCCCTATAAAGGATGAAAATTATATTATCATCAAACAATCTTGATAGCAAAGTACTGGATAGAGAGATGAACTCATCCTGATAATTGCTGGCATGTTCCATAGTCTTGACAATGGAATCGCTGAGGAATATGCTCAGTTTACAATGTACATGTTGACCCCTTCGGAATGTTGTGAAAAGGTGGTTAATCATGACGCTGATACCAGCCTTTGAAGTCGGCCTTTGGAATGCTTGGATTCTAACAACTTTTCTGTTCCTTTTTATTATGCTATCAGGACTACTGCCCAAAGATATAGGTAAGAGAATAACTCCCAACACGGGAGATAATAAAAACCGCAGGGTAATGTTGGTAGTGTTTTTCACCATGATAATTTACTCCATTTTCTTGCCACTTAAACTGGGGACGGTATGGTTCTATGCCGGGCTTGCTGTTTACGTTCTAGGGTTCATCATCTCTATCGCAGCCCTGTTTAGTATTTCAGCCACAAAACCCGGTGAGCCATTTACCACTGGAATGTATCGTTACTCAAGGCATCCAATAGCTCTAGGCACTTTATTACCGTTCATAGGTACCGGTATAGCTGCCGCTTCATGGCTTCTCCTGCTACTTTCAGTAATTATGATGGTCATATCACACTTCTTAGCAATGAACGAAGAGAGTGCGACTACTAATAAATTTGGCGCTGCCTACCGTGAATATATGGAAAGGACTCCAAGGTGGATAGGAATACCAAAATCCTAGCCATTTCATAAAGGAGATGCGTATATGAGTAATTCAAAGACAAAACTCCCGCAACCAATGCTACCCAGAGGATTGGCTGGTCATATTATAGCTTGGATGATGCCACTCGGCCATAGCTCGATATACAAACGTGTATCTAAGGTTTTGAATCTGCAACCTGAAGATGACCTTGCTGAGGTTGCCTGCGGTGGTGGACATTTCCTGAAGAAATTTGCATCTCACGTCCGTAGTGTTGCTGGCCTTGACCTCTCTGATGTTCAGGTTAAAATGGCCAATCGCAAGCTCAGGAGCCGTATTGCAGCAGGAACCGCAGAAATCATACTGGGTGACGCATCGCAGTTGCCCTGGGAAGACAACAGATTCAGCGTAGTCACGACAATGGGAAGCATAATGGGTTTCCCCAAGCCTTTGGAGTCGCTGAAGGAAATGCACCGCGTGCTCCGTTCTGGTGGAAGAGCTGTTGTTAGTATAGAGAACAATGCTGAAGATGGAAAAGATTATTCGAAGTATGCCGAGAAATGGGGGATGTGGGTCTGGACAGAAGAAGAGGTACTGACAATTATGAAAGAAGCTGGATTTTCAGAGATTTCCGTCATCTATGAAAAAGAGCTCGGGATACCCAAAATGATGATTGTACGGGGTCTCAAACAATAGCAATCTCACTGAGGTACCAAGAATTCAGCAATCGTAACAGTAGCTACAATTATAATTTGAACATAGTAGTATGTTACTTAGCTCTGTGAACAAATTGGCATCATACTGACTACTTTTGAACACCAAAAGATGGTGGGGAAGGGGGGACTCGAACCCCCACGTCTTTCGACACGTGATCCTAAGTCACGCCCGTCTGCCAGTTCCGGCACTCCCCCAAATAAAAGTCGTTACCCTGCCTGCTGTATTTTACCATAAGCCTTCACTTGAGGCTAGATGAATTCATAACAACTCCGTCAAATATCTTTACCCATTGTTTACATGCCAGACCGCCATGTTTATGACTTGTTTCTCCCTCAGCGGTTACACTTGAAACTGACTGTAATAGCAACAGTTAACTCTGACCTATTTCCGCTATTTGAACCGGGGGAAACAAATGTCAATGGTCATGCCAAGCACTCGTCTCAAACAGCTCAGCTACCTTGTTGAGGCCAGTCACTACCAGTCCTCAGACATGATGGCAAAGGTGGCCTACGTATTTCTTCAGCTACTTGACCTGATACTGACACTCGTCGGCACATCTCTCGGCTTCTCAGAATTAAATGTAGTAATGAGAAGCATTCTCCACAATCCTTTCCAGCTGGTTATGGTCAAGGTGGTTATCCCCTTGGTCATCGCCCGGTTTGTTCCCGGAAAGTATCTGATACCGGCTATTGTATTACTGTCGCTGGTGGTATGCTGGGACATCAAGCAACTTTTGTTCCTTTTGTTCTGATTTGTGCCCCGCTACTTGCTCAACAATCAAAGTATACCCTTGAAGAACCTGCCTCACCGAAAGGGCACCGGTCTAGCAATTCCTTCGCAGATAGTAAGTATCCGCATTTATTTGAGTAAAAACCCCCAGTGGAAATAGGTATGTACCTTCATGCCGACATAGTCCATAGTTCCTATACTCCACATGGGGGATTATTAATACTGTGAATGCGCTGCTAACCGACAACCAATCATTACCCGGCTTTCAAGTCAGGAAGCTCCGCGTATCCCGGATGCTTACCCGGCAGGAACTGGCACAGATGGCCGGTGTTTCCCCGGAGGACGTTGATTTGGTTGAGAATGACTTACCGGTCCCCAGTGAGACGATGCTCGATATCACCGGGGCACTGCGCGTCAGCAATGCCAACGGTGCGGAAAGAATCCTGGAACTGACCAGGCTGTAGCCAGTAGCAGAGATATTACGCCATGAATAACCTGAGACCACCGATAACAGTGTCTGACCAGAAGCCCCACCAGGCTAAGATGGATAACCGTTGCCTGGACATAGAACTGGCTCATCTCAGAAACGCCGTCGCCGAAGTGCAACGGATTCGCACCAGCATACAGCGGGAGCTGGAGCTGGTAAAACAGATACGCGCCGATACTGAGCGATACCAGCAGGAAACTGAAGCCAGGGCACGCAGCCAGTACCAGATAACTATGCTCCAGGCCCGCACAGGTATCCGCAAGGAGATAGCTGGATTAAAACGCCGGGCGAGTGAGGAAATTCAAAAAATGCTTGGTGAAATGCACCTGCTCCGTCTGGCCGCGCAGAAAGAGCTGGATACGCAACGAAAACTACACAGTGCTTACCGTATCAATGCCTTATCTATCGCCTGTCAGGACAGCGTCTGCTCAGAACCGGTAGCAGAACAAGAAGTCGGCGTGTGACCGGGCGCTATCGCCGTCTGCTCGCAACCTGCCACTGCTATTAACCGCTTACCATCATTCCTTTCGCATAGACATTTCCCCGATTCTTCCCACTGCCACTGGTTACCGATAGTCTTCATAAATCTTTATCCATCACCCCCTTTAAGCCGGTTGCATATTGAGGTAAAATAGTTATAGAGTCAACCTGACAGGAGGACAAGATGAAATTGTGGCAGGTTGTGGTAAGTACTATCGGTACCATCGTGCTTATTGCACCGGTTCTCTCCGCCTGCGGACCGAGTGCGGAAGAGAAGGCGTATCAGGAGGCTTACTACAAGGCGCTCGAGGAATATCAACAGCAGATGGAGGAATATCAGAAAAACCAGGAGGAATATCAGCAGGCACTTGCCGAAGGGCTGGAAGAGTACCTGAAAGCATATCAGGATTACCAGCAGAAACTTCAACAGAAGAAACTGGAAGCACTTGAGGAGTAAAAGGATAGCCAATAAGCATCATGAGCACCGGGCATTTACATGAAGCCAGCCCTTGGTTTCATTGGGTGATATTTTATCTTCCCATTCCATAGCCTATAGTATGCCACGCCTCATGTTTTTGGAAAATCCACCGGAAATTCAGGTAGTGACAGTTTGGTGAATAGTATAATCAGGCAAAATGTCAGGCAAATACTGGAGGGATTACCCGCCAGCGTAGAACTGGTGGCTGCCGGCAAAACAAGAGACCCCAAAGAAATCCTGGAAGCAATTGAAGCCGGGATAGGGATTATCGGTGAAAATTATGTTCAGGAAGCGGAACGGGCATACCAGTCTATCGGTAACCGGGTAGCCTGGCATCTCATCGGGCACCTGCAGAAGAACAAGGTCAAAAAGGCGGTAGCCTTGTTTGACATGATCGAGACTGTTGATTCCATTGAAATTGCCAGGGAAATTGATAAAAATTGCGCTCAAATCGGCAAAGTAATGCCGGTGCTTATCGAGATTAACAGTGGCCGCGAAAAACAGAAAACCGGTGTAGTACCGGAACATGCCGAAGCACTTATCCGGGAAACCTCAACACTGCCTCATATTAGCGTAAAGGGGCTGATGACCATGGGGCCCCGTTTCGGTAATCCGGAAGACGCCAGGCCATATTTCGTGGCAACGAAGCAGCTCTTTGACCGCATCAAGAGTCTTAACTTAGCCAATGTAGAAATGGAATACCTCTCCATGGGCATGACCAACACGTACAGGGTAGCTATTGAGGAGGGTACCAATATGGTGCGAATTGGTACCAGGATATTCGGGGACAGGGGCAAATAGCGAGACCAGCAGCCATAACGCCACCCGTCACTGGTACCCCTATTTCATGAAGATGAATATACCATATTGAAAATGGTCGTATGGTGATTTAGAATTCAAACGGTGACCGTTACATCGAGACAGCACCTGTAGCCAAATCAGGTTATGTACGAAAAAATATTGGTCCCACTGGACGGTTCTCCACTAGCCGAGGCAGCCCTGCCTGGTGCCGAGGAACTTGCCGGTCGGCTGGGCTCTGAGATTATCCTGCTCTCAATAAGCGAATCAACCGAGGCTGAGGAATACCTTAAGTACCAGATTTATATTGAATGTAAAGTTGAAGAGATCAGGAAACACGCCCGAAAATACCTGGATAAATCGACAGGCAAAGATATTACAGTAACCCCGGTAGTCGTGGTCGGTCACCCGGCTGAAGAGGTAATACGTTACGCCAACCGGAAAGCCATCGATATTATCGTGATGACCACCCACGGAAGTTCCGGCATCAAACGCTGGGCTCTGGGCAGGATGGCGGATAAAGTAGTACGAGCTACCGACCGGCCGGTAGCCCTTATTAGAGCCAGGACCCCTTACTCTGATATTGCCCGAAAAAGCATTACGCGCAAGGCACTGGTATCACTGGACGGGTCAGAAGCCAGTGAAGCCGTAATACCCTTCATCCAGGAGTTCGCCAAGCGGCTTCAGACGCAGGTCACTCTAATACAGGTAGTACCCCGGAGCTACCGCGTTTTTGCCGATGCCGAATCGTATATGGAAAAGGTAAGAGAGCATTTTCAAAGCAAAGGCATTACCACAAACTCGATAGTAAGAATGGGGGCTGCGGCTGAGGAGATTATCAAAATCGCCGATGAAATTAAAACCGATATCGTAGCCATGTCCACTCACGGAAGGTCCGGCATCGGCCGGTGGTCAATCGGGAGTGTTGCCGACAAGGTACTGCGGGGAGGTAATACGCCGGTACTCCTGGTAAAGACTCCGGGAAACGCAACCGGATAATCATATTAACTCAAACAGCCAGAGACGGTTCCCCTATCAGAAGAGTTTCGTTTTAATGATGGTCTGCTCCCGTCCCTGCCCCACGGAGATAACACTAATCGGACAGGACAGCAGTCCCTCTATTCTTTCCAGGTAGCGCCGGGCTTCTTCGGGAAGACGACTGTACTGTTGAATGTCTACCGTAGCTGACAGCCAGCCCGGCAACTCCTCGTACACCGGCTGGCACCTGGCTAAAGCCGCCGCGCTGGCTGGAAAGTAATCAATCACCTTGCCATCCAGTTGGTACGCCACGCATATCTTCAGGCTGGGCATGGTATCAAACACGTCCAATCGGGTAATTGCCGCACCGGTAAAGCCGTTTACCTGGTGGCTGTGCCTGGCGGCAACAACGTCAAACCACCCACAGCGACGGGCACGCCCGGTGGTAGTTCCATATTCATGGGCCAGCTCTCGAATCAGTTCCCCGGTTTCGTCCTTTAATTCAGTGGGCATCGGGCCACCACCAACTCTGGTGCAGTATGCCTTGAACACACCCAGCAGCTGCCCAATACTGGTAGGACTCATCCCGGTGCCCAGACAGGCACCTCCGGCGAGTGGCGACGAAGAGGTAGTATAGGGATAGGAACCGAAATCAGGGTCAAGTAACGCCCCCTGGGCTCCCTCCAGTAGAATTGCGTCATCTCGCTGCAACGCTTCCGACAATATTGGACTGATATCACGAATATGAGGAGCCAGCCGCTCTCCGTACCGGCAGTACTGGCTATAAATATCGTCCAGCGAGAGAGGACTACTCCCATAGACCCTGGTCAAAATGGCATTCTTATGGTCAAGTACGCTGCTTAGTCGTTCAAAAAAGGACTCCCTGTCCAGAAGATCACCAACCCTGATGCCCAGTCGGGCAACTTTGTCCGCGAAGGCGGGACCGATACCTTTGCGGGTGGTGCCGATTGCCTTGCCTCCCCGGGCCTCTTCCTCCAGTCCATCGAGCAGGAGGTGGTACGGCATAATCAGATGTGCCCGGTCACTGATGTACAATCGCGAGGTATCAACCCCCCGCTGATTTAATGTGTCCATTTCCTCAATAAACACTGCCGGATTAACTACCACGCCATTACCTATTAAAGAGATAGCCCGTGGAGAAAATATCCCTGACGGAATGAGGTGAAGCTTGAACTCGCCAAGAGGATTTACAACCGTGTGTCCGGCATTATCCCCGCCGGAAAAACGCACCACAAATCTGGCTTGCTCAGCCAGTAAGTCGACTATTTTTCCTTTGCCTTCGTCGCCCCACTGAGCCCCAATGACCGCAATAACCGGCATCATTTGCCTCCCGTATAATCAAATTTCACTATCTAGCCACTTAAATTTTACATCAAATACCGGTGCTATTTAACCTTTGTCGACCGCCAGACATGAAATAATCTCTGCCCGGCAGTAACAATACTAAGTAAGGTGATAACACTCAGGGCAATAATTATGGCATAATCAAACCGGCTCAATAAAAGTCCCAGTGCCAGTACAATCACGCGTTCCGCCCGGGTGAATACGCCCACACTACCATCAAGACCCAGCGCCTCCGCCCTGGACCTGAGGTAGCTGACTGTAAAAGACGTAATGAGTGCCAGCCCCACCAGCAGACTCCCCATAACCATCTGTTCACGGGCGAATACCACCAGCAAGCCCAGCAATATTGCCGCCTCAGCCAGCCGGTCAAGGGTAGAATCGAGTACCGCACCGAAACGGGTAACCCGGTTGGTCAATCGAGCTAAAGCGCCGTCAAGCATGTCGCAGAGTCCGGCAACCAGGACTACCCAACCGGCGGCAAAAAGATATCCAAACGCCACCAGCACCGCGGCGCCGACACTCAGCAAAAAACCGATTATGGTGATGGTATTGGGAGTTAAGCGGGTCTTTGCCAAGAGCCGGACTAATGGCCAGGTGAGGCAATTGGCTACGGTCTTACGAACGTCGGTTAAGGTTATCATCATTCAGGGCTATTCAGAAGCGCCATGACCAATCTTCAGTCATACTTTATGTCAAACAGGCATGGCTTCAGTTTCTTTTAATCCCTCTTGGTACATTTTACCGTTGAGCACGGTCATATAGCAGTCCAGGATTGTTCTGGCAACGTTCTCCCAGTCGTATTGCAACGCGGTTAGCCTGCCTCTTTCCGCCATCTTCTGCTGGAGTGCCTTATCCGTAATGATGGCAAGCAATGCCTCGGCCAATTTTACGGGATTTTTCGGCGGCACCAGCAGTCCTTCAACACCACTGGTGGCAACACTGGCATACCCTTCAATATCCGAGGCAACCAGCGGCTTGCCTACGGCCATAGCCTCCAGTAATACGATACCAAAACTTTCCCAACCCGTAGCTGGCGTGCAGACCACGTCAGCCGTTTTATAATACCGGGGCAAGTCCCGGAAAGAGGAGTAACCAATAAAAGTAACATCCTTAAGTCCGTTCCGGGCAACCATCTTTTCATACTTATGGCGAAGTCGGACACCCGGCCCCACCGCAATAAGCCTTGAGTTGGGAACTTCCTGCTTAATCCGTTTATAGGCGTCAATCAGGTAATTCAGTCCCTTCCTCTTTTCCATGCGGCCAACAAAAAGGATGTTTATTCGGTTATCATTGAATTCTCCTATTGGCGCCACATCAGGAGTAAAGTGATCGGTATCAATACCATTGGGGACAATATGGTATTCGCCGGGGAAATGTTTGGCTACGTAACGTAAGGCAACCGGCGACACGGCTATTCTATAATCCAGCTTATTTATCCACTTCCTGAGAAACGACTTAACCAGTGGTGTGCCCAGGCTGTACCAGGGCTTTCCCCCTGAAGCATGAAACGTGCCCACAGTGGGCATGTTAGCCAGGTTAATCACGGTGGGACAGAGCATGGGCATTAACGGTTCATGGAGGTGGCAAATGTCAAATTTCTCTTCTTCAAGCACGGCTCTTATCCGGGATGATAACCAGGGTGAGAGGGTAATTCGAGCGATTGAACCGCTGGCGGGAACCGGGCGGGGCTTGCCCACCCGGATAAATCTTTCCCCGAAGCTTGACACCGCCTTGGATGCCGGGGCAATAATCTTTACTTCATGTCCCATTCGGGTAAAATGCCTCTCCAGGCAGGAAATATGATTGACGACACCGCCCGGATAAGCAAAGTCATAGGGAGAGACCAGGGCTATCTTCATTTGAAGCTATTTGGCCTCCTCGCGCTGGGTATGGGTCACAATAAATTCTTCTACCATCTGGCGGGCTTCATCATCGGTATACTGGACTGGCGGTGATTTCATGAAGTAGGCTGAGGGTGCTTCCAGCTCTCCCTTCAGCTTACGGTCGAGGGCAATCTTGCAGCACCGGACGGCATCGATAACCACTCCGGCTGAGTTTGGGCTGTCCCATACCTCCATCTTTAACTCCAGATTGAGGGGAACATTGCCAAAGGTTATCCCTTCCATCTTGATAAAGCAGTATTTACGGTCGTGCAGCCAGGCTACGTAATCACTGGGACCAACGTGGATATTATCGGGGTCAAGGGTGTAGTCCAGTTGAGAGGTCACTGAAGTGGTCTTCGATATTCTCTTGGACTCAAGGCGTTCCCGCTCCAGCATGTTGAGAAAGTCGGTATTGCCTCCGATATTCAACTGATAGGTCCGCCCCAGCTTCACCCCTCGGTCACGAAACAGCCTGGTGAGCACACGGTGGGTGATAGTGGCTCCCACCTGAGATTTAATATCATCACCGATAATGGGCAGCCCATGTTCGGCAAACCGCTTCTGCCAGTACTTCTCACGGGCAATAAAGACCGGAATACAATTTACCAGACCGCAGCCGGCAGCGAGCACCTGCTCGATGTACCATTTGGTTGCCTCTTCACTGCCCACCGGCAGGTAGTTTATTACCACATCGGTCTTGGTTTCCTTGAGAATTTTAACGATGTCAACCGTCGGTCCCGGTGCTTTTTCAATTATTTCGGATAGATACTTGCCCAGGCCGTCGTGGGTCATACCCCGCTGTACCTTTATTCCGGTAGCCGGTACATCGCAGAATTTATACGTGTTATTTGGTGAAGTATAAATTGCCTGTGACAGATCTTTCCCTACCTTATTCTTATCAATATCAAAGGCAGCCACGAAGTTAATATCACTGATATGATATCCCCCGAGATTGACGTGCATCAGGCCTGGAACAAATTCGTTCTCTTTGGCATTCTTGTAGTACTGTACCCCCTGAACCAGTGACGAGGCACAATTGCCCACCCCTATGATAGCTACGTTCACCTTGCCCATGCTTTTTATTTATTTCCCCCTTTCCTGGCCCCACCAAGACAGTCCCGGCAGAGCGAGCGTGATAACCTTTCTATGTTTTTATAGAGGGTTCAACCTGCTAAAATTGAAATGACCCTTTCCCTGTGGAATAAAGTAAGGAATTCTCAGTGGGTACTTATGGCGCTTTATAATGAATCGTGCTTCCAACGTTTAATTCAGTATTTTATGTCTAATTCCAAAACAACCACCGGCAACAATTCACCGAACTGTCAACACCTGCCTCGATGAACCTATGCATGGCCGACTTTCAAACACTTCGTCCTGCATACCGGGTAGACTCTCCATCTTGCGTTTCACCATTTTAACGCCCCATCCGTCAGCTGGTTACGTTCTTTTTTCACTCGAGAGATACCACAATATGCCGCGCCATGCTACCAGTGTCTCTTGATGACATCCGTTGAACTATACCCTTTTATGCGCAACCTGTCAAGACCTTGCGGTAATTCCGCGCTCAGGAATGCCGCTGGTGTAGCCAAGGCGTATCACCGCTTAATTATTAACGGAAAACCTTTACCGGGTGCCATCTTCCCGTCTCGCAGCTGAACCGAAGCACTCCGAAAAACCGTCCGTCCACGGTATAGCCTCGATAAAATTCATCATAGCCCGTCTGTTCCGGGTATTGTTGCCCCTCCAACCGGGTTTCCTCTTCCAGAACCACGGAACCACCATGACGAATAATATCTTCCGCCTCACTCCCAACGACTATCGCCTTCCAGTGCCCGAGAACACTATCCGGGGGATACAAAAACCGCTGCCAGCGCCCGCGTTGAAAGGCATCTTCAAGCTGGGATAAGGTAACGGCATCATTAATATGAAAGATACCACATCTGGTGCGAACGAGGCTTTTCAAATGGGCGCCACACCCCAGCATCTGGCCCAGGTCATGGGCTATTGAGCGTATATAGGTCCCCCGGCTGCACTCTATCTCTACCGTAGCTACCGGTAATCGCCAGTCTATCATATCCAGTCGGTAGACCTGCGCGGGTCGGCTTTCCCTCTCCACAGTAATCCCGCAGCGTGCCAGTTCGTAGAGCGGCCTACCATGGCGTTTCACGGCACTGAACATGGGAGGAATTTGCCGGATGGAGCCGCGAAAGGCGTTTAGTGCTTTCTCCATCTGCTCCTGAGTGATGCCAGTAGTATCTCCCTGCCGTACTACTTGCCCGCTGGCATCATAAGTGTCGGTCGCTCTACCCAGTTCAATCTGTGCCCGGTACGTCTTGGAATCATTGACCAGAAATTCAACAACCCGGGTCCCCTGCCCGATACAGACCGGCAGGACACCGGTGGCGGCCGGATCGAGGGTTCCGGCATGACCTGCCTTCTTGTTTCCACTGAGCCGTTTCACCCTGGCGACCACTTTAAACGAGGTCATCCCCGCCGGCTTATCAATATTCAGTATGCCATCCATAAACCCATCCGTATGACTATTGGCTGGCAATCACGACATATACTTATGTAAAGTATATCGGGAAAATACTTGAGGTTTATGATTCCGGCTCTGAGTTGACCTGGTCTATCAATTGCAGTAAATGGTCTCCCCGTTCTATGGAATCATCCCAGTAGAAACTGAATTCAGGAACGCGGCGTAATTTAAGAGTATCGGTAAGTTCTTTACGGAGAAATCCGGCGGCAGAGGCTAACCCGCTCAGTATTTCCTTTTTCTCCTCGTCGCTGCTCATGCAGCTCACGAACACCTTGGCGTATTTCAGGTCAGCCGATGCCTCTACATCGGTAACTGCAATCAGTGAACCAAGCCGGGGGTCTTTTACCTGATGCTGGAGTAGTTCACTGATTTCGCGACGGAGAAGTTGGTTTACCCGTTCAATCCGGTGTGCCATGACGTAACAAAAATCACCTATCAGCTTGTTTTTTCAATCCGGTAGGATTCCATTATATCCCCTACCTGGAAGTCATTGAAATCCTTGACCCCTATGCCACATTCGTAACCGCTGCTGACTTCTCTCACGTCGTCCTTAAAACGTTTTAGACTGCTCACTGTTGACTCAGAGAGGAGTTCTTCCCCCCGCTTCACCCGTAACAATGCATTACGACTTATCTTGCCTTCAGTCACATAAACACCGGCTACCTTCGCTCCCTTGCCTGCCGAGAAAACAGCCCTTACCTCGGCCCTGCCTTCACCAACCTCGGTATACGTGGGCTCCAGCATGCCTTTGAGCGCCTTCTCCACATCATCTATCAGATTATAAATCACACCATAATAACGGATATCAATGCCCTTGGTACTGGCGAGACGGCGCGCCCCTTCCTCAGCGTTCACATTGAAACCAATAATAAGCCCATGGGAAGCAATGGCCAGCATAATATCGCTTTCGGTAACATTGCCGGTACCGCTGTGGATGATTCTCACCTTTACTTTATCCGTATCCAGTCGCTCCAGTGAATCGCATATCGGCGCAATGCTTCCCTGAACATCAGTCTTCAGAACGAGATTAAGCTCTTTAACCTGTCCGGCACTTATCTGGTCGAAGAGATTGTTCAGGCTCAGCCCCTTAGCAGTCGCCGTTTCACTTTCCATATCCTCCTTGCGTCTGGCTACTAGAGACTGTGCCTGCCGCTCATCGGCTACCGCATTCATTATCTCGCCAACCTGAGGCACACTGCTTACGCCGAGAATTTCAATAGGAGTGGATGGCCCCGCTTTTCTCACCTGCTTACCCACTTCATTAAACATCGCCCTGACTCTTCCCCAGGTAGCGCCCACCGCTATGATATCACCCTGCTTCAAGGTGCCGTTCTGAATCAGCACCGTAGCCAGTGGACCGCGGGTCTTGTCCATCTTCGCTTCAATCACTACTCCAACCGCAGGCTTCGACGGGTCTGCTTTGAGTTCTTCCATTTCAGCCACCAGTATTAAAGTTTCCAGCAACTCTGAAATGTTAATCTTCTCCTTGGCTGAAATTGAGACACAGACGGTGTCGCCACCCCATTCCTCGATAAGCAAACCAGCCTCAGATAGCTGTTGCTTGACACGGTCTACATTGGCTTCAGGCTTATCAATTTTATTGATGGCGACGACTACCGGAACCCCGGCTGCCCGTGCATGATTTATTGCCTCAGCAGTCTGGGGCATGACACCATCATCAGCAGCGACAACCAGCACGGTAACATCGGTTATGTTGGCTCCGTGCGCCCTCATGGCGGTAAAGGCTTCATGACCCGGAGTATCCAGAAAAGTAATTTTCTGGTCATTAACCGTTGCCTGATACGCACCGATGTGCTGGGTGATGCCACCAACTTCGCTATCCATTACTTTGGTCTGGCGTATGGCGTCCAGCAGCCGGGTCTTACCATGGTCAACATGTCCCATAACCGTGACCACCGGTGGGCGCGACTGAAGATTGCCGCCCTCCTCTGCCTGGAGCTGCCGTTTTTTAATCTCCCGGATGGCACTCACCGTCTGCTGGGCACTTATCGCTTTACGATGTGCCTCGTAGCCCAGCGCGGCGGCTATCGAGGCAGCAGATTCATAACCAAGCACCTGGTTAATATTCGCCATAATGCCATTCCGCATAAGCTGCTTGATAACCTGCACGACCTCTATCTGCAGGTACTCTGCCAGTTGCCTGACCGTTATCGTCTGTGGCAGTTCAATCTGAGGTGCCTTCTTGCGTGTAGTACTTTTAGCCTTCTTTTCTGCCACCGCCGACTCTACCACGTTTTCTGATTTTATTGCCTTTGCCATTAACCGTTTCCTCTCAGACGCTCTTCTGCCTGTTGAGCAAGCTGTTCGCGTTTATCCGGAGAAATGGTGCATCTCAGGGCACGCTCCAGGCGGTCATTTTTCAGTGCCGTTTCCCAGCAATCCAGGTCACGGCACAGGTAGGCGCCACGACCGGCCTTTTTACCGGTAGTATCAATCTCAACATTTCCCTCGGGAGTACGTACCAGACGCAGCAATTCTCGTTTGGCTTTCACCCTACGACAAGCCACACAGGTGCGCTGGACTACCCGCCTGGTTAGTGCCGATCCCACCTTAGTAATACTCTTCTTCCTCCTCGTCAGCAACCTCTACCCCGCGCCGCGCTTTCTTCAATCTCACGCCCTCATCAGTGCTGCTTTTGCCAGGCACACTCTTCTTTTTCTTCTTGGACACGGACTTAGCTGACTTGGATGTTGCCTTTGCCGGTTTAGCCGGTAGAATATCCTCAGCGAATCGCAATTGAGGTCTTTCCTCAGCTAACTGAGGCTCGAAGAAAGACTCCGGGGGCACGTATTCTTCAGTGGCAACAGGTTCTTCCTTGGCTACTTCTTCCGTTGTTTCCACAGCCGGTTCCAGAATTTCTTCCAGTTCAGACACGGCTTCAACCGGCGTTTCTTCAACCGTTACCGGTTCGGCTTCTTCCGCTGCTGCTATTTCATCGGTAACTACTTCTGTTTTCGCTTCCGCTTTCGGCTCCGGTACGGCTATCTTTTCGGCTTCAGCGGTTGATGCGCTCTTGATATCAATGCGCCATCCAGTGAGTTTAGCAGCCAGCCGGGCATTCTGTCCTTCCTTACCAATTGCCAGCGAAAGCTGCCTGTCCGGTACTACCACCGAGGCTACCTCTTCGCCATGATTCAGATCAACAGAGACTATGTTGGCGGGACTGAGCGCATTGGCAATGAATACCGCCGTATCAGGGTTCCACATAATTACGTCTATTTTTTCACCGTTTAATTCATTAACGACATTCTGTATCCTTATACCGCGCAGGCCCACACAGCAACCAATCGGATCAATGCCCTCCTGACCGGCGGCGACCGCCACTTTACTCCGGTGGCCAGCTTCACGGGCTATGGATTTCAGCTGCACCGCTCCACCGCTAATCTCGGGGACTTCCAGCTCAAAAAGCCGGCGGAGAAAATCGGGATGTGAGCGGGATACCACCACCCGGGGTCCCTTGCCGGTCCGCACTACCTGCAGGACGAGGACCTTAAGCCTCTGGCCGACCCGATAGCGTTCGGTGCGCACTTGCTCAGCTACCGGCAGTATTGCTTCAGTTCGACCCAGGTCAATGATTATCTGCCCGGCCTCAATGCGCTGCACCAGACCAGTAACCACATCGGTTTCCCGGTTCGCATACTCTTCAAATATGGCACTATGCTCAGCCTCATGGAGGCGCTGGAGGATAACCTGTTTTGCCGTTTGAGCCGCAATACGCCCGGCATCATGCGGCGTGGATTCCACCATAAGCGAGTCGCCCATATTTGTCTCCGGGCTAATCTGGCGGGCATCGGCCAGTGAAATTTCCTGGCGTCTGTCAGATGGCTTTTCTACCACAATTTTCTCCGCCCACACCTCAACCTGGCCATTACCGGGATTAATTTTAACCGCAAGATTCTGGTTGGGAGCAAAATTCTCTTTCCGGTAAGCTGATACTAAAGCTGCTTCAATCGCAGCGATAACTACCTCCTTTGGCAGGTTTTTCTCAGCCGAGAGTTGAGTGATAGCGAGCAGGAAGTCGCTCTTCATCTCAGTTAATACCCTCCAAATAATTCTTGCTACCAATTAAAAAAGTGGGATTCAAACCCACTTGACTAATACACTATCTTGATGAGAAAAGTATAGCACAGCCGTGCCTTTTGTGCAAGATATCCGCCGGTAAATTCGCCTTGCGGATGACCGTACCGCGTGTCTAAAAATCAGTTTATAGCCACGTTATGCTATCGTTATGCTATAATGTACAATATGTTCATGGACTCCAGGCAACTGACAAATTTACGGGGTGTTAACTTTGGATATAACCAAATTAAAGTCATCGATTACCGATAAAATAGACGAGAGCCGCCAGCAACTGACCGACCTCTGTCTGAAAATACATGCCAACCCTGAACTCGGCTTTCAGGAATATAAAGCCGCCCAATGGTTAACCGAGCATCTGAGTGAAAACGGGTTCACTGTTGAACGGAATATCGGTGACCTGCCCACTGCTTTCCGGGCTACCTATGGCGAAGGGTTGCCGGCTATCGCCGTGCTGGCTGAATATGATGCCCTACCGGAAGTCGGTCATGCCTGCGGTCATAACCTTATCGCCACCAGTGCCGTGGCTGCCGGGATAGCGGCAGCAATCGCTGTCAGCGAACTCGGCGGCAGTGTGGTAGTCATCGGCACGCCTGCCGAGGAGCTCTACGGTGGCAAGATATTGATGGCGGAGAGAGGGACCTTCGACCATATAGACATCGCCATGATGGTGCATCCCGGGGTACAGGATCTGGTTACCATTGAGACCCTCGCCTGCCAAACACTGGACGTAGAATTTTTCGGCAGGGAAGCCCACGCCGCTGCCCAACCGGAGGCAGGAATTAACGCCCTGGAAGCCATGGTACAGTCGTTTACCGCCATTAATTCCTTACGACAGCATACAAGTGAAAAATCCCGTATCCACGGCATCATCACCGATGGCGGGCAAGCCGCCAACATAGTGCCCGCGCACAGCGCAGGTAACTTCCTCGTGCGCGCCGAGACTGATGACTATCTTGATGAGCTGAAGCAAAAGGTAATCAACTGCTTTTCGGGTGCCGCCATAGCCACCGGCGCCAGGCTGGAATACCGGTGGGCAGAGACCCGTTACGCCGCCATGCGCAACAATCTGACACTGGCGCGGCTCTTCCAGCAGAATATGCAGTCGCTGGGACGTGCAACTAGGTTCAGCGAACCCGGATTTAATTTTGGCAGCACTGACATGGGTAATGTGAGTAAACTGGTGCCCAGCATTCACCCGTTCGTCGCCATTGCCCCGAACAACGTCATCGCCCACTCGCCCGATTTTGCCCGTGCCGCGGCTTCACCAGCCGGTATCCAGGGGCTTATTGACGCCGCCAAGGCTATGGCAATGACCATCGCTGACCTGCTGGCTGATAAGGAAATGATTACCATGGCAAGAGAGGAGTTTGTCCAGAAGAAATGATAAGGGTAGGTATTCCCAGAGCGTTACTCTACTATCAGTATTATCCCATGTGGAAGACCTTTTTCGAAGCGCTTGATGCCGAAGTAATTGTTTCACCAGCCACCACCCAGACCATGCTGGCGGGTGGCTCGTCGCGGGTGGTGGCGGATACCTGTTTGCCGGTCAAGGTTTTCCTGGGTCACGTTCTCAACCTGGCCAAGGAATGCGACTATATTTTTATCCCGTCTATTCGCAGTGTAAAAAAAAGGGTCTATAACTGCTCCAAGTTCCTCGGGCTGCCGGACATGACACGGGCGGTTATCCCGGAAGCCCCCCCGATACTGGATACCGAGATTGACATCAATAAGCCGTCGCGAACCCTGTATCAGACTATCTATCAGCTGGGGCGACACTTCACCTGGAACCCGATGAAAATAAAGCAAGCCGCCACCGCTGCCTGGCAAGCCCACAAAGACTATTACCAGCTAATGGCACAACAGACGCTCACACCACCGCAGGCAATAGCCGCCCTCACTGATAAAACAATGCCAGCACCGCAATTGCCGGCGAATATCTCACCAGCCGCCCAAACCAGGGTGGCTTTGATTGGTCATCCATATATGCTGTATGATGAACACATTAACCACCGGCTTATTACCAAGTTACAGCACTACGGCATTCAGGTTTTCATCCCGGAGATGGTCACTACTCCTGATCTGGAAATGTATACTGACCGATTGGTGGGCAATGCCTACTGGACATACGAGCACGAGGTGGTTGGCGCTGGTGGTTACTACCTGGATAGCAAGGTCGATGGTGTAATCGGCGCCATGGCTTTCGGCTGTGGTCCGGATTCACTGATGATGGACGTCGTTCGCCGGCAGGCTAACCGGCAGAGAGAACATGCCTTCATGTGCCTGACTCTGGAAGAGCACACCGCTGAAGCCGGACTGGTCACCCGGCTGGAAGCCTTCCTTGACATGGTAACCAGAAAGAAGAGGAGACGGCAGGAACTATGCGTATAGGTCTGCCTCACATAGGAAATCTGAATATAGCCATGAAAGCCCTTTTTGACGGACTAGGGGTCGACTACGTGATACCACCTCACAACAACCGGCGCACCCTTTCCCTGGGCGTCAAGTATGCCCCGGAAGGATTATGCATACCCTTCAAACTGACTCTGGGAAACATAATTGAAGCCGCCGAGATGGGAGCCGACACGATACTCATGGCGGCTGGCTACGGTATCTGCCGCTTGGGTTACTATGCCAAGATCCAGGAGCAAATACTCCATGACCTGGGCTATAACGCGGAAATGGTCCAGCTGGGAGTCTCGGAGAAGAAACTGTACGGTTTCCTGCAAATGGTCAAGCGCTTGTCAAATAACGCATCTTGGTTTAAGATAATTTCAGCGTTTCGTTTCGGGATGGCGAAGCTGAACGCGCTGGATGATATTGAGCGTCTGGTACAGAAGACACGCCCGGTAGAGCACCAGCCGGGAACTACCAACCAGCTTTATGCCAAGGCAATCCAGGACATTGACCAGGCATGTGATAACGCCAGTATAAAGAGGGTAAAGCAGGAGTACATCGAGAAACTACTGAGTGCCAATAAAAACGGCAATGCCAGACCGCTCATAGTGGGTATTACCGGTGAGTTTTACGTAGTACTTGAGCCTTTCTCCAATCTGGACATAGAGGTTGAGCTGGGCAAGCTCGGGGTAGAGGTGAGGCGGTCGACCTTTATCTCCGAGTGGACGAAATTCAGCTGGTTCTTAAATCCGCTGGGGGTCAATGAAAAAGACAGGATACACCAGGCAGCCATGCCTTACCTTAAACGAGACATTGGTGGTGATGGCTGGGAATCGGTCGGGGAAAAGGTGCTCCATGCCAAAGAATACGACGGCATTGTGCACCTGGCACCGTTTACCTGTATGCCGGAGATAATTGCCCAGAACATAATGCCAACCACCAGAGAAACTATTCCGGTGCTGACCATTCTCTGTGATGAACAGTTAGCCAAGCCGGGAATGTTGACCAGGCTGGAAGCATTTGTTGATTTACTGGAACGGAGAAGGCGGACCGCAAATAAAGCGCAATGAGACGAAATCTGAGGAGAGTCAATGAAAGTCTATCTGGGAATTGATGTTGGGTCGGTTACTACCAAGATTGCGGCGCTCAACCAGGATGATGAACTGATTGCCCATTGCTATATTCCCACTGAAGGCAAACCCATCACGATAATACAACAAGGCTTGAAACAAATAAAGCAGCAGTTGCCGGCTGACACCGAAATTAGCGGCGTGGCTACTACGGGGAGCGCCCGTTACCTCGCCGGGGTCATTGTGGGTGCCGACCTGGTTAAGAATGAGATTACCTGCCATGCGGTAGCCGCCTTGCAGCGAATTCCTGAAGTGCAGACCATTATTGAAATCGGAGGACAGGACAGCAAAATCATCATTATTCGAGATAAAGTAGTTACTGATTTCGGCATGAATACCGTGTGCGCCGCCGGCACCGGAAGCTTCCTTGACCACCAGGCGTTGAGACTCAATATGAGCATCGAAGATTTCACCCGGCAGGCGTTGAAGAGTGACACACCGGTCCGGATTGCCGGCCGCTGTACCGTTTTTGCCGAATCAGACATGGTCCATAAACAGCAAATGGGGCACCGGATTGAAAACATTATCTACGGTCTCTGCCAGGCGCTGGTACGCAACTATCTCAATAATGTCGGCACCGGTAAGGAAATACTACCCCCGATTGCTTTTCAGGGCGGGGTTGCTTTTAATAGCGGTATCGTCAGAGCCCTTGAAGAAGAACTGAACACCACTATTGTCGTACCACCCCATCACGAGGTCATGGGAGCCATAGGGGCGGCTCTGCTCGCCCACGAAAAGGTGGTGGAATCCAGCAACGGCAGCCATTTCAAAGGGTTCGGCATAAGCGACGTGCACTATCAAACTTCATCATTTGAATGCAAATCCTGCCCGAATCTATGCGAGATTGCCCAGCTTTCAATCAATGGGAAGGTTCTTGCCCGCTGGGGTGGACGCTGTGACCTCTGGGAAAGAAGTCTCAGTGGTCAGCAATCTTGACCAGAGGTAAGCGATGATAATTGCCGTTGATGCTGCTGGCGGGGATTACGCCCCGCATGAAATTGTCAAGGGAGCCATAAAAGCCTCTCAGGAATACGGGGTTGAAATTGCCCTGGTAGGCAGGAGAGCCGTGCTTCACGTACTATTAGGGCGTGCCCGGCACAAACCCGGTATCAGTATCGTGGAAGCAACCCAGACAATTGGTCCCTACGAATCACCGATGAAGGCGCTGCGCAACAAGCCAAAATCATCGATCGTGGTCGGCATTAATCTGGTCAGGGAAGGCAAGGCGGCAGCATTTGTCTCCGCCGGCAATACCGGCGCAGTATTCGGTGCTGCCCTGGTCAACCTGGGTAAGACAAATGGTATTGAAAGACCGGCTATCGGCTGTTTCCTGGATACCATCGGCTCTAACCCTGCGCTGCTGGTCGATGCCGGCGCCAATGCTGAGTGCCGCCCCAAGCATCTGGTTGAATTTGCCAGATTAGGCTCCATTTACAGTAGTAATATCCTTAGGATTGACTCACCCCGCGTTGCCCTTCTCAATAACGGTGGAGAGGAAACCAAGGGTAACAGTCTGTCCCAGGAAAGCTATCAACTCCTTAAACAGACGAAGGAGATAAACTTCATCGGTAATATAGAAGGTCAGGATATCCTGCAAAAGTCCGCCGATGTTATCGTTACCGACGGCTTTACCGGCAACATAGTACTCAAAACCATTGAAGGCCTTAGCGATAACTTTCTCACTTCGGCAAAGCAAATAGGGCATGTCTTTTCCAGTCTCTGTCATCTCCGCGGGCGTGACATGCTCCGCGATATCGGACTGGGTTCACTGGTCAAAAAGATGGATTACACGGAGTACGGCGGAGCCTGCCTCCTCGGTATCCAGGGCAATGTAATCATCGCCCACGGGCGCAGTCAGTCGAAAGCGATTAAGAATGCCATCGGCCTTGCCCGAGAGACGGTTGAGCGAAGCACGGTACAGAAAATAAAGGAGGAAACGCATGAGCAAGCCAATTGATATTGATGACAGTAATTTTGAGGAAATTGTCTCGAAGGCAAAGACACCGGTACTGATTGACTTCTGGGCACCCTGGTGTGCACCATGCAAGATGGTGGCTCCAGTGGTAGAGGAACTGTCAGCAGAATACGAAGGCAAGGTAAGCTTTGGCAAGGTCAATGTAGACGAGGCGCCGAAGATTGCTGTTAAATACGGGATTATGAGCATTCCCACCCTGATTGTTTTTAAAGACGGACAGCCGGTTTCCAATATAGTCGGCTACAGGCCAAAAGCCCAGTTAAAGGAAAGCCTGGACGCTGCGCTTGGTTGAGCATAGCATGCACGTTATCATTATCGACGATACCAGTATTGAATCCTGCGAGGCTCACTGCGGAGTTGACTGGTCTGCGGAAGAAAACATTAAACTGGCCGGTCAACGAATCACCGAACGGTTCAGCGACAGGATAGAAGTGCAGTATATTGACCTCTCCAAGTCGTACTTCGAAAAGCAGGCCCGACAATGGCAAAGCAAGATAAAGACAGAACATTTGAACCTGCCGCTGCTGGTTATCAACGGGCGGGTGCGGATTTCCGGTCAGTTTGACGTCCGTATGCTACTGGATAGTATCGATGCCGAGCGAGAAATTACATATAAAGGTGATACCAATGGACAATAGCGCTGGAAAAGAATACGAGGTAATAATCATTGGCGGTGGCCCTGCCGGGCTCTCCGCCGCAATCTACACCTCGAGGGCACGGCTGAGCAGCCTGCTTATAGAGCGAGGCATAGTAGGCGGGCAAATCATCAATGCCGAGCTGGTGGAGAACTATCCGGGGTTCCCGGAAGGTATCAGTGGCATAGAACTGACCCAGCTCATGCACCAGCAGGCGACCAAATATGGACTGGCAACGGTAGTCAATGAGGTTACCGGCATTCGGCTAAACGGAGAGCAGAAAATTATCCGGACCACTGGCGGTGATTACCCCGCCGGAGCCGTCATCATCGCCAACGGTTCTGAGCGACAAAAGCTTGGTATACCGGGGGAGGCCGAGTTCACCGGCAGAGGAGTATCCTATTGTGCCACCTGTGACGCTGCCTTTTTCCGGGAAATGACCGTGGCCGTGGTCGGCGGTGGCAATTCCGCCCTTACCGAAGCCATCCACCTCAGCCGGTTTGCCTCCAGGGTCGTGGTAATACACCGTCGCGACCAGCTTCGGGCTACCCGGATTGTGCAGGAAAAAGCCATGGCTCTACCCAATATGGAATTCTTGTGGGATACCGTGGTCGAATCAATCGAAGGCGATGATTTCGTGCAATATCTCAAAGTACGCAACGTGAAGTCCGGGCAGCAGACCAGGCTGGATGTATCCGGCTTCTTCATCTCGATTGGCATTAAGCCCAATACCGGTTACCTGAAGGATTTAATCCCGATGGATGCCGCCGGTGCTGTCATTACCAACGACCGTATGGAAACTGAGATACCCGGCATTTTTGCCGCCGGTGACATACGGCATAACTCAGTGTGGCAGGTTATTGCTGCTGCCGGCGACGGGGCTATTGCCGCCATCGCTGCCGAAAAATACCTCACCGGATAATATTTAATAAAAATTCCCTTCACCAATTTAGTAAAGTGAAGTATAATTATTAGCAAAGGAGAATTCTGTGAAGGTTGTTTTTTTAGAGGACGTACCCAACATTGCTGAAGTTGGTCAGATAAAGGATGTATCTGACGGCTACGCCCGGCACTATCTCATACCCAAAAAGCTGGCGGTGTTAGCCAATTCCGCTGCCTCCAATATCCTGGAAGCACAGCTAAAGAAGAAAGCCAAGCAACTGGCGCAAACCGAAGCGGAAATGACCAAGGTCGCCCAGCAGCTTAAGGGCAAGGAGCTTGTCCTTAAAGCCAAGGTAGGTGCCAAGGAACGCTTGTACGGCTCGATTACCAGTACCGATATTGCTGACGGAATACGTGACCAACTTGGGCTGGACATCGATAAAAGAAAGATAGAACTCGCCGAGCCGATACGTGAACTCGGCAGCTATGACGTAAGCATCAAGCTATTTAAAGACATCTCGCCGCAGATAAAGGTTACCGTGGCGGCAGAGGAAATTGTCACCGAAGAAAAGAAAGAAATTGCGGAAAAGAAGCCAGGCAAAGCTGAGAAGAAAACCGGGGTAAAGGAAGAAGCAGAAGAAAAGACAGAAACGGCAGAGGCTGAGGAGAGCGACCAGGTTGTATAATGAGAAGCTACCGCCGCATGACCCGGATGCTGAAGAAGCCGTAATCGGCTCGTTGCTGATTGATGGTAACGCGATCTATAAAGTTGCCTCGCTGGTGCAGTCATCGGATTTCTATTATGAGCCGAACCAGTTAATCTACAGTGCCTGTTATTCGTTATACCAGCGCAACGATGCCATCAATCAGATAACGGTCGCTCAGGAATTGGCCCGGCAGAACAAGCTGGAACCATGCGGTGGCGCCGCCCACCTGAGCCACCTGATAGCCATCTGCCCCACATCCCTCGACATTGAGCACTATGCTCAAATTGTCTATCGGCTGTCGACAATGCGTAACCTGATAACGGCTGCCGACAAGATTGCCGCCCTGGGTCATGAGGCTGGCCCGAACGTCGATGAGAGCCTCAACAAGGCGGAGGACATCCTGTTCCGCCTGCGCCATGGCCAAAGCTCACGTGACTTCGTCCACATCCGGCATGTGCTGGATAAATACTTCGAGCCGGTCAGTCCGGACGACATGGAAGCTTCCCTGACAGGTCAAGCACCATACGTACTCTCCAACTTTACCGGCCTGGACGAATTCCTGGGCGGCTTTCAGCGCTCTGACCTGATAATCGTCGCCGGCAGACCCAGCATGGGTAAGACCAGCCTAGCGCTTAATATCGCCCGAAACGCTGCCGTCGAGCAAAAGGCATGCGTGGCACTGTTCAGTCTGGAGATGGCACGGGACTCGCTGGTCTTGCGCCTGCTTTCCAGTGAATCCGGGGTTAATGCCCGGCGGGTACGGCTGGGGTCCCACAGCGAGGACGACGAAAGAAAAATCATGGACGCCATTGGTGTCCTTTCGGAATCAGCCATTTACCTTGATGACTCGCCTCAGCTAAGGGTGGTAGAAATGCGCAGTAAAGCCCGCCGTCTCCACTTTGAACGGGGTATCGACATGATTATCGTTGACTATCTGCAATTGCTTCAGGGAGAAGGCAGAAATGAAAACCGCGTGCAGGAGATTGGCTATATCTCCCGTTCACTTAAGGCATTGGCCCGTGAACTTAATGTGTCGGTGATTGCCGTATCCCAGCTCAGTAGAGCGGTAGAATGGCGGGCATCGCACATGCCCCAGCTCTCTGACCTGCGGGAAAGTGGTAGTATCGAACAGGATGCTGACGTGGTAATGTTTATCTACCGTGATGAATACTACTACAACGAAGAGGAATGGCAGAACCAGCACCCGGATAGAGAATATCCGCGAGAAGAGGCAGACGTAATTATCGCCAAACACCGTAATGGCCCCACCGGCCAGGTCAAGCTGCGTTTCCGCCACAACCTGGCCCGCTTTGATAATATCGGCAGTGCTGAGCCAAAGCTAATATGAAGCAGTTTAACGGTTTTCCCGCCAGGATGGATTTTGCCGCTATACCCAGACTCTTCTTCAGTGCCTTGCTGCCGGAAATAAATGACATGGCAGAGTTGAAGACGAGCCTGCACGTGATGGCAGCGCTGTACCGGAAACGGGGGTATCCCCGCGTGGTCACCCTGGGAGAATTGCTGGATAATGCCAGCCTGATGAACAGCCTTAAAAGCTTTGCCAAGCCACCGGATGAAGTCCTGCGTGGTGCGCTGAAGCTGGCTACCGAGCGGGGTACATTCCTCCATATTGCGATGGAGAGAGACGCAGCGGGCGAGGATGTCTATCTCCTTAACGATGAGTCCGGACGGCAGGTCGCCGCCAGGATTCAAAGCGGTGAGGTCAAGATACCCGGCTTTAAACCGGTAGCACCGCGATACGTTGAAACCGGGGAGCCGCCCAACATTTTTACCCTTTACGAACAGAACATCGGGCTACTCACTCCTATAATTGCCGATGAACTGCGCGAGGCAGAAAAGCTTTACCCGGAAAATTGGATTGTCGATGCCATCAAAGAAGCGACCTTGCTTAACAAGCGTAACATACGATACATTATGAAGATTCTGCAGCGCTGGTCTTCAGAAGGCAAAAGTGATGGAGCATATCAGCGAGATTCTAAAAAGGGCACAGATAAATACTTCAAGCAAAAATACGGGCACATGGTCCAGCGATGACGAGAAATCCCCGGCAAACCCGGACTGTCCCCTTTGCCAGGGAGCTGGCTTCGTCCACCCGCTGCTGCCCACAGGAAAGCCTGACTACACTCAGGTTATTCCCTGCGACTGCGTAAAAAAGGTAGTAGACAAAGAACGCCAGGATCGCTTGGAACTGTACAGCAACCTGGGCTTTTTGACCCGCTTCACCTTCGATAAGCTGCAGCCCCGGGGCATGAGTCAGAACCCTCAATACCAGGAGCAATTCAATCGCGCCTATGAAGCCGCCAAATCCTTTGCCGCCGAACCGAAAGGTTGGTTCATCTTAAGCGGGCCCAGTGGTTGCGGCAAGACCCACCTTGCCGCCGCTATTGCCAACGAGTGCCGTCGTCAGGGTTTCCCGGTTTTGTACCAGACCACGCCCGACCTGCTTGACCACCTGCGCGCCACTTTTTTGCCGGGGAGCGAAGTCCCCTACGATTATTTCTTCGATAAGGTCCGCAACGCTCCATTGCTAATACTGGATGATCTGGGCGCTCAAACCGTCACACCCTGGTCTAACGAAAAGCTTGACCAGCTCCTGACCTACCGCTTCAATAGTGAGTTACCTACCGCTATAGTTACCATCCAGTCACTTGACCAGCTCGATGACAGGCTGCGCACCCGCCTGACCAATTCAGCAATATGCCAGATGCACACTATCGAAGAAGAGACAGCTTCGTCAGTATACCAGTGGGGACCGGAGTTTGCCGCCCAGAGGAGGATGACCTTCGCCAGTTTCGACTGGCGGCGGGTCAACCTGCCGGCGGAACAACGCGAGAACCTGGAGACTGCCTATCGCCTGGCTCTTGATTTTGCCGGCTCGCCGGAAGGCTGGCTGGTACTCCAGGGAGTAAACGGCTGTGGCAAGACTCATCTGGCATCCGCAATTGTAAACTCGCGCTACCAGGCTAATCAGCCGGCTCTTTTCGTGGTGGTACCCGAGTTTCTTGACCACCTGCGCTACACCTTCAGCCCGGAAAGCAAGGTATCCTATGACCAGCTTTTCGAGAGTGTCAAGAAAGCCCCGCTTCTGGTGCTGGATGACTTCGGCGAACAATCAACCACTCCCTGGGCACAGGAGAAGCTCTACCAGGTAATCAACTATCGCTATAATGCGCTGCTGCCCACTGTCATCACCACCGTCTGCTCCCTGGACGAGATTGAGGGGCGGGTTGGTTCCAGGCTGATTGATAACAAGCTCAGCACCTTTTTCCACATCACTGTACCTGACTACCGCGGTGACCTGTATTCCGGCCGCAGAAAAGCATCACCCAAAAATAGAAAAAACCGGTAATACGAAACCCTCTTCACAGACTATGTTACGGTGCATCAGGCACCTATTACGACCTCTCACCATAACCCCGGCCGGGCTACGGGGCATTCACCCGATATACCAGCCGAATTCCCTTCCCGGAATCTTCTCCAGCCAAACAGGCGTTATTCAGTATAATTTGACTTTTCATTCAACACAATGCAAGCCACATTATAAATATGACAAAATGGTATTATTTTGGTCAAATAACGCTTGACTTTTTATTCAACATTATATATAATCATTCAAATACTGCACCCCCGGGGTCTTTAGTCATGAATGAAGCGAAAAAATTCGGGATAAGGTTAAGGGAATTAAGAGTCAAAGCCGGCATGACGCTGCGGGAACTTGCCAATGCAGTCAACATTGACTTCACCTACCTCAGCAAGATCGAAAATGGCATAATGCCTCCCCCCAGCGAAAAGGTACTACTGCAACTGGCTGAAGCCCTTAATACCGACCAAGATGAACTGCTCACTTTAGCCGGCAGAATACCGCCCGATATCGCTGAAATCCTGAAAGACCCGGAGGCATTGGCCATGCTACGCTCGAAGCATGTCCAAAAGAAGAGTGAACCATCGGGCTGGAAAGGGGTTAAAATGCCAAGACCATCAGCTACGCTAAAAACGTTATACCGGGTGGCTATCCCGCTCATTCTGGTCATCGCCGTGGCTACCTCATTGTGGTTTGCCACCCCAACCAAGGCACTCACCATAGACTATCCAACGCTTCCCAGCGGAAATGTCGGCAGTACTCACTCCGGTCAGGTAGTGATTACCATTGAAGATAATGAGCATCTGCCGGTACAGAGTATTAATATGGAGATTTACAATGTAGCTGACTCCACCAAGAAGGCGACCTGTACCTACCTGCCCACAACCGCTACCACCAAGAACTATTCTAGCGCTCAGACCGGTAACGGTGGCGCAGTCGCGGTTACTGCCACAACCGGTTTTGGCTGGCAGTACGTAACCAAGGCGGGTTATGCCGACTGGAAAGGGTCCGCCTATACCTGGCTTCCCATGGCCGGTTACGGCTACGCCTATAGCCCCGGCTCAGTCTCGATAACCTATGACATAACCTGGTCGTCACCTTCGGGATGGCCCAGCGGCGACTATAAAATCAAAACCGAGATTATCGCCAACGGTAATACCTTTACCGAGTATAGCGGCTCGTTCACCCTTGTTGCCGCCACCGGCGGTGGCTCAGTGCCGGCGACTAAGCCAGGAGCCACCAATGTTACCAATGCGGTTAATATGCACGGTGAATTCAACCAGACGGTGACGGCAACATCCGCCGATGGAAACATCTCAATGACCATTAACAGGGGTACCACCGGCAAGGACAAACATGGACAGACACTTAGAGAAATACTCATAGTACCGTCAAGCACACCGCCGGCGCCGCCACCACAGGCGAATATCATCGGTCTGCCCTATAATTTCGGGCCTGACGGAGCCACTTTCGACCCGCCGATTACCATTACGTTTACCTATGACCCGGCGACAATTCCCGAAGGGGTTGAGCCCGGTGACCTGGTTATTGCCTTCTGGGATGAGAATACCAATCAGTGGGTCAAACTGGATAACATCGTTGTCGACCCGGTCTCTCATACCATCAGCGGAGAAACCAGCCACTTCACCACCTTCTCGGTCATCGCCCATACCGGTCCCGCCGGGTTTACCTTCAGTCAGCTTAACGTTACCCCCACCGATGCCACGGCTGGAGACATGGTTACCATTGAGGTCACCGTAACCAACACCGGCGACCTTAACGGCGATTGCGAAGTAATTCTTAAAATTGGTGACGAGGTATCCGAAGTCAGGCAGGTAACGGTGGCCGGACACAGTAGCCAGCAGGTAAGCTTCACCACCACCATGGCTGATGCGGGAAGCTACACGGTGGACGTGAACGGGTTAGCCGGCACCATGACCGTTTTACCGGCAGCGGGCCCCGCACCAGAACCCACAACCCCACCGTCTCCACCGGTACAACCGGCCCCGGCACCACCGGCTCCGGCTCCGGAACCACCAACCCAGGCGCCAACAGTGCCAGCACCGGTGCCACCATCGGTAACACCAGAGCCATCACCGGAGGCACAAGCGTTTAACTGGTGGTATGTCGGCGGCGGTATTATCGGCGCTATCATATTGATTACCATCGTTACCATGCTGGTGGTACGCCGCAGAGAATAGTCATAATTTCTCATCCATTCAAACTCGCAAAGCGGGGGGCTGCTAAGTAGCAGCCCCCCGCTTTATTCGTTCATGATGGTATCTACCAATATCCTTGGAACAGATAACCATAGATTTTTTGGTTAGTTACCTATATACTATAGTATAATGACCAATGTACTATAGTATCATTTCATCTATCATCCGGTCACCTGAGGTTACGTGAAACTAGCGCTATCACACAAGAATGCCTATACCTGGCCGGGGCTCAGCCTGCTCATCGCCGGTATAATACTATCCTCGTCAGCATATTTTATCCTTAACCTCATCTGGTTAACCGCCCTGGGCATCTGCATGCTGATATTATCGTTTATTTTACTGACTCTGGGACGAACAGTGCCCAGGCTGTCACCTGAAGTGTGTAGCCTTCTCCTCGAAACCGGTGTCGACAATATTGCCTCCATTGCGGAAGAGATTGGACTCAGGTCCAAGGCTCTCTATCTCCCCGCCTCACTTACCAGTGACCAGCCACAGGCACTCGTTCCGCTTCATTCAAACTCGTCATTGCCCACTATCGATAAAACCCTGCCCCGACGTTTTATCGTCCGCTACGGGAACCAACCGGACGACGTTGGACTGCTCATATCAACGATTGGAAGTACCGCCATTACCATGCTTGAATCAAAACCGGGACCCAGTACGGCTGAGCTTGAATCGGCGCTGAACTACCTCTTTACCGGTTGCCTTGGAATAGCCGACGGAACGATGGTTTCCCATCTGGACAATACTATCAAAGTAGAGATTAGCCGGCCTCGCCTTGACAACCACGCCAATTGGTCACATCACTGCCTGGGAGGACCGCTTGCTTCAGTGGTAGCCACGGTCGCCGCTGAAGCCTGGAACAAACCGGTCACCATCACTCATGAGGAGACCCGGAACGGCAAATGCTACATTGAACTCGAGGTCACCGGGTGAAATTATATAATAGGTACATTATCACCGTCGCTCTCACGCTTTTACTGACTACGGTCATCCTGGTCACTCTGGGACAGAACACACTTACTATTTATTACACCGTTTATTTAATTGAAGCCCTTATCATCACCGAGTTATACGCATTTTTTAATTCCCGGGCACGCCGCCAGCTAACTATTGTAAGCAGTATGTTATTCGGTGGTTTTGTGTTTGTTTTATGCCGGAGCATTATTGAAATTCTGATTTGAATCTCACCTTTTAGTAATCATGAAAAGACTGGTTATTGTACTCCCGATTATGTTGATGTTGGGTGTGCTTGCCCTCAGTTGTCCCAGCCTGGCTCATCCCAACTCCATTCCTCATGAAAACCCGGCTGCTGCCGCCGGCTCGCTGGACACCGCCGAACTGCTGCTATTCTACAGCGATATGTTTAACACAGGCGCCGACAGGCGCTATCAGGACTCACGGGATATGCTCGAGGAGTTCAGGGCTCTGGATTTTGCCGGAGAGCTAAAATATGTCACCGACCGCTATAACCGTATCTCTGAAGAGCTGTTTATCACACTGAACCAAACCGAGTTCCACCTCAACGAAGCTTCAAACTTTTTCGCAGAAAACCAGTTCCATATTGCCGAGGAGAGTCTCACCGCATCCAAGACAGCATTGCAGAACGCCCGATCCTTGCTCAACGAACTGGAGACATCTGCTGCCCTTTTAATTGAGCGGCTCCCTGTCCAACTGGACTCAGCCACCAGCCAGTTTAATCAGGCATGCCAACAACTGCAGAAAAGCCTGCAACGCCTTCACCAGCTTACCGATGAGCTGGAGCATATATCGAACCACCTCAAAGAGAGGCCGGATGCAACCATTACCACCCGGTTCTATCACCCTACCTTACTGGAAATAGCCACGCCGGCTACCATATACCCCGGACTGCCATTTACCGTTACCGGATGGGTACAGTCAGACTACGAAAACGTTGAACGGACGCTCAGCGTACTCTTCGACGACAGTGAGCTTGCCAGCACTACCGCCCTTGGGCATTTTACCCTTGAATCAACCGTCTCACCACACGCGTCAACCGGGAAACACGAGCTGACTGTGCAGGTCGCTGCTCAAGATAACCATGCAGCAGCCACCCAGAGTCAGCATATTACCGTCACGAGACTGCCCGTGCAGTGTGAAATTCATTCACCCAGACTCGCGGTCATGCCGCAGGAATTCACGGTTACCGGAACCGTTCAGTATAATCTCGAGTCCATTCCGGACGCCGGTATCAACCTCAGTGTCAATGACTTCTCAGCCACGACCGTAACCGATAGCAACGGTAATTTCGCGGTAACCGTTCGTCCCAGCATATCCATAGCCACCACAACCGCAGCCAATCCTTTTTATACTACGACCACCACACAAACGCTGCCGTTTGACTTCTCATTATTCGGCTGGCGGGAAATGACCGTCACCATCGACCCGGCTGAGCCCTGGTATACTCCGGTTAAATTAACCGGACAAACATTTGTCATAAACCCGGTAAACACGGCACTACTGCTTGCCCTTTTATTTTCCCTGAGTCTGTCCGCCTACCGACGAAGCCGGGCCATGATAACAGAACCGGACATCAATTTACCTCTCCCGGAAGATCTGCCTTCATTTACCCCGTTATCCAGCCAAAAAACTGATTTCTCCGGTATTAAGAGGGAGGTTCTGTCCAGTTATAAGAGCGGGCTGACCGCGGTAGAAAAAGCCAGTGGCATAAGCATGACGGCACCCGGCACACTCCGGGAATTCCTGAACGCCGTCAGTCCTCTGTTAACCACCGCAGCCTCCTTGTTTGCGGAGTTAACTGAACTGGCTGAGCTGGCGCTTTACTCACCGCACAAACCCGGCGAAGACGTTGCTCTGAGGGCTGAACAACTGGCAGTAAGCCTGAAAAAGGAGACTCACCTTGGGACTCCCTAGGTTCTTGCTGATACTCACCGCAGCGCTTATCGCGCTTATGCTATTACTAGTATGGTTTGTTCCGCCGGACGATGATTTCCGGACCGGCAACCCTTCCTGGAATGGCAGCCAGTCTATCTGCGCTCACAGCAAAGCAATACCGGTAGACTCCCTCGCCAATCTGCCCGGTTCACCCCAACGTTCCACACTTATTCTCATACCGTATCTCGATTTCACGCCGGCTGAACTGGATACAGTGTATCATTTTGTCACTCATGGCGGCAGGCTAATCCTAGCCGACGACTATGGCTACGGCAACCGGATACTGGAACACCTCGGGCTTGCCGCACGCTTCTCCGGACAAAGCCTTCTCGACCCGATATTACACTATAAGAACAAATGGCTTCCCAGGATTACCCGCTTTTACCCCGGTACAGTTACCAGCGGTATTGATAGCATTGTCCTCAACCATGCCACTACTATCGACCATATTGAAACCGGGGCGGCTATTGCTCTTTCTTCCTCTTTTAGCTTTCTTGACCGGAATGGTAACAGCATCCGCGAAGACGATGAACCCACCGGCCCGCTTCCGGTTATCTCCCGACACTATTTGGGAAGCGGACAGATTTTCCTGATCGCTGACCCGAGCATCTTTATTAACAGCATGGAGGCAGTGGCCGACAACAATATCTTTCTCCAGACCATAACCGGTACCACTGTCTCCGGTCTCTACATTGACCAGTCGCACCTGCCACCATCAAACCTTTACCGAATGAAAAGCCTGCTCGCTCACACGCGTGATTTCTTTACCTCCCCGGTTATCACCATTGAACTGATACTGATGGTTTTGCTACTTACCTTAAGCCCCATATGGTATAAACCAGCTAATCGATTCTGGAAAGGAGACAAATAATGGCGACAGATCTGGCAAAGTTACATACACTGGCCAATAATATCATCACTGAGGTATCCAGGATAGTTATCGGCAAAGATGATTTAAAGGAAACCCTGCTGGTAGCCCTGTTGAGTCAGGGGCATGTGCTTATTGAAGGGCTTCCCGGCACCGCGAAAACCACCATTGCCCGTACCTTCGCCCGCGCTATCGGGGGTATTTTCAAACGAGTGCAGGGTACCCCGGACATGTTACCGGCTGATATCACCGGGTTCTACCTTTATCGTCCCGATGGCAGCTCTACCTTCATGCCCGGTCCAATCTTTGCCAACATACTGCTGGCGGATGAGTTGAACCGGACTACCTCCCGTTGTCAGTCAGCCCTCCTCGAAGCCATGCAGGAACAGCAGGTCTCTATCGAACGGGAGACCCACACCATCGATTCCCCGTTCCTCGTCATTGCCAGCCAGGTACCCTATGGCAGCCCCGGTACCTCCCCACTCAGCGAGGTACAGCTTGACCGCTTCATGTTCCGCGTCTGGAGTGCTCTCCCCGGCATCGAAGAAGAGAAGCAAGTACTCAGCAACATTGATACCATATCTGAACCTCATACTTCGGCGGTTACCACTACGGCTCAGATTGTCCGGTTGCGGCAAGAGGTCAAAAAGATACATATTTCCGAGGATATCGTGAATTACATCATTGCCCTGCTTGATAGCCTGCGCCATCATCAGGAAGTGGCGCTTGGCCCCAGCCCCCGGGCTGGTATTGCCCTTTATAAAGGCTCACGGGCACTGGCTTTTATCCGGGGAAGGGATTTCGTCATTCCTGATGATATAAAGCAATTGCTGATTCCCGGTCTCTCTCACCGACTCCACGTCAGTGCCGAAGCGGCTATGGAAGAGGTTACCGCCGAAGACATTATCAACACCGTAGCCGGTCAGGTGCCGGTACCTAAATAAGACCATGCATGATTCATCAATAAAATTATTATGTCAAATATATGCCCTGCTGGTGCTGCTGGCAACAACGGCGATGTCAGCGCTGCCTTACTCGGCACTGAGCCTGATTATATTACTGATAATGCTATGGATTACCATGCGGCCACTACCCTACAGGTTCACCATGGTCTTTACCATACTGGCCATATTTTTGTTAACACCGGCGCTGGCATCCGTTACCAGTCGAACACTAGGCTTGCCGTCACCTGCAGTGGAACTCGTGCCGGCAATCCTGATTCTGCCCTTTATCTACCTACTGGACGGGCATCTGCAGCAAGGGGGGCATCACCGCGGTGAATTCGCACCGGGCAACAAAGTGCGTCACATCACCAGAACCGGAGTTGCCCTGTTTGCCACAGCGCTTGCGGCACTAGTCATCGCCACCATCACCGATAAAACCGAGCTGGTCTTTACGGCTGCGTTCTTTCTCATGTACCTGCTATGGATGCTGACAAGAATAGTACTCACGGTACCACGCCAACCAGTGAACACTGGTGCCACCGTTAAAAAGGTAATCGCCGGTGCCACGACTGATATCCGCCTGGATATTACCAGCAAGGCCCGGGGTGAAATACAATGCCTGATACGCCCCGAAGCACCATGGGTCAGGGTAAGTCCACAAAGGTTCAGCAATAGCAACGGAAAAATGGAGGTCAGCCTTCAGCTCACCCCGCCACTCGCCGGCCCGACAACAGTGCAACTCCTGGTCTCGGTCATCGATTCGCGAGGCTTAGTCCAAACAAACCAGACAATCAATCCGCTGGAGCTACGGGTTATCCCCCGTGCCAAATACGCCGATTGGCTGGCGAGGAAGTACCTGGAATCCACTGGCGACGGAGTTATCGGAACCGCATCAACAGCAAAGTCCACGGCATTGCTCAAAGGCGGCATCGAATACCAGGAAAGTCGAAGTTACCGGGCTGGTGATGAGCTCAGAACCATAGACTGGAAACACACCCTTAAATTAAGCCAGCTAATCGTCAAAGAATACGCAGACTCCAGGGAAAAAGCAGCCATAATTGCCGTAAACCTCGCCGTTAATGATGCTGAAGAGGCGGATGTGCTCGCCTTTAACCTGATAACGGCCGCACTAACCCTTAGCCGGGAAAATATAGCAACTTCTCTCGTTGCCTATAATCATCGTAGCCTGGTCCGTAGTACCACAGTCACCAGTCCTGCGGAAATTCTCGGGCAAACCCTGGCACTGGTCAAAGACATCACCGTGGTAAAGCTGTCACCGCGCTACCTTGAACCACCGGACATTACCCGATTGAGGCACCACAGGTCTTTGCTTAAAAAGGCAACCTCAGTATCAGCAGGTCGGCTCTACGACCTGCTCACCTTCGAGTACCGGGCTATCGAGGAAGCCGCCAGGAAACATCCGGCAACCCTTGCCCTCTCAACGGCAATCGGTCAGACACCGGTACCAGCCGTGATACTGCTGATATCACCACTCAACCATGACACCGAAGCCCTGACCGTTATACTGGAGAAGCTATCCACAAAGGAGTTCCGCACGATAAAGCTACCCGTAAATGACCGATAGCCGGTCTATTCCACAGTAACGCTTTTAGCCAGATTTCGTGGATAATCTATAGAGCAGCCTCTTTGCCTGGCTACGTAGTAGGCAAGAAGTTGTAACGCCACCACGTTCACCACCGGGGAAAAGATAGTCTCAACCTCAGGCACTGTAATTACCCAGTCAGCCAGCTCCCCGATGTTCTTATCTCCCTCACTCACTATCGCCAGCACCGGAGAATGTCTGGCTTTCACTTCCTTGATACCGGTCACCATTGCCTCATAGGTCTTGTCGGGAGCCGCCGCCACCACTACCGGTGTATCATCACCCAGTAGGGCAAAGGGACCGTGTTTCAGCTCGCCGGCAGCATAACCCTCGGCATGAATATAGGATATTTCCTTCAGTTTCAGGGCACCTTCCAGAGCTATAGGAAAGTTTATCCCTCTGCCAATGAAAAATACATTATCATACCCGGATAGATACCGGGCACACTCCGCAATTACTTCCTCATTATCCAGCACCTGCTGGACCTTGGCCGGTAACTGCCTCAATCCCACAATGAGGTTATCCAGCCGTCTCATATCGACCCTGGAATACGGCAGGGCCAGCCAGTACAGGGCGATGAGCTGGGCCATAAAGCTTTTCGTTGCCGGCACACTTATCTCCGGGCCAGCCCGGGTATACACAACCTGGCTGGCAAGCCGGCTGATGGTGCTGCCCACCACATTGGTGATAGCCGTCACCTGACAGCCTTGCTCGTTAAGCCTTTTCACAGCGCGGAGCACGTCGGCAGTCTCGCCGGACTGGGTGAGGACAACGACTCTATTTCTTGCTGATATCTGCCCACAGTAATTAAACTCGGAAGCCAGCTCGGCCCGTACCGGAACCTCGGCAAGCTCTTCGATGAGGTATTTCCCGACCAGAGCGGCATTGTAGGAAGTGCCGCAAGCCAGGACAAGCAGGTCTTCCAGACCGTCACTACCCGTCATGGCTGAATCGGCGTTTAAATCGGCGGCGGTAATATATTGTTTCAGGGTATCCCGTATTACCCTGGGTTGTTCATGTATTTCCTTGAGCATAAAATGTTGATACCCACCCTTCTGGGCATCTTCAACGCTCCATAAAACCTTGTGCTCCTCCCGGTGTACCGCAACGCCATTTTCAGTAACCTCGATAGCATTCGGGGTAATCACGGCAAGGTCACCATCTTCCAAATAGATAACGCTGCTGGTATAATCGAGCACCGCGGGCACGTCAGAGGCAATGAAGTACTCACGGTCGCCAACGCCAATAATCAGCGGGCTGTCCTTCCTGGCAGCCACCAGTGTCGTTTCCCCTTCGATAAGGGCAATGATGGCATACGAACCATCAACATCCTCGAGCGCCCTGCCTACCGCCTTGACCAGGTCACCGTTGTAGTACTTTTCAATCAGGTGGGGAATTACCTCGGTATCCGTCTCGGAAAGCAGGGTATGTCCCTCATGAGCCAACTGCTGCCGCAAACTCTGAAAATTACTGATGACACCGTTATGTACCACGGCAACTTTACCCTTGCAACCGCAGTGGGGGTGGGCGTTTTCCGGCGAAGGTTCGCCATGTGTTGCCCACCGGGTATGGCCAATACCCGCCGTCCCCGCTAGCTTCGGCAATGTCTTCTCCAACGCCTTCACCCTGACCGCATCCTTGAATACCTGAATACTATCCCCCATGACGGCGACACCACAGGAATCATAGCCCCGGTATTCCAGCCGGTTCAGGCAGTTCAATAAAATAGGCTGCGCCTCACGTTCACCGATATAACCGATTATTCCACACATAACGTATTTCCTCTGGTTCTGTTTATCATGCGTAAAACCGGTTAATATACCAGACTCCGGTCAGGTACTTTACCTCCCACCAGCTTCATGGCATGAATCTGGCAATAGTTACCGACAATCGTGCCCGGCTGAATCACGACATTACCACTCACGTTACAGTCTTCCCCCATCATCACTCCGTAGCTCACGGAATGAGATTCGCCATTGACCTTGACCTCGCCTTCACCACTGCAGGCGGTAAGGTGTCCTTTAATCGCACACCCCTCATCTATTACTGAATCCTCGATAATGCAGCCTGGCCCGATAGCCACGTCATTGCCGATAACACTGTTCTTAATCTCGGTGAATGATGATATAACTACATTATCGCCGATACTCGTTCCCGGTAATATACAGACGTTGGGACCAATGTGACAGCCACTGCCAATAATTACCGGCCCGGAGAGATATGAATTGGAACGTATCACGCTGTCCTTCCCCACGGTAATCTGACCTCTAAGGAAAACATTTGATTCAACAGTACCACCCACAGCAGGTTCAACGTGGTCAAGCACCTCTTCATTCAAATTCAGGATATCCCAGGGGTATACGACATCCAGCCAGCTGCCGTCGGTTTCCACCGCGTTTACCTCGTGTCCCTCATTTATCATGTTGTTCAGTACTTCAGGTATATCCAGGACTGACCCGGTATAGTTAAATATTTCTTTATTGAAGGCATAAACACCGGTATTAACCAGGTTGCTGCGAGCTTCACCGGGTTTTTCTTCAATCCCCTGCACTATTCCCTGCTGTACCGCGACCACTCCGTACCGTGACGGGTCAGCCACCCTCTTTACCAGTAACGCTCCCGGTTTTTCATCGATAAATCGAGCGATGGTGTCGGCTACAATCAGGTTATCCCCCGGCAACACCAGAAATTCATCTTCAGCCACGTCTACCGCCTGAGCCAGGGCATGTGCCGTACCCAGTTGCTTTTCCTGAGTAACGTATGTTATATCAACCCCCAACTGCTCTCCGGAGCCGATAGCATCGTAAATTTGCTCTTTCCGGTAGCCAACCACCAGCACGATGTTGCGGATGCCATTTTGTGATAATGCCTCAATTACATACCGGACTATCGGCTTATCGGCGACGGCAAGCATGGTCTTGGGACGGTTCACCGTAAACGGCCTCAGCCTCTGCCCCTCGCCTGCGGCGAGAATTATTGCCTGCTTCATCATAGCGATCACCTCAATAAATCTTTGAACCCGGTAGAATAACCCCACTGACCACGGCTCCCGGGCCGATATGGGTATCATTGCCAATCAGGCATCCAAGGTTTATTGACGCATTAATCCCGGTCTCCACACCATCACCAACTATCGCTCCCAGCTTGCGCCTCCCGGTCTTCTGGTTGATTACCGATATCTCTTTCCCGTCAAGCCGGAGGTTAGCAATCTTGGTACCGGCTCCAAAATTGCAATTTTCACCGATAACACTGTCACCGACATAGTTATGGTGGGGAAACTTGCTTCCCTTCATGATAATTGAGTTCTTGACCTCAACGGCACTGCCGATATGGCAGTTATCTCCGATGGAGGTGCCGGGACGAATATAGCAATTGGGTCCGATTTCACAACCGCTCCCTATTGCCACCGGCCCGACGATATAGGCACCTGACCGGACCACCGTGTTCCGGCCAATGGCGACCACGCCCTTGATAACCGCATTGGTTTCTATCTCACCCAGATTCTGCCCCTCAATCCGGGACAGCAGTGACTCATTCAGTGAGAGCAGGTCCCAGGGATAGCTCACGTCCATCCAGTGGCTAATTTCCTGACAGACAACCCCCTCCTGTGACTGGTCTATCATCAACTGTAATGAGTCGGTTATCTCATACTCTCCCCGCGGCGATTTGGGGGTATCGGCTATAGCAGCAAATATGTCCGGAGTGAAGAGATACATGCCGGCGTTGGCCATAGTACCGGGGGAGCGCACCGTTTTTTCATATATGCGCACCACCTTGCCTTCCTCCATCTCTACCATACCCAGGCCGGCGGTCCGCTCCACCTTAACCACGCTGATGGTAGCACTATCATTGCCGGCGACCTTACTAATGTCATCATGGCTTACCAAGATATCCCCGTTAATTACCAGGAAGCTCCCGTCTACCATATTCTCTACGGCCCGGATGGCATCGGCGGTACCCAGCTGTTTTCTCTGGTTCCGGTAGGTGATGTTTACCCCCCATTTCTCCCCGCTGCCGAAGTAACCACGCACCTGCTCATCACAATAGCCAACTATAAAGATAAATTCGGTGATACCTGCCTGGCGGGCTTCATCGAGCAGGTGCTCCAGTATAGGCTTGTTGGCAACGGAAACCATTACCTTGGGCCGGCTATAGGTCAAGGGACGCATGCGACTGCCTTCGCCGGCGGCTAAAATAACTGCCTTCAATCAGTCCTCCCGATACTGTTTTCCATTATACTGACGCCACTCTGATACAACTGGCGCGCCCTTGTCTCACTCTTTGCCTCGGCGGTTAACCTGACCTTGGGCTCGGTACCGGATGCCCTGACCAGCAACCAGCCATCCTTAAAAATAAGCTTTATGCCATCAATTGTCTCGATTGATTGGGGCTTGAGAGCCACCAATTTATCTTGCAGGCCGGTCATGTCAAGCCCATCGTTAATAATGCTACCCCGCCGGAGCGGGTACGAGGGCAGGCGGTCAACCAACCCGGATATTCTCTGCTGGCTGGCGATAGCGGCAATTTGAGCTGCAGCATAGATGCCGTCCGGGCAGAGTGAGATGCCAGGAAAAATCCAGCTACCCGAGGCTTCCCCGCCAAAGTCCCCGCCTTTTCTCAGCTCTTCAGATACCGCGGCATCCCCCACTCGGGTGCGCCGGGTCACGAAACCCGCCTCTTCCATCACCATTGAGGCATCCACCGTAGTTACCACGCTGCTGGCTCCGATTGCCCGACCGAGAATTACCAGTAGCGCATCTCCGGGGATAAATCTTCCCCGGTCGTCTACCGCCATCATCCGGTCGGCATCTCCATCGTGGGCAATGCCGACCACGGCGCCGGTGTGCTTCACCGCCGCCATCAGCTCTGCCAGGTTGGCAGCCGTCGGCTCACTCTTCCGGGGGAACATGCCGTTATGGGAACAATTCAACGGTATCACCTCACCGCCCATCATGGTTATCAGGTATGGAGTAACCTCAGCCGCCGCACCGCCACCGGCGTCCACCACCACCTTGCAATTCAATTTAGCCGGAAAATCCCGCAGTATCCGTTCAACATGCTGTTCCACCGCCCCGCTGCGGCTCTTGCCCGGCTTCATCTCTGACCACGGCGCTATATCCAGGGCATTGCTCAAAATTGCTTCCTCGATTTTTTTCTGCTGCGTGGAATCAAATGCCGAGCCATCGGGGTTCCAGAGCTTGATGCCGTTGTACTCCGGCGGATTATGTGAAGCGGTTATCATTACCCCGGCATCAAACTCCCCGGCGATAAAGGCAAGTGTCGGCGTGGGCACGATACCAATATCAATACTCCTGGCGCCAGCCGCCAGCAGTCCGGAAATAAGGGCACATTTCATAACATCGCTGGACGTCCTGGTGTCATTGCCCACCACCACACTGTCGTTGTCCCGACCCACTGCCAGACCTACCTTAAAGGCTACATAGATTAAATCTTTATCGACAATTGCCCGTATCCCCGAAGTACCGAAGAGTTTCATATTGATTTAATTCTACAACTCCAAGCGTAAATGTCAACAAGGCTAACCCGTAACTATTACGCCCTATTGCCTGAGCGATGGTCGGTTAAGAATTTCCACCCGGAGTCCACTCCCCGCGGTTACCAGCCAGGCGAGTCATCGACAACGGTGCCTATACCTGCCGTGGCGCTACAGTTCGATTTGGGGTAAACCAGCTATGAATAAAGCGAACAAAGCAGTATTGGCTTATCCATTGTCTGCCGGCGGCTATCTTCTTCTCAATAATGCCAGCGACACCACTGATAACGCCACACTGATAATAGCCATTACGTAGAAGACATCAATAATGCCAAATACATCCATGAAGTGCCCGGCGACGGGCTGAAGCAGGCTCTGCCCCTCCATACTCAGACCAAAGTAAATACCAAATATGGTCGCCCTCAGATACGCCGGTGTTTTATCTATTAGAAGTGCCTGCATGGTTGCCTGTCGCATATACATGAATAGACCAAAAGCAATCAAGACCACGATAAGCCCCGCATTAAACGGTAAACTGGTCAGCAGGTATAAAATCGGACCGGTAGCCAGGAGTGCAAAAACCGCCGCATTGTTTCTCCCCCATCTATCTGACAGCCACCCTCCGATAAGGCTTCCGGCAATCCCCCCACCCCTTATGGCAGCTACCAGCATGGTGGCATAGGCGGCGGCAATGCCGTGCTTGTCCATCATATAAAGCGTTACAAAACCCAGGGCTGAGCCGGAAATAAATTCGAGGAGTATAAACAGGGTAATGACCGGAGCTACGCTAATCAACACAGTACGCAGGCTTATTCTACGAACCGCCGCTTGACTATCATTCCCTGCAGCCGCAACATAACCAACCGGCTCCTGGTGCCGGAACTTTCTTATTACCAGCGGTGCGGCAATTACAGTAACAATTCCCAGAATGATATAGGCAAAGTTCCATCTCAAGGCTTCAGCGATGACACCCCCAACTATAGGACCCAGCGCATAGCCAATACTGCCCCCCACGTTGTGAATTGCTATCGCTTTTCCCCGCCCCTCCTCTTCATAGCAGTTCGAAATCATGGAGACGGCTGATGGATGATATAGACCGGCAAAGAGCCCCATGATAACCAGAAGAACCAGCATGGGATAATACGAAGGGCTGAACCCTATCCCCACCGCCAAAAGCCCGACACCACCCATCCCCACGGCAACCACTATGCTCCGCCTGAGCCGGTCGCCGAGCCAGCCTCCGGGAAACTGGGAAATACCGGCGGTAATGGCGTATGCGGAGAGAAGCAGTCCCGACTGCAGATAGGTTATGCCCAGGCTTATCTTAACCAGCGGCAAAAGGGCGGGAAGTAGCCCACTGCAAAGGTCATGACTGGCATGGGTATATGCAAAAAACGCCGCCGTGCCACCACCCCACCGTCGATACAGGGCTTTCAATTTTCCACGTTCTAACAATTAACAGCATCCTTGTAAATCCAGACAAACGATACCGAGGTTTACCGTCGGCACGGGAGTCTAATCTTCTGTGAATCAGGTCAACAGTGGCCTGCAGTCCGCGCCAGAAGCTAGCACCGGTTGGTCCTGACACCCAGATACTTTGCCACCAGCTCCATAGCGCAGTATTCGCCGCACATGCTACACGCCGGACTGGCCGAGGTATGTTTCCCGTGCACGCTTTTAACCCGCTCCGGGTCCAGAGCCAGGCGTGCCTGCTCATCCCAATCAAGGTTCTTGCGAGCCAGTGACATCTTCTTGTCCCGCTCTGCCGCTCCCGCCACTCCCTTGACGATATCCGCAGCGTGCGCTGCGATTCGCGAGGCGATTACTCCTTGCCTCACATCGTCAATATCGGGTAATGACAGGTGCTCCGACGGTGTCACATAGCAGAGAAAATCGGTACCGGCAGCGGCAGCAATAGCCCCGCCGATGGCGCCGGTTATATGGTCATAGCCAGCAGCCACATCAGTCACCAGCGGCCCCAGCACGTAAAAGGGGGCTTCATGACAGAGCGACTTCTGCAAGCGGACATTGGCTTCAATATGGTTCAACGGCAAATGCCCCGGTCCTTCAACCATCGCCTGAACACCAGCCTGCTGTGCCCTCTGGACTAGCTCGCCGATGACGAGCAATTCCTCTATTTGAGCCCGGTCGGTGGCATCAGCCAGACTACCGGGACGCATACCATCACCCAGGCTCAGAGTGACATCATACTCACTGGCTATCTCCAGAAGACGGTCGTAGTGCTCATATAACGGGTTTTCGCGCTCATTATGGAGAATCCAGCCAATCAGGAAAGCACCCCCCCGGGAAACCACATCAGCCACCCTTCCCTGCTTCTTGAGACGGTCAATAGCCGACCGGGTTACCCCACAATGCACGGTCAGGAAATCAACACCATCCCGGGCGTGCTCTTCAATGACCGAAAAGAATTCATCAACAGTCATCTTCACTATAGCACCGTGTTTGTCAATGGCTTGAATACCGGCCTGATAAATGGGCACCGTGCCCAACGCTACCTGACTGGCGGCAACAATTGCCCGTCGAAGTCCCGATATATCACCGCCGGTGCTCAAGTCCATAACGGTATCGGCACCGGCATCAACCGCCGTCTGTAGCTTGGCTAACTCGGTATCAAAGCTGCCAAAGTCCGGGGATGTTCCAATATTGGCATTCACCTTGGTCGCCAGGCCCCGGCCAATGCCACCGGGAACGAGCCCGGTATGATTGATATTCGCCGGAATGACGATTACACCATCGGCTATACCCTGACGGATAAATTCAGCTTCCAGCCCCTCAGCCCTGGCTACCAGTTCCATTTCAGGAGAAATATCACCCTTTTTCGCCGTGTCTACCTGAGTCATCGCCACTCCTAAAAATAAAACCAAGGGCTACGACGACTGCTAAACCCTTGGTCCAAACTGTTTCCGCTTCCCTACGCTCGCATTACCGAGAGCAGGTTCACAGGGTTGGCACCAAATCGCCTCTCAGCCTCTTCGAGCACCCCTAGCGGTTTAACTACTATTCCAGAATATACCACAAACTTTGTTAAAGTTCAAACGGGTAGCACCTGCCGACTTATACCGTCACCTGGTTTAATCTGGTTTTGGCCCCTTTACATCCAGCCTTTTCTTCACCGATTCCACCTTATGACTCATGGTAGCTACCTTATCCCAACGCTCGTCAATCTTCACTGTGGTAACCACCCGCGGCACTCCGGCTTCCAGGGCAGAACGGTGCATTCTACCCGCCAGGCTCAATAGCCGGTCAAGCTCACCTTCAATAATGGTGCCCATAGCGGTCAGCTCATAGGTAATATCCGGCTCAGCCTTTACTATAGCCACCGCGCTAGCTACATACTCACTGACCGAAGCCGTTCCCGTTCCCACCGGCACAATGCTTACCTCAATGATTGCCATTATTCTATCCTCCTTTTCCAAGTTGCGGAAACCACCCGTTCCCGACTTAATCTGTGCCCCCCTGCCAGCATATAATTTATTGTAGCCAAACAGCAACAATCATACCATACGGTAGTAGGGTAACTATCAGGCTGATTTCCTTGACTTTTATTTTACCTTAGTTTAGAATATTTAATCATTATATAAAGCATTTCCGGTAATACGAATCGAAAACACCTGCCTTCGAATTAAATTACCAGTCTGAGCAATTCTTGCGGAGTTGCAGGTTTTATGTTACTCAAAGCAAGGTTTTCATGAAGATAGCGATTAGTGGCAAAGGCGGAGTAGGTAAAACCTTACTGGCGGCTTTCTTATCTAAAAAATTCGTCAAGGCGGGATATTCGGTAATCGCTATTGATGCTGATCCGGACGCCAATTTAGCATCAACCTTGGGTTTTCCCAGTCCGGAAACTATTACGCCTATTTCGGAGTTAAGTGACCTTATTGAAGATCGTACGGGCATGCGGCCCGGTCAGTCAGGCACATTCTTCAAGTTAAATCCCAGGGTTGATGACCTACCCGAAGACTACTCGGCAAAACTTGATGGTATAAAACTGATGGTAATGGGACGGATCAAACGGGGCGGTACCGGTTGCTATTGTCCGGAGGGTGCCTTATTACAGGCACTGCTCTCCCATCTGCTGGTTTACCGCGATGAGGTGGTTGTTCTGGACATGGAGGCGGGAATAGAGCACCTGGCACGAGGCACCGCGAAGTCAGTCGATAAACTCATTGTCGTGGTGGAGCCAGGTCACCGCAGTATCGAGACCGCTCATACCATAAACAAACTAGCTCAGGACCTGGGCATGAAGAATATCGCATTGGTCGGCAATAAAATCCGAAATAACGCTGACGAAGAATTCGTCAAGTCGAATCTGCCTGACTTTGAATTCTTTGGTTTTATCCCCTATGACCAGGCAATAGTAGAAGCCGACCTGGCCAACCGTTCGGTATTCAACGCGAGTCCCCGTGTTTCAGAAACAATAAACACTATCCATGAGAGACTGATGTCATCACTGGGAACGCGAAACATAAAGAGCTAAGCACCTGGCTTTTTACTTTATCCCATTAGAGACTATAAAACACCGGTACCAAAAACGGGTAAAAACAAAATAATAATGTGAGGAGGTTTCCTGTGGCCTACGATGCAACCAAAATGAAGGACTGGCAAATTGCCGAAGCGGCTGAAGAAAACATGCCAAAGTCAGCGGAGTGGCAGGAGCGACTGGGCCTGGAAAAGGACGAGATACTACCCTATGGACGCATTGCCAAGCTCGATTTCCTGAAGATTATGGACCGGCTCCGGGGCCGGCCGGATGGTAAGTACATTGAGGTCACCGCTATAACCCCCACGCCGCTTGGTGAAGGCAAAACCACGACCACGATGGGTCTTCTTGAAGGTCTCGGCAAGCGCGGCAAGAATGCGGGCGGCTGTATTCGCCAGCCCTCCGGCGGTCCCACCATGAACATTAAGGGGACTGCCGCCGGTGGCGGCAACGCGCTCCTTATCCCGATGACCGAGTTTTCGATGGGGCTCACCGGCGACATTAACGATATTATGAATGCCCACAACCTGGCTATGATAGCGCTCACTGCCCGAATGCAGCATGAGCGCAACTACGATGACGAGCAGTTAGCCCGCCTGACCAGGATGCCCCGCCTGAATATTGACCCCACCCGCGTGGAGATGGGCTGGATTATGGACTTCTGCGCTCAGAGCCTGCGCAATATCATTATCGGCATTGGCGGTCGCATGGACGGCTTCACCATGCAGTCCAAATTCGGCATTGCGGTCAGCTCCGAGCTGATGGCCATTCTATCCATTGTTACCGACCTCGCTGATTTACGCAAACGCATGGACGAGATTACCCTCGCCTATGACCGCAAAGGAAAGCCGGTTACTACCGGTGACCTTGAGGTAGGCGGAGCGATGACTGCCTGGATGCGCAATACCATAAACCCGACTCTGGCGAGCACAGTAGAATACCAGCCCTGCATGGTCCATGCAGGTCCTTTCGCCAATATTGCCGTTGGTCAGTCCTCCATTATCGCTGACCGCATCGGACTGAAGATGTTCGACTACCACGTTACCGAAAGCGGTTTTGCTGCCGACATCGGCTTTGAGAAATTCTGGAACGTCAAGTGCCGCTACAGTGGCCTCAAGCCACATGTCTCCGTGCTGACTACCACCATCCGCGCCCTGAAGATGCACGGCGGCGGACCCAAGGTGGTTGCCGGGCTTCCCCTGCCTGAAGCCTATACCAAGGAAAACACAGAGCTACTGGAAAAGGGCCTGGAGAATATGCTGCACCACATCAACGTTATCAAGCAGTCGGGTATCAACCCGGTGGTATGCATCAACTCATTCTACACCGATACCAAGGATGAGGTAAACGTAGTCAGAAAGGCAGCGGAAGCAGCCGGGGCACGCTGTGCGCTCTCTTCCCACTGGGCTGACGGCGGCGATGGTGCTCTGGAACTGGCTGACGTCGTGATGGACGCCTGCAACGATACCAATGACTTCCGGTTCCTGTATCCCAATGAAATGAAGCTGCGTGAACGTGTCAATAATATCGCCAAAGTGGTCTATGGCGCTGACGGCGTTTCCTGGACACCGGAAGCCGAGGCGAAAGCCAAGAGATTTGAAGAAGACGCCAAATATGATGAGTACACCACCATGATGGTAAAGACCCATCTATCCCTCACTCATGATCCGGCTCTTAAAGGAGTACCCAAGGGCTGGACACTCCCCATCCGCGACGTGCTGATTTATTCCGGGGCAAAATTCCTCTGCCCCTGCGCCGGAGCCATCAGCCTGATGCCCGGGACCAGCTCTGACCCGGCTTTCCGTAAAGTGGATGTGGACGTAAATACCGGAAAGGTACAGGGGTTATTCTAAACGGAGCCGAACCGGAAAACACGGGGTTACATGAAGAAAGCTTCCAAAAATAGCAAGGTAAGGGTTCACTTCAACCCGGACAATGTTGACATTATCGTCGACAAGGGAGAAAACCTGTTACAGGCGGCGATCGCCGCCGGGGTACATATCCACGCTTCCTGTGGCGGTAAGGGTGTTTGTGGCACCTGCAAGGTGGTCATCGAAAAGGGTGAGGTGGAATCCGCCAGGACTGACCGGGTTTCCGAAGCCGAATACCAGCAGGGAATACGGCAAGCCTGTCAGTGCCAGATACTGTCCGACCTGGCCGTCTATGTACCGGTAGAATCGAGACTGGAAAAGGCTGTTTTGTCCCAGGAAAGCAAAATGACCTCGTCAGTCCTGGCTACCGGCTGGAGATTCAAACCACCCCTTAGCAAATTGTACGTGGAACTGTCCCCACCGACGCTCACCGACAATGCCGGAGACCTTACCCGCCTGCTCCGGGGTTTAAAGCAGCGCTTTGCCCTGAGCGACCTGTCGGTTGACTTCCCGGTAGTCAGGAAACTGGGCAAGGTTCTGCGCGACAGCGACTGGAAGGTTACCGTAACCACGCTTGTCACCGCCGCCAAACCGCGCACCAAGGCATGGAGACGGCCAAGGATTATAGACATTGAACCGGGTGATACCAGGGAGATCCATTATGCTCTTGCCTTCGATATTGGCACCACCACCGTCTGCGGACAATTACTTGACCTGAACCGGGGCAAAGTGCTTGCCGAAAGCATAGACTATAACGGACAGATTAGCTACGGAGAGGATGTCATTACCCGCATTGCCTACTGCCAGAAAGCCGGCGGTCTGAAAAAACTACAGCAAGCCGTGGTGGCGACCATAAACGGGACTATCGATGAGATGGTCACCAGGAGCCGTGTTCCTGTTGAAACTATCGGCCACATAATGCTGGCGGGCAATACCACCATGACTCAGCTCTTGCTGGGACTGGACCCCAGATATATCCGGCTGACTCCCTATACCCCGGTGGCTAACTTTTTCCCGCCGGTTGAAGCCGCCTCTCTGGGTATCAAGGTTGGGGAACACGTGCAGGTCTTTGCCTTCCCCGCCGTCGCCAGCTATGTGGGCGGGGACATTGTCGCCGGTGTTATTGGCGCGGGACTGCACCAGAGAAAGGCCCTGACCTTCTTCATGGATATAGGGACCAACGGTGAAATAGTAATCGGTAATTCGGAATGGATGGTGACTGCTTCCTGTTCGGCGGGGCCCGCCTTTGAAGGCGGCGGCATCAAGCACGGTATCGTCGCCAGTAACGGCGCCATTGAAGACTTCAGCATCGACCCCAATAGCCTTGAGCCCACCATCGGCACTATTGGCCAGGTGAAACCAAAAGGAATCTGTGGCTCGGGGCTGATTAACATTATCGCCGGTCTGCTTGAAGCCGGTCTCATCAATCAGAAGGGGAAATTCAACCCTGACCTGCCCACAAAACGAATCAGGCCGGGTGACGACGGTTATGAGTATGTGCTATCCTGGGCAACGGAAACCCAGACCGGAAAAGACATTGTCATTACCGAGGTAGATATTGATAACCTCATACGGGCGAAGGGAGCTATCTATGCCGGCTGCCAGACACTGAGTGCCAGCGTCGGGGTGAACTGTGCTGACTTTGAGCAGGTGATTATCGCCGGCGCTTTCGGCAGCCATATTGATATTGAACGGTCAATTACCATCGGCTTACTCCCTGACCTGCCGGTGGACAGGTTCGTGTTCGTCGGCAACGGCTCGCTGCTGGGTGCCAGGCTTACTTCGTTCTCCCGAGACCTGCTCGATGATGCCCGGCGGGTAGCGCAAATGATGACCAATATTGAGTTGAGCGAAAGCATCGATTTCATGAATAATTATATCGCTGCCCTGTTTCTACCTCACACCAACGCCAGTGAATTCCCTGCGGTAAGCAAACGTCTGGCACAAAAGGCAGGCAAGAAAACCAAACAGGGGAGTGCCAATTGAGTATTAACATTGCCGTAGCCGGGAAAGGCGGTAGCGGAAAATCCTCCGTTGCCAGCCTGATTATCCGTTTTCTGAAGCAGAATGGAAAGACCCCCATTCTGGCGGTTGACGCTGACCCCAATGCCAACCTGGCAGAAGGTCTGGGACTTGAGGTAACCGAGACGGTAGGTCGTATACTAAACGATTTTCAGGGTATCAAATTGAAAATACCGCCGGGAATGACCAAAGAGGCGTATCTGCAATACCAGCTCAATACCGCCATAGTGGAAAGTACCGGTCTTGACCTGCTGACCATGGGACGGGGTGAAGGCCCGGAATGCTACTGCTACCCCAATGTGGTTATCCGCAAGCTTATCGACGAACTCTCCGGGAACTATGCCTGTGTGGTCATGGATAATGAGGCGGGCATGGAACATCTCAGCCGGAGAACCACCCAGAATATAGATGAGCTTATTCTCGTCTCCGATCACTCCATAAAGGGAATACGAGCCATCTCCCATATCAAGGAACTGGTCAGGGAGCTGAAGCTGGTAGTAAAAAGAGAATCGGTGATTATCAATTTCGTTGCCAACGGTATTGACCCCCTTCTCAACAAAGAGATGGAGCGACTGCACATTGCGCCGACGGCGACCATTCCTGTGGACGAGGATTTGCGGAGATTCGACCTTGAGCAAAAACCGCTCTTTGAAATGCCAGACACCTCGAAGGCGGTTATAGCAGTCAATGAGCTTATGAATACGTTATTGCCAAAGTAAAAACTTTGTAATTCTTTACAATAAAGGGGTGGAAAATGACAGCACAAATTATCAGTGGCACGGAAATTGCCAAACAGATTCGCGAGGAGCTTAAACAGGAGATTGCCGAGCTGAAAGAAAAGCACAACCTTGTGCCCGGCCTGGTTACCGTGCTGGTGGGCGCAGACCCCGCCTCACAGGTATATGTCGGGCAGAAGGAAAAAACCTCCAACGCCCTGGGTATATACTCGGAACGGTATGACCTGCCGGAGGAGACTACCCAGCAAGAACTACTGGCTCTGATCGATAAACTGAACAACGACCCCAAGATTCACGGGATTCTGGTTCAACTCCCCCTGCCCAAACACCTGAACGAGGAGGAAGTCCTTTATGCTATTAACCCCGTGAAAGATGTTGATGGCTTCCACCCGGTAAATGTAGGTAAACTGATGATAGGTGAACCAAACTACCTGCCCTGTACCCCGGCAGGCATCCAGCAGCTGCTTATCCGTTCCGGTGTAGAAACGGAAGGAGCCGAGGTAGTGGTTGTCGGCAGGAGTAACATCGTGGGTAAACCGATTGCCAATATTCTCCTTCAGAAAGCACCGGGAGCTAACGCCACGGTTACTTTATGCCACACCAGAACCCGCGATATTTCCTTTCACACCAAGCTAGCTGATATAATAATAGTAGCTGCCGGTAAACCGAAAGCGATAACTGCCGACATGGTTAAAGAGGGAGTAGTTGTTATTGATGTCGGTGTGAACCAGGTGGGCACAACGCCGGAGGGCAAGCGAATACTCGCCGGTGACGTTGATTTTGATACCGTGAAAGAAAAGGCAAAGGCCATCACCCCGGTACCCGGTGGTGTGGGCCCAATGACCATAACCATGCTCATGAAAAACACCGTAAAGGCAGCCAAACTGGCGGCTGGTCTAACCTAGGCAAAGGAGGAACCATGGAATATAAAATTGAGAAGGTGAAAGCTCCGGGCAGGGATGATGTGGAGTTGCTGGGCGCAACCTATGAACCGGGTAGACCTGAGGGAGAGGAAATCGGACAGTGGCGGCAGAAGCTTGAGAGCCGGGAGGAAAAGCTCAGGTATCTGCAAAACGGAGAGCGTTACTGGTATGGGAAAGACTGGTTTGGTAGCGAAAAGAGAAAAAACCCGGCTTAGTTAAGGAGGGGAAATGGCATTTGAAAAACCAAAAACGGCATACAGCGGTAAAATCAAGGAAATCACCTTAAGTAAGGGGGAAAAGGCGGTAACTGTGGGTGGCGAGACAGCCTACCCGTTTTATCTCTTCGAAGGAGAGATGCCCAAACTCCCCAGAATCGCCATGGAGGTTTATGACTGCCCCCCCGAGGAGTGGCCCGAAGCCGCCCTGGAACCCTTTGCCGGGGTAACCGATGACCCCGTTGCCTGGGCGCAAAAGTGCATCAATGACTATGGCGCCGAGATGATATGCCTTCAGTTGCTCAGTACCGACCCCAACGGTCTTGACCGAGATGCTGACGAAGCCGCCGCCGTGGTCAAGAAGGTAGCTGACGCCATCGATGTACCGCTTATTGTGTGGGGTACCGCCAACCATGAGAAAGACACCGAAGTCTTAAGAAAAGTTGCTGAGCTCTGCCAGGACAAAAACCTGATTCTGGGGCCGGTTGAGGAAGGTGACCACAAGCGGATCGGTGCCGCAGCTATTGGCTACAAGCATACGGTAGCTGCCTCCACTCCCATCGATATTAACCTCGCCAAGCAGCTCAATATTCTACTGGGTAACCTCGGTGTTCCCGATGAACAGCTTATCATTGACCCCACGGTCAGCGGCATTGGCTACGGAATCGAGTACTGTTACTCGGTGATGGAACGAATACGGATGGCCGCTCTGACCCAGCAGGACGAAAAGCTCCAGTTCCCGATTATCTGCAATATAGCCAAAGAAACATGGAAAACCAAGGAAGCCAAACTGTCAGCCGAAGAGGCTCCCGGCATGGGAGACCCTAAAAAGAGAGGCATTTTACTAGAGGCTACGTCTACCATGACTTTACTACTGGCCGGAGCCGATATCCTGGTCATGAGGCATCCCGAAGCCATCGAGCTGGTCCGGGAGATGATATCCGAGCTGACTGCTTCCTGAGATACTAACCAAAAATGGGAGGATAAGTAAATGGCAGAAGAGGAAAAGAAACAAAAAAGCATAGATCAAGCCAGCAATGAGCTGATAGAAAAGGCAGCCAAGGATGGGGTTAACACTGCCTTTGACAGAGCCGAAGCAATGAAGCCATGCCCCATAGGCGCAGTGGGTAGCTGTTGTAAAAACTGCGGTATGGGTCCCTGCCGGGTACCTTTACCCAAGGGGAAAGAGGAAACCCCGGAGGAAAAGAAGAAAAGGCGTGGTATCTGCGGAGCTACCGCCGAGACCATCGCCGCCCGTAACTTCATCCGCATGGTAGCCGGCGGGGCATCAGCCCACTCCGACCACGGCCGGGGAGTGGCTGAACTCTTCCTGGCAGTAGCCAGGGGAGAAGCACCGGGTTACGAGATTAAAGATGAGCAGAAACTACTGCAGCTTGCTCTGGAATGGGGCGTGGAAATCGGTGAACGGAGTAACAACGAGATAGCTGTTGACATCGGTGAGAAGGCTCTGTCGGAGTTCGGCAAGCAGGAGGGTGAGCTCATAACCCTGAAAAAGGCCCCGCTAAAGCGCCAGGAGCTATGGCGGCAGCAGGGCATTGCCCCGAGGGGCATAGACAGAGAGATTGTGGAGATAATGCACCGCACTCATATCGGCGTTGACCAGGACTACCCAAGCCTGCTCAAACAGGGAGTGAGGGCAGCCATAGGCGACGGCTGGGGCGGCAGCATGATTGCCACCGAGCTCCAGGATATTCTCTTCGGCACCCCAACACCGATACTGGGCAAGGCAAACCTGGGGGTGCTCAAAGAAGATGAAGTGAACCTCGTCATTCACGGGCATGAGCCTCTCCTCTCCGAGATGATAGTCGCTGCGGCTCAGGACCCGGAAATGGTGAAACTGGCTGAGTCCAAGGGAGCAAAAGGGATAAACCTGTCCGGTATGTGCTGCACCGCCAACGAGATATTGATGCGGCACGGAGTGCCCATCGCCGGGAACTTCCTGCAACAGGAACTGGCGATAGTAACCGGAGCGGTTGATGCCATGGTGGTGGACGTACAGTGCATCATGCAGTCCATACAAACCGTAGCTGAGTGCTATCACACCAAAATCATCACCACCTCTCCCAAAGCCAAAATCACGGGTGCTCTGCATATAGAATTTGATGAGCACGATGCCCTCAAGTCGGCGCGGGAAATAGTAAAGCTAGCCATAGAGAACTTCCCTAACAGGAAGTCAAATATATATATCCCTGACGTGCAGACCGACCAGATTGCCGGATTCAGCCATGAGACCATCAACTACCTGCTGGGCGGGATGTTCCGGGCTTCCTACCGGCCGCTTAACGACAACATCATCAACGGTCGCATCAGGGGAGTAGCCGGTGTTGTCGGCTGCAATAACGCGCGTGTCAAGCACAACGAGCCCCACGTTACCATGGTCAAGGAGCTGATAAAGAATGATGTACTGGTGATTACCACCGGCTGCAATGCCATTGCCTGTGCTGAAGCCGGGCTGATGGTCCCCGAAGCTGCCAGAGAGTTTGCCGGTGAAGGACTTGCCGAGGTCTGTGAAACGGTGGGCATCCCGCCGGTGCTGCACATGGGCTCCTGCGTTGACAACAGCCGCATCCTGATAGCTGCCACCGCCATGGTCAAGGACGGCGGACTGGGCGACGATATCAGTGAACTACCGGTAGCCGGGGCTGCCCCCGAGTGGATGAGTGAAAAAGCCATTTCCATCGGGCAGTACTTCGTCGCCTCCGGCGTCTATACCGTGTTCGGTGTTACCTGGCCTACCGAAGGCAGCAAAGAGGTCACCGATTACCTGTTCAAGGACATGGAGCAGATGGTCGGCGGCATGTGGGACTTTGAGCCTGACCCGGTTAAAGCCGCCCAAAAGATGATTGAGCACATTGACAAGAAACGCAAGGCATTGGGCATCGACAAGGCCAGGGAGAGAGTACTCTACGACATGGAGATGAGGCGCGAGATGGAAGGCTAGGCTTCCTGCGCCACAGTAATAAGGAGGTTACGAGGACATGTCTAAAATAATTGCATCGGCAGCCATCAGGGGTGCCCATAAAATTGTAGACCAAGCTGACAAGAAGTGGCAGGAAGCAATGGACAAGTGGGGAGCCAACGAACCGGTCGGCTTCCCCAACACCGCGTATTATCTGCCGGTTATCTACGGGATTCTGGGGGAAAAGGTGGAAAAACTGGGAGATATGGAAAAGGTACTTAAAAAGTGTAAAACCATACTCCCGCCGCCGGTGCGGGAAAACCATCCCCTGCCCTACCTAGCTCCGGCACTTGATGCCGGGATGGCAACCTTCTTTGCCGAGGAACTTATCGAAGCGATAAGATATCTGGAGCAGCCAGACTTTTACATCAAAGGTGAAGATGTTGCCGATAGTAATATATGGCTGGGAGCCGCTGACGATGTCATTCTCAGAAAGAGAGGCGTCGAGTTCGTTGACGGTACGGCACCGGGCTTTGCGGCGATTCTTGGGTCGGCTCCGACCAGTGAGATAGCTGCCAAAATCGCTCAAGAACTCCAGGAGAAGAACCTTTATGTTTTCATGTCGGCTGAGTACAACGGCAAGAGGTTCTCCGAGCAACTCGTCGAAGCCGGAGTGCAGATAGGTTGGCCTACCCGCCTCGTTTCGTTCGGGCCTGAGGTCAGTGCTACCGTATTTGCTGCCGGCTTTGCCACACGAGCGGCCCTTTCCTTCGGCGGCGTCGAGCCGGGCGAATATCGTAAAATACTTATCTATAATAAAGATAGAATATTCGCGTTTGCCATGCCACTGGGCTATGTTACCGATGAATGGTATGCCAACGCTGCCGGCGCTATCAATTTCGGCTTCCCTACTATTGCCGATACCCCCATACCTGAAGTACTGCCCACCGGCATCTGCACCTATGAGCATGTCGTTTCCAATATCCCCCATGATGAGCTGGTCGCCAAGGCTATTGAGGTACGAGGGCTCAAGGTAACCGTTACCGAGCTTCCCATTCCGGTATCTTTCGGTGCCGCTTTCGAGGGGGAAAGAGTCCGCAAGGAAGAGTTCTACCTGGAAGCCGGCGGTAACCGGACGCCGATGTGTGAGTGGTGCACCAGCAAACGAATGGACGAGGTCGAGGATGGCAAGATTGAGGTAATCGGCCCCGAGATAGACGACGTGGAAGTGGGAACGGCTGTACCCTTGGCAATTGTGGTTGAGGTAGCCGGACGGGAAATGCAAGAGGACTATGAGCCCATACTGGAGCGCCAGATACACCACCTGATTAACTACGCCCAGGGGGTGTGGCACCAGGGGCAAAGAGATACCGCCTGGCTGCGCATCAGCAAGACAGCCAAGGAAAAGGGCTTCAAGCTGGAACACATCGGCACCTTGCTCCACGCCAAGCTCCACCAGGACTTCGGGCGGATTTTTGATAAGCTTCAGGTCAAGCTCTACACCAAAGATGATCAAGTAAGGAAGGCAGTAGAACAGGCAAAAGAAGTCTATGCCCATCGTGATGCCCGTATTGAAGGCATGACTGACGAGACAACTGATACCTACTATTCCTGCACGCTATGTCAGTCTTTCGCCCCCAGTCACGTCTGCGTTATCAGTCCCGAAAGGACCGGGCTTTGCGGCTCCTACAACTGGATGGACTGCAAGGCCGCCTACGAGATTAATCCCACCGGCCCCAACCAGCCGGTAGAAAAGGGGAAAGTCATTGACGCCAAGCTGGGACAATGGCTTGGGGTCAACGGGTTTGTCCAGAAGGCTTCCCGCGGTAAGATAGACCATTACAACTTCTATAGCATCATGATTGACCCGATGACCACCTGCGGCTGTTGTGAATGTATCGCCGCCGTCCTGCCCATGTGCAACGGCATCATGACGGTGAACCGCGAATATACCAAGGAGACCCCCTGCGGGATGAAATTCACCACGCTGGCGGGTACTATCGGCGGCGGTATCAGCACCCCCGGCTTCGTCGGTCACGGCAAGTATAATACCACCCAGCGCAAATTCATCAAAGGCGACGGTGGCTTGCTCCGGGTGGTTTGGATGCCAACATCGCTTAAGGAGGAGATTGGTGACCGTATCAAAGCCAGGGCTGAGGAATTGGGAGTACCCGACCTCCTCGACAAAATTGCCGATGAGACAGTAGGAACCACTGAAGAGGAAATTATACCATTCCTGCAAGAGAAAGGGCACCCGGCCCTTACCATGGAATCGATACTAGGTTAGTAAGGAGGTTTGTAGATGGCACTAACCGGAATAGAGATATTTAAATTACTACCCAAGACCAATTGCGGTGAGTGCGGGGTACCCACCTGTCTCGCCTTCGCCATGAACCTGGCGGCAGGTAAAGCCGAGCTCTCTGCCTGCCCCTATGTGTCCGAAGAGGCACGGGAAAAGCTATCGGAAGCTGCGGCGCCACCAATCCTGCCGGTTACCATTGGCACGGGGGAGAGAGCCCTGAAGATTGGCGGTGAGACGGTCATGTTCCGTCATGAAAAAAGGTTCGAGAATCCTCCCGGCATAGCCATCCTGGTCAGCGACAGCATGGATGCCGCTGAAATCGATGCCAGGATAGACAAATGCAACACGATGCAGTATGAGAGAGTCGGCCTTATCCTCCGCCCCGACCTGATAGCGGTAAAAGATGATTCCGGGGACGCAGCGAAGTTTACCGCTCTTGCCAGCAAAGTCAAGGAAAAGAGCGACGCCGGATTTATCCTGATAAGCGACAACCCGGATATCCTCGCCGCTGCGGTGAAGGACTGTGCCGACCGCAAGCCGCTGCTCTATGCCGCCACCAAGGATACCGTCGACCGTATGGCTGAGCTAGCCAAGGAAAGCTCCTGTCCACTGGCGGTAAAAGGGGCAAACCTCGAAGAACTGGCGGAAATAACCGAAAAACTCACTGCCGACGGAATCAAAAACCTGGTCATTGACTCTGGCTCGAGAACCCTCAAGCAGGCATTTGAAGACCAGATAATGATTAGAGGCGCCGCCCTTAACAAGAAGTTCCGTCCGCTGGGATACCCCACCATCACCTTCCCCGGAGAGATGACTGATAATCCCATGAAAGAAGCGATGCTCGCTGCTATGTTCATCGCCAAGTATGCCGGTATCATCGTTCTCTCTGACTTCCGGGGCGAAAGTCTTTTCCCATTGCTGGTGGAGAGGCTTAATGTTTATACTGATCCGCAGCGTCCGCTGGCGACTACTGAAGGAATCTACGAAATCAATAATCCCAAAGAGGACTCACCCCTATTGATTACTACTAACTTCTCGCTTACCTACTTCATTGTCTCTGGTGAACTTGAAAACAGCAGGGTACCCAGCTGGCTGCTGGTCAAGGACACTGAAGGACTTTCCGTGATGACCGCCTGGGCAGCCGGAAAATTCTCTGCCGATATCATCGGTCCTGCGGTCAAAAAGAGTGGTGTAGCCGACAAGATCAAGCACCAGAAGCTGATTATCCCCGGCTACGTCGCCGCTGAAAGTGGGGGTCTGGAAGAAGAATTACCTGGCTGGGAAATCATGGTTGGACCCAGGGAAAGTGCTCACCTCCCAGCCTATCTTAAGACTTGGAAGCCTTAGGAGGAAATAATGATCCTTATCGGAGAAAGCATAAACGTAGTATCAAAGACCATCGGACCAGCGATGAAAGAGAGAAATCCGAAGCCTATTCAGGAGATGGCCAAGGCCCAAGCTGAAGCCGGCGCGGACTATCTTGACGTCAATATTGGACCCGCCCGCCGAAACGGTGAGGAACTAATGGAATGGGTAGTCAACACCGTGCAAGAGGTAACCGATCTGCCATTATCATTGGACACCACCAATCCATCAGCCATGGAGGCAGGGCTAAAGGTATGCAAGAGCAAGGCATTAATTAATTCTATCTCTGTAGTCAGGATGGATGAAGAATTACCCCTTGCTCAACAATACAATGCCGACTTCATCGGGCTCCTGTGGGGGCGTGAAGGAATGCCCAGGGACGCTGACGAAAGAGCCATGATAGCCCTTGAACTCACCACCACAGCCAACGGAATGGGTATACCCAACGAGCGTACCTGGCTTGACCCCATTGTCACGCCGGTAGTCAACATTGAGTCAAACCAAGCCAAGCCATGCCTGGAGTTCATGATGAGTGCGGCTGATGTCATCCCGGGATGTAAATCGGTGGTAGGCTTATCCAACGTTTCCAACGGTGCCCCTACCCACCTCCGCCCTCATCTCAACCGGACCTACCTGATAATGCTGATGCGCTACGGGGTGTACTCCGCCATCGCTGACGTCTTCGATAAGGAGTTAGTATCAATCGCCAGGGGTGAGATGCCGGAAATTGCTGACCTGGTCTATCGCGTAATGAATGGCGACACACCGGATATGTCCTCATTGAACCGGAAGGAACGGGAATATGTAAAGACAGCCACGGTTATCACCGGAGAATCACTCTATTCTCATTCCTGGCTTGAGATATAGTGAAACAATAGTGATTGGTCAATCAGCGAAGTATGGAGCGAGCAGCCGGGGAATAATAGATATATTTGCGGATGAACGATAAAAACCTGACCTTGCCGAAAAAGAAATACGAGTACGGCTACGAGCTTGCGTACCAGATTGCGAGCAAGCAACTGGCCAGCCTTACTGCTATTGAGCAGCAGTGTCTCAATAGCGGCGCACGCTATATTGATGCCGGAAAAGTCAGTATCGACTACCTGAATCAATCATACCTCATTTCGATTCCCACTGCTGAAGTCTCAACGCTGACCGGGAAAGAGAAGGTTCCCATCAGGGATACCATCCTCATCCTCCACTACTTTATCCAGGCGAAAGGGACCCCCCTTTCCCACCGGCTGGTCGCCTACCGGGAACTCAAGGAAGGTTCACTATATGCTCCGGTATTCTACCAGCGCGCCCTCAAGCCACTGGTTGACCATTTCGGCAACGAGCCGCAGCGGTTACTGGATACCGCCGGGGCTCTGGGTGGGCAGCCTGCCCGGTTTGGAGACGTAGCGGTAACCATTGACGCCTTCCCCCGGGTGCCTATCACCCTGGCCCTGTGGAGGGGTGATGACGAATTCCCACCGGAAGGGAACCTGATGTTTGACAGTACGGTACCCGACTACCTGACCAGTGATGATATTCATGCATTATGTGAAATTATAGCCTGGAGGCTGGTTAAACTGCTCAAGGCGGGAGGTGATAGCCCTGATAAAAGGTAATGTTCTCCAAGCAGATGTCAAGGAAACAATGAAGGAAATCTTCGCCCACTATAGCGGCGGCCGGGAGGAGCTTATTCCCGTCCTGCAGGAGACCCAGCAACACTTCCGCTATTTACCCGAAGAAGCCATGCAGGAAATTGCCAGATTTCTGAAAGTGCCGGCAAGCACCGTGTACGGAGTGGTTACCTTCTACGCTCAGTTCAAGCTTACGCCGTTAGGCAGGAAGATAGTCAAAATATGCCGGGGTACCGCCTGCCATGTCCGCGGTGGTGCCAAGATACTGGAGGAGGTAGAAAAACAGCTGGGTATTAAAGCCGGGGAGACCACCGAAGACCTTGAGTGGTCTCTGGAAACAATCGCCTGCTTTGGCTCGTGCGCACTGGCCCCGGTAATGGTGATTGATAATGAAGTGCACGGCCGTATGTCTCCAGCCAAGGTTAAATCGGTTCTTTCCGGTACGGAATAAGCTAAGAGGTGCGTCAAGTGAACTTCGAGGAGTTACAAAAAAAGGCAACCGCCGAGTGGCAATCACTGAGCAATCTGGACCACCCGCATATCATCATCGGGACGGCTACCTGCGGTCGTGCCGCCGGAGCGATGGGTGTTATCGCTGCCATCAAGAATGAGCTTGCCAAACACAACATCCCGGCAACCATCACCCAGGTCGGCTGCATTGGCATCTGCTATGCCGAACCGCTGGTCGAGATAGCCAAGCCGGACCGGCCTCATATCGTCTATGGTAACGTTACCCCGAAAATGGTCCCCCAGCTTATCGAAGACTACCTCTTGCATGATAACCCTCATCCCGAACTGGCGATGGGTACTGTCGGTGAAGAGACTATCGAGGGAATTCCCCGGTTATGGGAGTTGCCTATACTGAAACCACAGGTACGAATATCGCTGCGAAATTGCGGGATTATCGACCCGGAGAAAATCGACCATTATATTGCCCGTGACGGTTATAGCGGGCTGGTAAATGCCCTGAAAAAGAGCCCGCAAGAAGTGATTGACGAAATAAAGAAATCAGGACTGCGTGGTCGTGGTGGCGCCGGCTTTCCCACCGGCATGAAGTGGCAGTTCTGCCGTGACGCTCAGGGAATACCCAAGTACCTGATTTGCAATGCCGACGAAGGTGACCCCGGCGCCTTCATGGACCGGTCGCTGCTGGAAAGTGACCCCCATGCCGTGCTGGAGGGGATGCTCATCGGCGCCTATGCCATGGGCGCTAACGACGGCTATCTTTACTGCCGTGCCGAGTACCCGCTGGCTATCGAACGGCTCAAGCTGGCGCTCCAGCAGATGGAAGCCTACGGACTGATTGGCGATAATATCCTCGGCACGGATTTCAGTTTCCACATCAAGATTAAAGAAGGCGCCGGCGCCTTTGTCTGCGGTGAAGAGACTGCCCTTATCGCCTCCATCGAGGGCAAGCGAGGTATGCCCCGCTCCCGTCCTCCCTTCCCCGCTCAGTCCGGTCTCTGGGGAAAACCGACCAATATCAATAACGTGGAGACGTGGGCTAATGTCTCCGCCATATTACAGCACAGCGGCGACTGGTATGCCGGTTACGGTACCGAAAAAAGCAAGGGCACCAAGACCTTTGCGCTGGCCGGAAAGATAAACCGTACCGGACTTATCGAAGTGCCCATGGGTATATCCCTCCGTGAAATCATTTACGGCATCGGTGGCGGTATACCCGGCGGTAAAGAATTCAAGGCGGTGCAGACCGGCGGACCTTCCGGCGGCTGCCTGCCCGCTACCCTGCTTGACCTGCCCGTTGAATATGAGTCCCTGGCCGAGGCCGGGGCTATCATGGGTTCGGGCGGCATGGTGGTTATGGACTCGGACACGTGCATGGTTGATATCGCCCGCTACTTCCTGTCGTTTACCCAGTCGGAATCATGCGGGAAGTGTGTCCCCTGCCGGGTCGGTACCAAGCACATGCTGGACATCCTGGAAAAAATAACCCGGGGCGAAGGCACACCGGAAGATGTTGACCTGCTGCTCAATCTCGGTAAATCAATTAAGGTGGGGGCACTCTGCGGACTGGGACAGACAGCGCCCAATCCGGTGCTTACCACCTATCGCTACTTTGCTGATGAATATGAAGCGCATACCCGGGACAAGATATGCCCGGCTTTAGCCTGCACCGATCTGATTACTTTTTATATCCTGGCGGATAAGTGCCAGGGATGCGGCATTTGCCTGCGAAGTTGTCCGGCTGAAGCCATCACCGGCGCCAAGCGACTGGTGCACGTCATTGACCAGAGTAAGTGTATCAAATGCGGCACCTGTCTTGAGGTCTGCCCCACCAAGTTCAGCGCAGTGGTCAAGGTCTCCGGAGAGGAAATAGCCGTGCCCAGTGAGCCGGTCCCGGTTACCGCCGCCAGACCCACCGCCGGCACAACGGCTCAAGATGAATGAGACACGACATGGAAAAAATCACCCTGACCATTAACGGTCAGAAAGTCGAAGCGGAAAAAGGGATGACTGTTCTTGAAGCCGCCACTGCGGCTGGTATTTACATCCCCACGCTCTGCTATCATCCTGACCTGCAACCGTACGGCGGCTGCCGCCTGTGTGTCGTCGAGATTGAAAATGTCCGCGGTTTGCCTACTTCCTGCACCACCCCCGCCACCGACGGCATGGTGGTCACCACGGAGTCCGAGGCTATCAACGAGGTACGCCGTACCTCTCTGGAACTGATACTGGCTAACCACCCCTGCGAATGCCTGCTCTGTCACCGCCGCGACCGCTGCCAGCCTAATGATATATGTTTGCGCCACGTGGCGGTAACTGACCGCTGCGTGGTCTGCCCGCGAAACGGGCACTGCGAGCTCCAGCAGGTAGTCGACTACCTTGGGGTGCATGAGTTACATATCAGCATGGACAAGAAGAGAGTACCGATAGACACCAGCAATCCCTTTTTCGATATTGACCGTAACCGCTGCATTCTCTGCGGCCGTTGCGTGCGTACCTGCCAGGAGATAACCTGTGCCGGGGCAATTGACATGTCCTATCGCGGCTACTCCATGAAGGTAGCGACCTTCGGTGACACGCCACTGATGGACTCCACCTGCCGTTCCTGCGGTGAATGCATGGTCCGCTGTCCGGTAGGCGCCATTGTTCCCAAAAACACCGGTCAGGCGGAAACAGAGGTGTTAACCGTATGTCCTTACTGCGGAGTCGGCTGCCAGATGTATCTGGGTATTGCCGACGACCATATAGTGGGAGTCCGCGGTGATGAAGCAGGCCCGGCCAATCAGGGGCTGCTCTGTGTAAAAGGACGCTTTGGTATTACCGAGTTTGTCCACCACCCCGAGCGCCTGACCACTCCCCTCATCAAGAGGAACGGTCACTTTGAAGAAGCTTCCTGGGAAGAGGCACTGGCGCTGGTAGCCAGCAAGCTGGAGAATTATGAAAGTGACCAGGTGGCAGTCATCTCTTCCGCCAAGTGCACCAACGAGGACAACTATGTAGCCCAAAAATTCGCCCGGGCGGTGCTGGGCACCAACAATGTCGACCACTGTGCCCGCCTCTGACATTCCCCCACAGTGGCCGGTCTGGTCACTACCCTCGGCAGCGGAGCCATGACCAACTCCATCTCCGATATAAAGGACGCCGCCTGTATCCTCTCCATCGGCAGCAATACCACTACCTCCCACCCGGTAATCGGCATGCGGGTGCTCCAGGCGGTACAGAAAGGTACCAAACTGATTGTCGCCAATCCCCGGGAAATTGACCTTGTCCGCTATGCTGACCTGTGGCTGCGGCACCGCTCCGGCACCGATGTCGCCCTGCTCATGGGCATTATGAAGATAATCGTTGATGAAGGATTAGCCGACGACAGCTTTATCCAGCAGCGGTGCGAGAATTTTGACGCTTTTCGAGAATCATTAAACGATTATCCCCTTGATACAGTGGAGCGAATTACCGGGGTACCGGCCGACCGGATAGTTGCCGCCGCCAGGATGTACGCTACGAATAGTCCGGCATCCCTCCTCTATGCGATGGGCATTACCCAGCACTCTCACGGGACCGACAACGTCATTGCTACCGCCAATCTGGCGATGCTTACCGGCAATATCGGTAAGCCGGGGAGCGGGGTAAACCCGCTCCGCGGGCAGAATAATGTGCAGGGTGCGTGTGACGTGGGCGCCCTGCCCAATGTCTATCCCGGCTACCAGTCGGTTGCCGACCCGGCAATCCGGGAGAAATTCGAGAATGCCTGGGATTACCGGCTGAACCCTGCCCCGGGAATGGTGCTCACCGAGATTATCCCCGCCGCTTATGAAGGCAAGATAAAGGCAATCTATCTCATCGGGGAAAACCCCATCCTCAGCGACCCGGATGCCAGCCATGTTGAAGAAGCATTGAAGCACCTGGATTTCTTCGTCGTTCAGGACATTTTCCTTTCGGAGACAGCGAAACTGGCTGACGTTGTTTTACCGTCAACCACTTTCGCTGAAAAGGAAGGCACTTACACCAATACCGAGCGCCGCGTGCAACTGTCACAAAAAGCCATCAATCCGGCAGGTAGCTGCAAGCCCGACTGGTGGATTACCCGGCAGATTGCCCAGCGGATGGGTGGCAAGGGATTTGAGTACCAGAATCCCGCTCAGATTATGCAGGAAATAGCCAGATTGACCCCCAGCTATGGAGGTATTTCCTTCGAGCGCCTCGAAAGAGAAGGCGGCTTGCAGTGGCCCTGCCCCACCGAAGAACACCCCGGAACGCCCATTCTGCATACCGCTCAGTTCACCCGGGGTAAGGGAAGGTTTATACCACTGGAATACAAGCCTCCCATGGAACTCCCCGATGATGAGTACCCGCTGATTCTCACCACCGAGCGCGACCTGTTCCACTTCCACACCGGCACCATGACACGAAAAGTCAAGGGCCTCAACACCTTCCGGTCGGAAGAGTTCGTGCAGATAAGTCCGCAGGACGCCGAGTCGCTCAACATCATGGATGGTGACATGGTACAGGTGACTTCCCGTCGCGGTGAGGTGACCGCCAGAGCACAGCTTACCGACATTTCCCCGGTTGGCGTCATTTCGATGACCTTTCACTTTGCGGAAAGCCCCACCAATAAAGTGACCAGCCCGGCACTTGACCCGGTAGCCAAGATACCTGAGTTCAAGGTAGCAGCGGTAAGAATCAAGAAAAGCGAATTAGTACCCCGATAAGGACAGCGATTATTTATGAATGACTCAGCTACCAGCAGGTCCAGCCTGCGCTCATTTTTTACCGGACTGCTGCCGCTTTTCGTCCTGGCGCACTGTGCCCATCACATCATCAATTCCCTGACGGTCCCCCTCCTGCCCATGATTCGTGAAGACTTTGCCCTTACCTATACCCAGGCAGGATTTATCGCTTCGGCATTCAGCATCGCCTACGGTATCGGGCAACTGCCATCGGGATGGCTCGCCGACCGTATTGGAGCCCGCATCACTATTACTATAGGTATCGTGGGAGTTGCCGTGGCAGGGTTTCTCGTCGGGGTTTCTCAGACCTATATCATGGTGGTTATCGTCATGGTACTGATGGGAATAGCTGGCGGCGGTTATCACCCCTCGGCAGCACCGATGATATCGGCATCAGTAGCACCGGAGAAGCGCGGCCGGGCACTGGGAATTCACCTGACCGGTGGTGGCATCAGCTTTTTCCTGTCGCCACTCATCGCAGCTGCCATCGCCACCATCTGGGGCTGGCGCGGGGCATATCTGAGCCTATCCATTCCCACCATTATCTTCGGCATCATTTTCTACGTGCTACTGAAGCGTGTGCAGTCAACCCGGACAGCACGGCGAGAGACCGCCATAACGCATGCGGAAACACCACCGGTTCCAGGTGAACGCCGCCGCCTGGTGGTGATTATCATTCTCAACACCATCATCCAGGCGACATATCTATCAATAGTCACCTATATCCCGCTGTTCCTGGTAGACAATTTTGGTATTAGCGAAGGGGCAGCAGCTTCCATGATGGCACTACTATACTCCGGCGGGCTCTGGGTGAGTCCTCTGGGAGGCTACCTTTCCGACCGTCTGGGTAGGCTGCCGGTAATACTGACGGTATGTTTTATCACCGGCCCCTTCATTTACCTGCTTAATATAGTGCCACAGGGAATTGCCTTCGGTGCTTTCCTGGTTATCCTGGGGATGATTCAGTATATGCGTATGCCGGTATCGGAAGCATATGTTGTCGACCACACTCCAGAGGGTAAACGCTCGACCATAATGGGAATATACTATTTCGGCAATATGGAAGTCGGCGGTCTGCTAACACCGGCAATCGGCTACCTTATAGACCGGTTTGGCTTCTATACCAGTTTCTCCATTACCGGCGCAGCGATCCTGGCAGTATTCCTGCTCTGTTCCGTCTTCTTATGGAAACGGGGGGACTAGCCACCGGGCTTGGTTACGGGCATTCCAGATAGACTACAAAACCAGCATCGCATCGCCAAAGCTGTAAAAACGGTACCCCCGGTCTATTGCTCCCTGGTAAACCTGTCTGACTTGTTCCGTTCCGGCAAAGGCGCTGACCAGCATCAGCAGGGTTGACCTCGGTAAATGGAAGTTGGTAACCAGGGCATCAACCATGCGGAACCGGTAGCCGGGAAGGATGAACAGGCTGGCCCAGCCCCGGAATGGCTTGAGGTCAAGCGGGTCACTGTTCATTGCCGCCTGTTCCACTATGCGCACCGCAGTGGTGCCCACGCAGATGACTCTCCTTCCGTCCTGCTTCGCCTGCGATAACGCAGCGGCGGTCTCCGCACCTATTACCGCATACTCCTGATGGATAGCATGCTCCCTGGGGTCTTCCTCGCGGACCGGTTGAAACGTGTCCAGCCCGACATGCAGGGTAACAAACACACATCTCGCGCCTTTTCGCTTAACCGCGTCGAGTAACTCAGGGGTAAAATGCAGACCGGCAGTAGGCGCAGCGACACTCCCGGACTCGCGGGCATATACCGTCTGGTAACGCTCCGGCTGATGAAGCGGGGCATGAATATAAGGTGGTAGCGCTACCTTGCCCAGCGTGCTCAACAGGGTCTCGTCACCGAAATGAATAACCCTTATCCCGTCCAGACGCTGCTCGACAACCTCAGCCGATAGCTTCGCCTCGCCGGTAGTACCAACCGAATAAGAATCTACCACCTCAACCCTGGCACCGACACGCATACGCCGCCCCGGCTTGACCAGCGCTTCCCAGATATTGGCGTCGAGCCGGCGCAGCAGCAAAATCTCCACCCGGCCGCCGGTATCAATCTTCACCCCGGAAAGACGGGCCGGGATAACCCGGCTATCGTTAAACACCAGGACATCGCCCTCTCTCAGGTATTCCGTAATCTCAAAGAAACGCCGATGCTCCGTGGCGCCATCCTGTCGATTGAGCACCAGGAGCCGCGAGTGGTCCCTGGGCTCCACCGGACTTTGTGCAATCATCTCCGACGGTAAAGAATAGTCAAAATCGCTGCTCTTCATCAATGCACCTGAAAATCACAGTATTGAAATCACAGTACTGGTAAAAAACCGGACACAATATTACTATACCGTCTCGTTTCAACAAAGGCAAAGAATTACCAGTCGTTATGATTTTGATAGTAAGTTGAACACTCATTGTCTTGAACCGGAACACTATCTATGCTAGTATAGATTTGGATATTTCCCTTTTTCTTTGTTGAGGTTAGATGAGTCAAGATGCAGAGTGGGAGCCGAAGATTCTCGGCTTCCTGTGTCGGTGGTGCAGCTATGCTGGCGCCGATTTAGCCGGAACCAGCCGTAAAAAGTATCCACCAAACGTCAGAATCATCAAGATTCCCTGTTCAGGTAGAGTCGACCCGCTGCTAATTCTCAAGGCGTTGCGCATGGGTTTCGATGGCGTACTGGTATCCGGCTGTCACCCCGGCGACTGTCATTACCAGACGGGCAACTACCGCGCCCGGAGAAGAATCGCCATCACCAAGAAGTTCCTCGAATACATAGGTGTTGAACCCCAGCGTGTTCAGGCAAGCTGGGTATCCGCTTCCGAGGGAGACAAGTGGTCCCAGGTAGTGGCTGATGTCACCAGAGAAATAAAGGAAATCGGGCCCAATAATTTATTCGCTGATGAATGACATAGAATCAAAACTACGAACTGAAGCCAGGAATCTGCTGGAACAGGGTAAAGTTAATGCTATTATCGGCTTTGCCCCGGGAAGCTTGAAGTTTACCACCACCCCACTGATAACCGGAGACAAAGAAGACACTGACCGCCTGGTAATCAACCCCTTTATTGCCAATAATCTCAGTGTTTTCCTTCATGAAATCGAGGGGCCGGTGGGTATCGTCGCCAAGGGGTGCGACGCCCGTTCTATCGTCAGCCTCATCCAGGATAATCAGCTGGCCAGAGAGGACGTGTTTATCCTGGGCATACCCTGTCCCGGGGTAATCGACCTGCGCAAGGTCGAGAAACTGGTTGGCAGGGACCGGGATGAAATTGATGATATCACCCGTGACAATGACCGGGTAACCGTAGCGGTCGGAGGAGAGAACAAAGAGTTCTCCATCACCGAAGTCCTTCGGGACGACTGTCTCAGCTGCGAATCGCCGGCACCAAAGGAGTATGACCTGCTTCTGGGCGAGGATAATGTGGTGGTCGGTGACCGTGAATTGAGCCGGAGCCACATCCGGGAGCTGGAATCGCTGCCACCCGCCGAACGTTGGGAGTTCTGGAAGAACGAGTTCAGCCGCTGTATTCGCTGTTACGCCTGCCGTCAGGTGTGCCCGGCATGCTTCTGTGAGCGTTGCTTCGTGGAAGAGTCCGAGCCGCAGTGGATATCTCCACTACCACGCTGGCAGGACAACCTCGTCTTCCAAGCAACCCGGGTTATCCATGTTGCCGGCAGGTGTGTCGACTGCGGTGAATGTGAGCGTGCCTGTCCGGTCAATATTCCCCTGCGCAGCCTTACCGGGAAGATGGACGAGATAGTTGAAGAACTCTTCGGCTATAAAGCGGGGACTGATAAAGATGCCCCGCCACTCATGACCGCCTATGTACCGGAGGAAGCGGAAGATTTTATCCGGTGATAACATGAAGAAGATAAAAAAGAAAGATATAGGTAAGCTGCTCAGCAAATGGCAGGCGGACTTCACTGTCTTTACTCCGTCAAGAGCCACCGGAGTAGCCAGAATGGAGGAATGGGACGGCAAGGATACAGACTTCCTCACCTGGTACCGGAATACCGTTATCCCACCCAAGAACAATATCCTGCCCAACATGGAGGCAATGTTCCGCTTTCAGAAAGACGAGGCGGGTTACCAACTGGAGCCGGTTACTCCCGAGCAGAAGCAGATCATCTTTGGTATCCGCCCCTGCGATGCCCGGGCGCTGACTATAATTGACATGGTCTTCAAGGATACCTACGAAGACCGTTACTACCTCACCCGAAGGCAGAACACCGTGCTCGTCGGGCTGGGCTGCACCAACCCGTACGAAAGCTGTTTCTGCACATCGCTGGGCATCCACCCGGCACAGTCGGCGGATGTTGACCTCATGCTGACCGACATAGGGAATGAGCTCCTGATTGAAGAGATTACCGATAAGGGTAAAGAGTTGCTCGGCAAGTCGAGTGGCCTCACCGATGCATCTTCAAACGATGAGGACAGCGCCAAGCAGTCCAGGGAGACAGCCTACCAGAAAGTAACCAGAAAGCTGGACACCACCGGCATTGCCGATAAATTGCAGGCTTCATTTGAAGATAAGGACTTCTGGGAGAAGGTAGCCGCCAAGTGCATCACCTGCGGTATCTGCACCTTCCTCTGTCCCACCTGCTACTGTTTCGACATTAATGATGAGATTAGCAAAGGAAGTGGAGCCAGGTTCCGAAACTGGGATAGCTGTAGTTTCTCGCTTTACACCAAAATGCCGGCGGAAAACCCCAGGGAGGAAAAGTGGCAGCGGGTGCGGCAAAAGGTCTGCCACAAGTACGAGTTCTACCCGCGCCTCTTCGACACAATCGCCTGCACCGGCTGCGGCCGCTGTATCCGCTTCTGCCCGGTAAACTGGGATATTACGCAAACACTGGAGAGCGTGCCGGAACATTCAGCCGTATAAATGGAGCAGAGCCATGGCAATAACCGACATCAGCAATAGAAAAAAGTTCCCCGCCAACGGGAATGTGTATCTACCTAATATAGCCGTCATCGAGAAAATAATCGAGGAAACTGCCGACACCAGAACCTTCCATTTTAACTTCAAGGACGAGAAACTACGCGAGCAATTCACCTTTGAATCCGGCCAGTTCGGTGAGTACTCGGTTTTCGGTGTCGGTGAAGCTACCTTCTGCATTTCCTCCAGTCCCACCCGGCGCGACCACCTGGAGTGCTGCGTGAAGCGGGTAGGCAGGGTCACCAACGCCCTGCACCGCCTCGGGGTCGGGGCAGAGATTGGAGTCCGGGGACCGTATGGCAACAGCTTCCCGCTGGACTACCTCAAGGGAAAGAACCTGGTCTTTGTCGCCGGCGGTATCGGGCTGGCGCCGCTGCGCTCGCTCATCTGGAACGTGCTGGACAACCGGAATGACTACGGAAACATAGACATTATCTACGGTGCCCGCACCCCGGGCGACCTCTGCTTCACCTATGACCTTGACGCCTGGGAGAAGGATAGTTCAGTAAAAATGACCACCACCATTGACCGCGAGCATGAGGGGTGGAGCGGACGGGTAGGCTTTGTGCCTCAGGTGCTGGAACAGGCGGCTCCTTCCGCCAAGAATGCGGCAGCCATCGTCTGCGGGCCCCCGGTCATGATACGCTTTACATTCCCGGTACTGGAGAAGCTCGGCTTTACCCCGGAGCAGATGATAACCACCCTGGAAAAGAGAATGAAATGCGGCATCGGCAAGTGCGGTCGCTGCAATATCGGCGATCTTTACGTATGCCGCGATGGCCCGGTTTTCAGCTTTGCTCAGATTAAGGACTTCATCTCCAGCGAGTATTAATCCTTCGCTGTCGATACATAACACCCGGTCTACGATGAAATACCGGCGGCGTCCAGTATCTGCGGTACCCTTTTCTCCCAGCCGATAGCCATAATATGCACCCCCTGGCAGAGGTCCTTCAAGTCCTTAATCAGGTTCGCCGCGATTTCTATGCCGGTTGCCGCCCGGTCTTCCGCCTCAGCCATCCTGGCTATCAGCTCTTCCGGCACGAAGACACCGGAGACATTCTTGTTCATAAACCGCGCCATACCGGCTGACTTGAGCGGGATTACCCCTGCCAGAACCGACACGCCCAGTCCCTCCACCCGCTTCATGAATCGGGCAAAGTGGTCGACATCATAGACCGCCTGCGTCTGGAAGAACCTCGCCCCGGCTTTAATCTTCTTCTCCATCTTCACCAGCTGCAGCTCCATGGCAGCTTCGGTGTCCGACTCAACTTTTACCACGGCTCCGGGGAAGAAATCCGGCTTGCCCTTTAGTTCATTGCCAACGATGTCATATCCGGCATTCAACCGGCTTATCGTCCACAGGAGCTGTACCGAGTCCAGATCAAAGACCGGCTTTGCCTGGGGATGGTCACCCAGCGCGGGCAGGTCCCCGGTAATAGCCAGCACGTTCTTGATACCCATAACCCAGGCACCCAGCAAATCTGACTGCAAGGCTATGCGGTTCCTGTCCCGGCAGGTCATCTGAAAGATAGGCTCCAGCCCTCTCTCCGCCAGCAAATGGGCAACAGTAAGTGAACCCAGTCTCATCACCGAGCTTTGCTGGTCAGTGACGTTAGCCGCAGTCACTTTGCCTTTAAGAATCTCCGCCACTTCCTCAATCTCGGTGGTATCGGTTCCCTTCAGGGGGCCCACCTCAGCGGTAATGACAAATTTCCCGGCTTCCAGTTCTGATTGCAAGCTCACTTTACTTTCTCCTCCTGGTCATATTGCTCCAGTGCATAGCGTGAGGTGGATAGCAGCGCCGGTTTCGCCATTAACTTACTGTTATCCAGGGGTTCAATAAATACCCTGAGCTTGTCAAGCTGTCCTTTGGCTTTCAGTCGTTGATAGATCAGCTCCCATCCACAGTCCCGCTTGGGGTCAAGCTCACATTTCCCGTTGGACGCTCCGCCACAGGCACCACTCACCAGGCCCTTGGTGCACGCCGTGAGCGGGCATATGCCCCCGGTATAGTCGAGGAGGCACTGACCGCATTCCTGGCACCGTTCACTGCCCTGCCATTCCCCCCGGCTCCCGCCCAGGTTAATGGTATTGCAGGCCGGATGGCAGACCTTGTTTACCGAGGCGGCAACCGCCTGAACACCAACACCACAGGTCATAATCAGAATAGAGTCGGCAGCGGCAACCTCGTCAATCCTGCCCCTGAGCCCCGACTTTACCAGAGCCTTCTCACAGAGAAAATCGATGACCTTGGTACCGGTGACGTTTTTTCCGGCTTCTTCCAGCTTCTGCTTCATCTCGGCAACCTGCTGCGGACCGCCGCTGCCTGACGACTGGGCGCAGCCATTGCAGCCCAGGATAAAAACGTTCTTTTCCCCCTCTAAATAACCCAGTATCTCGTCAAATGGTTTTTGCTCCGAAAGAATCATGTTACCTCCTTATGCGGTTACACTACCCGGAACTTACCCAGGTCTCTCCCCCGGGGGGTAACCATATGAACAGCACAGGCAAGACAGGGGTCAAAGGAACGGATGATACGTACGATTTCAAAGGGGTTGCTCTCATCCTTTACCCCGGTACCTATTATCGCCTGCTCGATTGGCCCGTGGTTACCGCTGTCATCCATCGGCGATACATTCCAGGTGGTCGGTACCACGCACTGGTAATTGGCGATCTTCTTGTCCTCTATCTCAATCCAGTGACCGAGGGCGCCACGAGCGGCTTCAGTCAGTCCCATACCCGTGGCCTGGTCGGGAATCTCATACTCAACGAAGGTCGGCTCTCCCGGCTTCAACGCCAGCAGCCACTGGTCCATAGTATCGGCGATAAACTTGGCGGACAGCGCCCGTGCCAGATGGCGCCCCATTACCGAGAACAATGCTGACGGGGATGCCTTGAGCTGATTGAGAGCACCGTTAACCAGTTCAGTCATTCCGGCATCACCGCGGGCATAGGTAACCGCCACCCTGGCCAGCGGGCCCACCTCATAGACTTTGCCATCATAGCGAGGCGCTTTTACCCACGAATAAGCGCCGTCCTTGCCATACCTCGGGGTCGTCTCTCCCTGAGCGGGATGCCTGCCGGTGGTGGCATCTTCATACCAGGAATACCTGACATACTCGGCTATCTTATCCGTATCCAGGTCACCCGTTTTAAGGTCGCTGGACAGGGTACCCTGCTGGAACAAGCGATTCCGCCGGGTATAATCCGGATTATCGCCCACAAGGTCAAAACCGCCATACGACAGCAGGTTCCGACAGCCCACCCCGATTTCAGCATAGTCCATGTAGGCGCCGGCTACCGCCAGGACATCCGGTATATATACATTATCAATGAAGTCCTGCAATACCCTTAATTTCCAGAGAAAAGCCATTATGTTATCCGTTGTGGGCACGCTGGTAACCCCACCGGGCACCACCCCCACGCTGTGCGGAATTTTACCGCTGAAAATGCTGACCATCTCATGACCGGTGCGTCTGATTTCCAGAGCCTTTACATAGTGCGCCACCGCCTGCTGATTGAGTTCCGGCGACAGGCGGTAGTCTCCTTCGTACCGGGGGAAAAACGGGCCCAGTTCACCCCGCGCGATAAAATCCTTTATTGAATTCAGCTCAGAATTATTGCCCTCATACGAGGCAACATCGGCGACGTTCACATAGTCAAGTGCCGTTAAATGATAGAAGTGGAGGATATGATCCTGAACAATGTGGGCGCCCTGAATAAGGTTGCGTATAATCCGGGCATTCTCCGGTATTTTATCGGCAATACCGAAGGCGCTATCCAGGTTCAGTGCCGCCGCAATGCCGTGCGATTGGGGACAGACACCGCAAATCCGCTGGGTTATTACCTGAGCATCCCTGGGGTCCCTGCCCCTGAGGATAAGCTCAATGCCCCGGAAGAGGTTACCGGTAGCCCGCGCATCCTTGACCACTCCATTCTCAACCACAGCCTCGATTTTCAGGTGTCCTTCAATCCTGGTTACGGGATCGATTACTATCTTGCCCATTACTCTTCCTCCTTGTCCGTGGTCCAGCAGGCACCGATTGTCGGCAGCTCGACGTCAACCAGCTTCTCATAGAATGGTGCGGTCAGGTCAGGGAACTCGGGCTGGGTACAGCCGTTACAGGGAGCGCCAGCCCCGATGACCCAGTTGGTACCATTGTTCCACCGCCTCAGGGGGCAGTCGGCATAGGTTATCGGCCCCTTACAGCCAAGCTCATAGAGACAGCCCTCATCTCCGGGTTTCTTGGCAAATTTGCCCTCATCAAAGTAGGCACGGCGGGGGCAGTTCTCATGAACCAGTTTACCATAGTACGCCAGAGGTCTGAGCAGGTCATCAAGGTCTTCGGGATTGGGCAGTCCATTCATAATAATACCGGCGACGGTCCCGGTAAACCAGTCAGGATGCGGGGGACAACCCGGCACGTTTACCAGCGGCTTGTGAATCCCCTGCTCCTCAAGCACCTGCCTGACCGATTTTGCCCCGGTAGGATTCGGCTTGGCGGCGGGAATACCGCCGAACGAAGCGCAGGTACCCAGGGCAATAACCGCCATGGCATCCTGAGCCAGCTCGGTCACCCGCTCCAGCATGGTGACCGGTTCTCCGTTCCGCTCGCCGATGGCGCCATAAACAGCATCGGTAGCTGTAGGCACCGCACCGTCAACAACCAGGACATATTCTTCTTTCTTGTCTCTGGCCGTATCCTCCATCGCCTTAATGGCTATATCCCCGGAGCCACCCATAATGACCGGGTGGAACTTGAGATTAATATGCACACCGGGGATTATCTGGTCGATTAACAGGTTTTTTATGGTGGGACTGGCTGAATTGAGCAAGGAAACAGCGCAGCCACTACAAGCGGCAGTCTGTAAATAGATTACAGGCAGTTCTTTAACCATCAGTCACCTCGTTTCCAAGATTCATTCGCTTCTAAGGAGCGTGAACATCATCTTCCCGGACTTCCAGCGCCTTCTGACCGCAAACATCACCGGGTGTCATCGCGGTCACAGACCCGGGTACTTATACAATATCATTCAGGGGGTGAAATAATTCGCCGACAGGCTGATGCACAAGCCTCCGCTAGAAACCAACCTTCTTCAGGTGTTTCTCTACCGTAGCCAGCAACTCCTGCGGACTGACCGGTTTATCTATGTAGTCCTCGGTTTCCAGACTCATTCCCCGGCTACGGGCAAGGCCCGTTTCCCCACCCCGCGCCGCAAAGCTGGTAAGCATGAGTACCGGGACCTTGCTGAGCCGCGGGTCTTTCTTCAACTGTTCAGCAGCCGTAAAACCGTCCTTCACCGGCATTATAATATCCAGGAGAATCAAATCAGGGTTTTCTTCCTGCGCCTTGCGCAGCCCCTCATCACCGTCTAGGGCGACAACCACTTGATAAGGCTTGCTTTCCAGGACGGTTCTGGTTGAGTCAACAAAATCAACATCATCATCAATAAGCAGTATTTTGGCTACTTTCTCCATGGCAACGTGCCTCCTTACATGCTTATATAACCGGATGTCTTAAACACTTTGCTGCTTCTTCATTAACTTGTTAACCCTCTCCAGCAGAACATCGGGAGACATGGGCTTTTCCAGATAGTCGTCCACATCCAATTCCAGCCCGGTTTCCAGTTCATAACGCCGTCGACTGGCTTCTTCCCGAACTGAAGTGAGTATAAGAATGGGAGTGTGACGAAACTTGGACCACCTGGGGTCCTGGAGCTCTTTACAAAAAGCAAACCCGTCCATCTTGGGCATCATCAAGTCGAGCATCAGCAGGTCAGGGTTCTCTGCCTTGAGGGTGGCCAGCCCTTCCAGTCCATCCCGAGCGGTAACTACCTCATAACCTTGAGATTCAAGTATCATTGCCACTGCATCAAGGATATCAGGGTCATCATCGATTACCAGTATCTTTCCTGACATATCCACCTCCTTGGATTATAATATAGGTCTGGGCATTAGTCCAGCCTTGCTTACTGTGTCCGGAACGATATCCTCCCAGCCCACAGCCATAATGTGAATGCCATGAACACCAGGGATTTCCTTAATCTGTTCAGCAATCTCCAGGACTATCCGGACTCCCTCTTCCTTGGCACTGGTCGCATTTTCCAGTCTGGTAATGATTTCATCGGGCACGCTCACGCCGGATACATAGTCTCTCATGTAGCGCGCCATACCAACCGACCGTATAGGTATCAGACCGGCGAGAATATGCACCTGCTTATCCAGTCCCCGGTCAGTCGCTATCTCCATATATCTGGCAAATTTGGGCACATCGTATACCGCCTGGGTCTGAATAAAGTCCACCCCGGCCTTGACCTTTTTGGCCAGTCGCTCCACGCGGAATTCAAAGGGGTCAGCAAAGGGATTGGCAGCGGCACCAATATAGATGGGAACTTCACCGGAGATGTCCTCACCGTTGAGAAACTTCTTCTCGTCACGCATTTGCTTCAGCATTTGAATCAACTGGACGGAGTCGATATCATAAACCCCTTTGGCAGTGGGGTGGTTGCCAAACTTCTGGTGGTCGCCGGAGAGACAGAGGAAATTGCCGATACCCAGTGCCACCGCACCAAGCACATCGCCCTGCAGAGCCAGCCGGTTCCGGTCCCGAACCACCATTTGCATCACCGGATCAACCCCCTGCTGCTTTAACAGCACACAGCCAGCCAGGCTGGACATACGCACAATTGCCGTCTGATTATCGGTTATATTGACCGCATCGCAGCAGTTTCTCAACAGCTCTCCTTTTCTCTGAATCACCGCAGGGCTGGTCCCTTTGGGGGGCCCGGCTTCAGCGGTAACGGCAAACCGACCACTCTCCAGAATCTTCTCCAGATTGGTTCCTGCTTTCATTACCGTTGCCTCCTTGACCTCAGTTTGGGCAGTGTAAAGCTGAACTTACTCCCGGTGCCAGTTTCAGGGCAGGGACTCTCCACCCATATCTTACCCCCGTGAGCCTCAACAATCCTCTTGGTAATGGACAGTCCCAGACCGGTACCTTTACCGGGCACATTGCTGGCACGGAAGAAGTCTTCAAAGAGCCGGAGTTGCTCCTCCTGCGGAATGCCTATTCCGGTATCCATTACCTCAACGAGCAGGTCTCTGGGCCGATCCGCCACTCTGAGCGTAATCACGCCTTCAGGGGTATAATTGATAGCATTATTTACCAGATTGGTTACCACCTGCTGCAAACGAGCACTCGAGCCTCTGATTTTGGGCAATCCCTCCGGCAGCTCCACCTTCAGCTTCACTCCCTTTTCCTTCGCCAGGTCACGCTGACCCTCCAGGGAATTCTTAATCACCTGGCGCAGGGATATTTCCTTCATTTCCTGTACAATCTGGCCGGTTTCAATACGGGGTATATCGAGCAGGTCGCTGATTAAAGCCAGCAATTCCGTAATCCGGCGGGCGCTCCTTTCCATCATATTTCTCTGCCGTTCCGTGATTTCTCCGGCGAAGCCACCCAGGATAACCCATAAGAAGCCCTGAATGGCGGTCAGCGGCGCTTTCAAATCATGGGCCGCAATGCCGATAAAGCGCAGGAACTGCCCTCGTTCATCTTCCAGCTTGGCTACCTCAACGGAAGCCTTCTCCAGTTCACCGGTCTTTTCCTCAAGCAACCGCTCCCGTAAATCCACAACCTGCCGTTGCCGTTTTCTCAACTCACCGGAGACAGCGGTAGCCATGTAAGTCGTGGTATAGAGCACTGTCGCCAAAGCCGCCAGCACTGCCAGGATATAGCTCCCTTCTCGATACAGGTCCGGCGCGGCGAATCCCGCCAGATTCACGTGGGGCACCACGCCGCTATACTCCAGTCCCACCAGCAGTCCGAACATCGCAATCGCCAGCGTAGCCAGCAAATATACCGTCCGGTAATGCAGCACGATACTGGCGGCAATAATATGGAAAACAAAAAAGAAGGTAAACGGGTTTTCTATACCCCCGGTAAAATGGAGAAGTATGGTGAGCGCCACCAAATCAATAATAATGTGGTTGTAGCTGATGCTCCTTGCCTTGGGGATAAATGTTTCCGCGCTCTCTTTCTCCAGGTTGCGAAACTGCCACCACCGCACCAGATTATACAGCGCCATAAAACCACAGATAATATATACCGGCAGGGTGGAGAAACCGATGTGAAATACATACGATGCTACCAGGGTGGCGGCAATTACCCCGGCAATGGCTGACCACCGCATCCGGTTGAATACCCTCAATCGCAGCATGAGGGTTGCTTCTTCAGGAGTACGTTCCGGGCCGTCTCCACCGGGAAACATGTCATCCACACTATTGGCAACCATCGGCATTCCCTATCCTGTCACGGCTGATAGTAGTGAAAAACAGTGTCGCCGAAAAAGTCTATTGTTCCTCAACCTGCTTCCTAGCCGATACCAGACCACAGCCAGCCTCAACTTCGGCACTCCTCGGCCCACCCGATATACTGCTGCTCCAGTCTTTAACCGGTACAATCTCAGCCATTTCATCCAGTCGGCCCATTTCGGCGAGTCGGTCATAAATCAACTGCCAGGCACAGGGAACATCCGGGGATATCTCACATTTACCGTCGGCAGAACCACCACAGGGCCCGTTAAACAGACTCTTGGCGCACCTGACCAGAGGACAAATCCCCGCCGTTCTTCCCAGCACACAACTTCCACACTGCGTACACACATCAATGAAATGTCCCGGCCTGTCTTCAATACCCAGAAAGAGGGTATCCAGAGCCGGATAAACTGGCCTGGCTTCCGGGAGATGGATGGCTACCGTCTGCACACCAATGGCACAGGTCATCACCAGCAAGCAGTCCGCCGCCCTGATTTCCTCCGCGTTTTCCAGAAGGGCATCCCTGGTGAGTTCATCACAGGCGGTGGGAATCACCATCCACCCGCTTACCTTCTTGCCAGCGGCTCCCAGCTTTTCCTGCATCTGGATAACCTCGGATTTACCCCCGGTACGGCACATGGTGGCACAGGTACCGCAACCAATAAGATACACGGTCTGGCACTTCGCCAGATACTGCATAATTTCATCAAAAGGCTTCTGCGCGGTGATTGTTTTCATGTCACTCCCCCCGCTTAGTTTCCTCGAATTCGCTTTTCATAGGCGTCAGGAAAATACTGCAAGGTATCCATAACCACGTTCGGTGCCGCCTGCCCCAGTCCACACAGGGATGACAGCATCATCGCCTCCGACAGCTCTTTCATCGCCTTGATATCCTGTTGAGTGCCTTCACCCCGGCGGAACCTGTCCAGAATGGACACCATTACTTCAGTCCCCTGCCGACAGGGAGTGCACTTGCCACAAGACTCTTCGGCAAGGAACTCCATTGTCCGGTACGCTATTTCAATCACATCACGGCTTTTGTCAAAAACGGTGACGGCACCGGCACCGAGAACGGTCTCAAAGGCAAGCGAGGTATTCATCATTTCCCCGGGCATAACTCTTCCCGTGGCACCACCGATTTGAATCAGCCTGGGGCTTTTCGCCGCAGCTAAATCCGCCACCAGCTCCCGCAATGGGCTGCCCAGAACCAGTTCATACACACCGGGCCTGGCTACGTCACCACTGACCGAAAACACCTTGGTACCCTTGCTCCGCTCCGTCCCCATCCGGCTAAACCAATCGGCGCCGTTGAGAATAATGGGCGGTATATTCATCAGGGTTTCCACATTATTGATGGTGGTCGGTTTACCATACAGACCGACCGCCGTGGGAAACGGAGGACGATAGCGGGCCTCCCCCCGCTTCCCCTCGATAGACTCCATCAGGGCAGATTCCTCGCCGCAGATGTACGCCCCGGCTCCCTCACGAACCTCAATGTCAAATCCATCCAGCAGCGATGACTGTTTCGCCTGATGTACCGCATTTTGCAGCCCGTCAAGGAGATAGCGGTATTCAGCACGCAGGTAGATAAACCCTTTTCCGGCGCCAACGGCATATCCGGCAATAGCCAGTCCCTCCAGCAGCGTGAACGGGTCATGCTCCAGGATGTGCCTGTCTTTGAATGTACCCACCTCACCTTCATCAGCGTTAGCAATAACGTACTTCTCCTCGCCCGGCTCTTTACGGGCGCCTTCCCACTTCAGTCCGCAGGGGAACCCGGCACCACCCCTCCCCCGCAACCCGGATACCCTGACCTCATTTATGACCGCTTCCGGGGTCATCTCATTCCGGGCTTTGTTCAGGGCGGCAAAGCCGCCACTCTCCAGATAGCTGGCGATATCCCCCGGGTCAATCACCCCGCAGTTCTTTAAGACCACCCGTTCCTGAGGCATGGTGCATTCTCCCTGAGATATCTATTTATTGATACTGCCGTAAAATCCCGGCTATTTTACCCGGTGTTAAATGAACATGGGGGTCATTATTAACCAGCATTGCCGGTGCCTGGTCACAGAGACCGATACAGTTGGTCAACTCAAAAGAAAAGCGCCCATCAGCCGTAGTCTCACCGGGTCTGATTCCAAGTTCTTTTGCCACCGTTTCAACAATCAACTGGTAATTCTTCAGATAGCACGGCAGGCTTTTGCAGATCCTGATGACATTTCTGCCCATCGGCCTGGTGGCAAGAAATGAATAAAAAGAGGCTACCCCATAGACATCGTGTAACGGAATACCGAAGGAACCGGCGATTTCGGTGATGACTTCTTCGGACAGATAGCCATGCCTGTCCTGTGCCTCTTTCAAGGCAATCAGCAGGCTTTCTGGTACCCGCTGCCCGGTAACCGGCTGTTGACTGCTGCTCACCGTGCGCCTCCTCTCTACCGGAAGCACCTAGCCTTTAATAAACTGGCACTTCCCCGACTTCTGTCGACCAACCTCACCCGGTTTACTCAATGCCCCGGTGGGGCACAGCTCAATACAGCTATCACAGTCCCGACAAACCTCAATATCCACCGGGTTGTCAAGGTGATACACAACCTTGCTATCAAAACCCCGGTAAGCGATGCTGAATGCTTTCTCCCCGTTTTTATCCTGGCAAGCGCTGACACATCTCCGGCACAGGATACACTTGGACATGTCACGGACAATATAGGGGTTGTCGTCTTCAATTGTATAGTAGTGTTTTCTTACCCGGAACCTGGGCAGTCCGATATCAAGCTCAGCCGCCATTTTACGCAGCTCACAGCGGTTGGCTTCATCACAGACCAGGCAGGAATCAGGGTGGCTGGCGAGCATGAGCTCGATCAAAATACGGCGAGTCTTCACCACCTTGTCGGAATGGGTATGCACTGCCATTCCTTCAGTGGCCGGGGTATGGCAGGAACCCACCAGTGTCCGCGAGCCTTCAACCTCGACGACACATATACGGCAGGCACCAATCGGCGGCAAGCCATCTACATAGCATAGTGTGGGGATATCGATGCCGTTCTCTCTGGCGACTTCCAGAATCGTTGCTCCCCGGCTGGCGGTGACTTTTACACCATTTATGGTAAGATTTACCTTCTCAGCCATATGACCCCCTTATCGGGCATCGGTTTGGGAAGTTATGTCAAGCGATTCATTCTATTGCAGAGCACCTTCCATCTGGGCTAATATCTGCTCATTGGTGAAATGGCTGAGGCTTACGGCATCACTGGGACAACCGCCAACGCAGACACCGCAGCCTTTACACAGGGCTTCATTGACCCGACAGACCCCTTTCTCTTCATCAAATGAGATAGCGGAGTAGGGGCAATTGGCCAGGCAGAGCTGGCAACCGGTACAGAGCTGCTCGTTAATTACCGCCGTGGCTGCCTCAATCTCCACTTTTCCCCGGCTTATCATGGATAACGCCTCGGCAGCGGCTGCCGATGCCTGAGCCACCGTATCCGGTATATCCTTGGGACCCTGACAGCAACCAGCCACAAATATACCGTCGGTCATGGTGGCTACCGGGTCCAGCTTGGGGTGTTTCTCCAGGAAAAAGCCGTCAGCACTGCGGCTGATATTAAACATGCGGGCTACCACCCCGGCGTCCGACTGCGGTTCCAGCCCACAGCTCAGGACAACCATATCCACGGGCACCCGGCGCTGCCGTCCCACCAGGGTATCTTCGAACTGGATAATCAGTTTGCCTTCCTCTTCGGGAGTTTCCGCCACATTGGTTATCTCCGCCGGCTTACCGCGGAAGAAGACCGTGCCCTCATTCAGAATCCGGTTATAGAACTCCTCGTAGCCCTTGCCGAAGCTCCGGATGTCTATATAAAACTCGTACACATCGGCACTGGTATGCTCCTTTATCAGGTGGGCGAACTTCATGGAGTACATGCAGCAGACCCGCGAGCAGTATTCGTGATACTTCTCATCTCGACTACCCACACAGTGTATCAGCGCAATACTCTCCGGCTCCGAGCCATCTTTAAGCACAATATGACCGCCGGTTGGCCCTGCCGAATTGACCATTCTTTCAAACTCCATGCTGGTCATCACGTTGTCCAGACGCCCGTAGCCGTATTGATAGATGGGGGTGGGGTCAAAGACCTGGAAGCCGGTGGTGATTATTATGGCGCCGACCTCTACCTCAATTACCTCGTCCTGCTGGTCGAAGTCAATGGCGCCTACCTCACAGCCCGGAATACCCTTCTTCTCGATACCTATCTCACAGAGGCGGCATACGTCCTTCCCCTCGGCAAGTCCTTTCAAATGCCGACAGAACTTGGGGTCAATGACTGCCTTATTGGGCACCGCCTGGGCAAACTGCTTGTAGATAGCTTTCCGCTTGCCCAGTCCTTCCTCAAAATCATCGGGCACAGCAGTCGGGCATATCTCCATACAGCGGCCGCAACCAGTGCACTTGCTCCAGTCTACATACTTTGCCTTTTTCCTGATTTTGACCTTGAAATTGCCGACGTAGCCGGAGACCTCTTCTACTTCACTGTAGGTGAGCAACTCAATATTGGGGTGAGAGCCGGCCAGGGTCATCTTGGGGGTGAGGATGCAGGCGGAGCAGTCA